>NZ_JBFTQG010000079.1:0-20560 GCF_056398885.1 Cupriavidus sp. 01T418
ATCCTGGAGGCCTACAAGGCCAAGACCATCATCGTGAACAAGCGCTCGATGGCCGCGGGCTACGCGGGCCTGGACAACGAGCTGTTCTACATGGACAAGACCATGATGGTGTTCGGCGACGCCAAGAAGGTGGTCGAAGACATGGGCAAGGCGGCCTGAATTGACAGTCCATCTGGATTCGACACCATGAGCAGAAACAAGACGCCAAACCTTCCAGACCTCTCCGCGCTTCTCACTCCCAAGAACCAGCTCATGCTGGCGGTTGAACAGGCGGTGCTGCGTGGACAGGACTGGGAGCGCGCCTCAGCGCCGATTCCCGACCAGATCGCCGCCCGGCTGGCGGGGGTGATTACGCTTGACCTGGTTCAGTCCGGCCAGCGGTTACTGGAGAAGGATATCAGCGAAGTGTTGCATGTTAGTCGTGCTCCGGTGAGAGAGGCGATGCGCATCCTGGAGCGCGACCGGCTGGTTGAGTTTCAGGCCCGGCGCGGCGCCATCGTCACCGCTCCCGACGAAGCGGAAATTCGCGACATCTTCAAGGTGCGCAACGTGCTCTATATCACGCTGCTGGAGCAAGTGGTGCGAGAAGTTCCGGACGAACTCGAGCGGGTGCTCAACGAACACATGCCCAGACTTGTCAAAGCCGCCGGCGAGTCGGCAGATGCGTATGCTGTTGAGAGCTTTCTGCTGAATTTCGCGCTTGTCGACCTCTGCGGCAACAAACTGCTCGTTGACATGCTGCAGTCCATTTCACTGCGGACCTTGCGTTATGTACGGCTGGGACTGGTTGCCGCGCCCCAGACCATTGCTGGCTCCCTGAAGACCTGGCGGAGACTGCATGCTGCCGTAGTCAAGCGCGATGACGACTTGATCCTTTCCATCGTCGGAATGCGAATGGACGAGGCGAGAGATGCCGCGATCCGCGCGGTTGCAATGGAATCCCTGGCCAAACCGACGCCTTGCGCTACCAAAGTGCCAACTTTGCGCGCAGGCGCCAGGAAGCCGGGCAAGCAATTGGTGGCCGCCTGAAACGAACGCTTTCGTTCGCCGCGGATTCCTGCTGCCCCCCAGCTTTTAAAGTCAATCGGCTGACGCCGAAGTGTAAATAATTCCACTGGAGACAAACCGTGAAGGCAATCTGGTATGACCGACAGGGTCCGGCCGGGGAGGTACTGCAATTCGGCGAGTTGCCGACGCCGCAGCCTGGTCCGGGCGAGGTTCGGGTGCGGCTGCATGCGTCGGCGGTGAACCCGGCTGACGCGAACCGGCGCGCAGGGCGCATGCACGGCATGGAGTTCCCGCGCATTGTTCCCAACAGCGACGGCGCCGGAGTGGTCGACGCAGTCGGCTCCGGCGTCGACGTCGGGATGGTGGGCTCCCGGGTCTGGCTGTATTTCGGCCAGCGCGGACGCGCATATGGCACTGCGGCGCAATATATTTGTCTTCCCCATGAGCTCACCGCGCCTCTGCCCGAGCATTTGGACTTCACGCACGGGGCATGCCTGGGTATTCCAGGCATGACTGCCTACTGCAGCCTGTTCCTCAAGGGACCGATCGAAGGCAAGACCGTGCTTGTTACGGGCGGCGCGGGAGCTGTTGGCCATTACGCGGTGCAACTCGCCAAGTGGGGCGGTGCACGCGTTTTAGCCACGGTCAGTTCGTCGCGCAAGGCTGCACATGCCAAAAGCGCGGGTGCCGATGAGGTGATCGACTACACCGCGCCAGATGCCGCGGAGTTGATACGCGAAGCCACCGGAGGGCGGGGCGTGGACCACATCGTCGATGTCGACGCAGGCGGAAACCTCCGTCTGTGTCTGGAAGTCGCCGCAAACCATGCCAACTGGGTCTCATATGCCATCGGGCCTGAGCCCGATGCCGCGTTTCCGCTCGCCGGACTGATCCGGAAGAACATTAGCCTGCATGGCCTCTATCTGTCGGGCCTGCCCTTCGAGGTTCGTCGCGTCGCGCAGCAGGGCATTGCGCGGTGGTTGGAAGAAGTCCCTCAGGCGATTCACACCGTGGACCGTGTTTTTGCGTTGCGTGACACAGCAAAGGCGCATCTTGTCGTAGAAGAGCGCAGCAAGCTTGGCACGGTCGTTGTCGACTGCAATTGATGACGCACGGCGCGTGAAAGAAAACAAGCCGTGCAAATGGCATCCCAATTGCGACTGCGGAAGGAGGGGCCTCGGGTAGCGGCCCCTCCGGACGCGGCGATCGGGTTCGTCAGGCCTTCGGCAGCGCGTCAGACCGGTACCTCGCCCTTCAATGTGACGCGATTGAGCACGCGCTCCTTTGACCCGTAGTCGTGCACTGCGTAGTGCATCGTGCAGCGGTTGTCCCACATGACAACATCGCCGGCGTTCCACATGTGCCTGTAGATGTTATCCGGGGCCGTCGAATGACGGTAGAGGTAGTCCAGCAGCGGGCGGCTTTCGTCTGGCGTCCAGCCTTCAATGCCAAGCTGATTTTCGTCGTGCGCGATGTAGAGAGCGCGACGTCCCGTCTCGGGATGCGTGCGGACCAGCGGGTGCACGGCTTCCGGAATGTCCTTCTCCGCCACCCCAAGCATGCGCCCCAGGCGGGAGCCGCGAAAGCGCACCTGGAGGCCTTCCAGCGCGCGTCGCATTCCTGGTGACAGCCGTTCATACGCGAGGTACTGATTGGACCACATGGTATCGCCGCCGTGCGGGACAGTGACGGCGCTCAGTATCGTGATCTTCGGCGGGACCGGAGTGAACGGCGCGTCGTAGTGCCATGCCTCCGTGGACGCTGTCTCCTTCGGGATTTTGGTGATTTGTACCACCTCCGGGCAACCGTCCAGCGGCTTGAGCATCGCCGTGACCACGGGTTCGCCCCAGAGCCGCGCGAAGTCCAACTGCGCGCGCGGCGAAATGTACTGCTTCTTGAAGACCAATGTGCAGTGCGCAAGGAATGCGCGCTGCAAGGTCCCGAATACCTCGTGGTTTAGTGGTTCGTTGAGATCGATACCTTCGACCGAGGCGCCGATGGAGCCAGTTAGGGGTGTGATCCGCAGATTCAAGAGTGTCTCCTGCCGTTCTGAAAATCGTCGATTCCCGACGCTGTCATCGCGTGTGCCCGCGATGTTCAGATCATAGCAACCAGTGTTAATTATGTCGACATAAACTATTTTAGACTGCTATCATGGATTGCACCCAGGACTGGAAACGCGGCGTGGTTCGGTGGGGTGAGGCTACCGAATCGCTCCGGCTGCGATCGAACGCATCGTGATGCGGATCGCGCAGAGAATTCCGCGCGGAAATTTTTCGGCGACGGTGGACGGCTTATGGGTTGGCTGGGCACAACACAGGAGAAGGACATGGCATCAATCAGCAAGGTTGTGGCATCGCTCGCGTCTGCATTTTCGGTCTTGTACGGCCATGTGAGCTTTGCTGCGACGGCGTCGGAAAGCTGGCCGGAACGGCCGATCCATCTGATCGTTCCTGCCTCGGCGGGCTCTGGCACTGACGTGCTGGCACGTGCGATGGCTCAGCGGCTTGGAAGCGCGCTGAAGCAGGCGGTCGTCGTCGACAACAAGCCGGGCGCTAGCGGCATGATCGGCATCAATGCTGTCGTGAAGGCGCATCCCGACGGCTACACGCTGCTCTACACGAACGCTTCGTTCGCTGTGATCGCGCCAGCGGTGCTCACGAATGCGAATTTCGATCCGACGCGCGATCTCGCTCCCATCGCGCAGACCGCAGTCGGCGGCGTGCTGCTTCTGGTCAATAAGGACCTGCCGGTAAAAGACATGCGCGAGTTGGTGGAGCTGGTCAAGGCGCAGCCTGGGCAATACACCTATGGCAGCTGGGCCATCGGCTCTTCGGGACACTTGATGATGGAGTGGCTCAAGAAGCAGACAGGCATGAATGCGACCCATGTGGCGTATCGCTCCGTGCCGCAGCTGATGACGGAGATGTCCTCGGGCGTATTGAAGATTGGCTGGGCCGACCCGTATGCGCCGCTGCCGATCCTGCGCGCGGGCAAGATTCGCGCGCTCGCAATCAGTGGCAATGTCCGCTCACCGCAATTGCCCGACGTTCCCACCATGGCCGAGCAGGGATTTCGCTTTGACACCGTGGGCTGGTTCGGCATGTTCGCGCCCGTGGGGACCGACGCGGCGATCCTCGATCGCTTGACGGCCGAAGTGAACAGGATTCAGGCGTCATCGGAGTTCAAGACTTTGATGAAGAACATGAATTTCGAACCGCCGCCGCAGACGTCGCAGGCGCAATTCCGCGACATCGTCGGGCACGATTTGCGAACCTGGACACAGATCGCTGCCGGCGCAGACATCAAGATCGCCAACTAGCCGCTGCAAAAGCCGGTCCCAGGTAAATCAAGGACACTAAGGTACAGACGTGAAACTTGCTAATTTTTCAACATTAATGCCAGGGCTGATTCTCGTGCTGGTGCTGGCAATTCCTGCCGCTTTACTTGGAAAGGCATTTCCCCTGCTCGGTGGCGCCGTTTTCGGCATGCTCCTTGGCTTGGTTCTTCGCCCCCTGCTGAAGCCCGGTGAACGCAGCAAGCCTGGCGTTACATTCGCTGGCAAGCAATTGCTGCAGTATTCCATTGTTGCCCTTGGATTTAGTCTGCCCCTGCATGAAGTCGCGCGTACCGGACTGCATTCTCTGCCCGTTTCCCTGGTCACCTTGACGGTCGCCTTCGTCGTCGCGGTAGCTGTTGGCCACGTCTTGGGCATTTCCGACAAGCTCAAGGTCCTGATTGGCGCTGGAACAGCCATTTGCGGCGGGTCTGCGATCGCAGCCATTACCCCAATCCTGAAGCCGGAGGACCACGATACAACCTATGCGTTGTCGACCATCTTTCTGTTCAATATCGTCGCCGTGATGCTGTTCCCTGTGCTGGGGAGGCTGCTTGGCATGTCCGACACTGGCTTTGGCATGTGGGCCGGCACCGCAATCAACGATACGTCGTCGGTTGTCGCCGCCGGTTACGCGTGGAATGCAACCGCCGGTGACTACGCAACGATCGTAAAGCTGACGCGAGCCATGATGATCGTGCCGGTTTCGCTGGTGATCGGCCTGATTTACCACCGGCGCCATCCGGGCACCTCGATCGGGCGAAGTGTTCCCTGGTTCATCGTGCTGTTCGTCATGGCATCGGCAGTCAACGAATGGCTCCCGGCATCCCTGACGCAAGCTATCCGGCAGCTGGCCCCTATGCTGATCATTGGTGCGCTGACCGCGATCGGGTTGAATACCGATATCGGCAGACTGCGCCAAGCCGGCTGGCGGCCCCTCATGCTGGGCTTGATAGTGTGGATCAGCGTGGCCACCAGCAGTCTGGTGGTGCAGCACTTGACTGGCGCCCTGTAGTACAAGGGCGCTGTCGGCCCGGATGTGATCGTTGGCCAGCAGACCGGGGCATGGGATGCCGCGGTCAAAGGGGGCGGCTGGGTGCGGGCGCTTGTACGATGCGATGCCAGCAGCATGCACGCGAGCGTTCCGCAGGACGGCCTGCAACACTGAACAAGCAAGACCTGTCACGTACGACCTGTCACATACCGTTGGACTGTCTTTGGAACCAGTGTCGAATATCTGCGGCGACACCGGGCATGTTGCCGGGAGTCCACCTTGGGCGATTGGGTGGATGGCTGCCCGGCATCGCCGAGTCCCCTGCTGGAATCGGTGCGCAGATACGTGATGAACGGCATCAAGGTGCATGGCGACGATACGCCAGTGCAAGTGGCCTGCAGGCCATTGTCCCTTCGGTGCGCCCCCTGGCGCACACCTCCTTTGTCCTCGTGGCGAAACAATCAATTTCAAGTTTGCCCACTTACTCTGGTAAGGGAAAACCCGTAGGATTGTCACGCTGAATGTTGCACCGCGGCAATTCTGCCGCATTCGTCGGGCAACATCGCCATGTAAAGCCCAGGAAGGCGTGCCGCCAATGAGCGATTCCTGACGCAGGACTCGACCCATGTCGGACCTGGGGCACTCAAATCGTCGAATTGTGCTGATTCCACAACTCACAGGACTTCTGCCGTGAACATAGATGACATCCGCAAGAACGCCTTCGCAATGCCCCTGCACAGCCCCTCGTATCCGCGTCCGCCTTTCCGATTCCTCCATCGCGAATACTTCATCATTACCTACGAAACCGACCTGGACGCCCTGCGAGCGGTCGTTCCCGAGCCCTTGACGGTCGATTCGGCTCTGGTCCACTACGAGTTCATCCGCATGCCGGACTCATCCGGATTCGGTGACTACACCGAGAGCGGCCAGGTGATTTCAGTCATTGATGAAGCGGGCCAGAAGGCCAGCTACACGCATGCGATGTATCTGGATGATGAAGGACCAATCGCCGGCGGCCGTGAAATCTGGGGCTTCCCGAAGAAGCTCGCCTCGCCCCGCCTGGCCATTGATGGTAACGATACGCTGCTTGGCACCCTTGACTACGGCACGCAGCGGATCGCGACCGGCACGATGGGCTATAAATTCGGCCCGCTCGATATCGAGGCCGAACGCCGGAAGCTGGCGGATACGCCGAACTACCTGCTGAAGGTCATCCCGCACGTCGATGGATCGCCGCGGATCTGCGAGCTGGTCCGCTTCTATCTGCAGGACGTGACGGTGCTCGGCGCCTGGGAAGGACCCGCCGCGCTGGAACTCCACCCGCATGCGCTGGCGCCGGTTGCCGACCTGCCGGTCAGGAAGATTGTGGGCGGGAGGCACGTGATTGCCGATCTCACCCTCGATATCGGCGAAGTCGCCTTTGACTACCTCGCGCCGGCGCAGGTCCCGAGGCTCGTTGTCAACCAGTAACCCCGCAATAAAAACGAGGAGTCAGACGTGCGCCGCAGCGAAACAAACAAAATCAATCGCAACCGTCAACGACAGTTGCCCCCCTATGACGAAATAGGATTGGTCCTTCAGGGAGGCGGCGCGCTCGGCTCCTATCAGGCAGGCGTTTTTGAAGGCCTGGCCGAAGCCAGCATCAAGCCCACCTGGATCTCGGGAATCTCGATTGGCGCACTGAACACGGCCATCATCGCAGGCAATGCGCCGGAAGACCGCGTGGAAGCATTGCGCGGGTTCTGGAATACCATTTGCCAGCCTGCGGACCTGATAGGTCACGTGGGCGCCTGGTGGCCGGCGACGTTCGGTTTCCAGGATCTCGCGCGCAAGTGGTCAAGCATGTGGGCCGCCAGCCGCGCGCTGACAGAAGGCCAGAAAGGGTTCTTCGCACCGCGCTCGCCCTTGCATGCCGCCGGGCTGGCACCTAAGGATCCAAACCAGGTGAGCTTTTACGATACGGCCGCCTTGCGTGCCACGCTGCTCAAATACGCCGATTTCGATCGTATCAACGACGGCGATATCCGAGTTTCCGTGGGAGCAGTCAATGTCCGCACGGGGAACCTGATTTATTTCGACAATACGAAGATGCGCCTGAAGCCGGAGCACTTCATGGCATCTGGCGCGCTACCACCCGGTTTCCCTGCCGTTGAAATCGATGGCGATTATTATTGGGACGGCGGTCTCGTCTCCAACACGCCGCTCACCGAAATTGTCAGGGAATCCCAGCACAAGGATACTCTGATATTCCAGGTGGATCTGTGGAGCGCGCGTGGCAGGCTGCCGGGCAATTTCCTTGACATTTCCGAGCGGACCAAGGATATCCAGTACTCGAGCCGGACCCGGGCGATTACCGCCTTTCTTGAGGCAGAGCAGAAGCACGCCCATCTCATCAAGCAATTATTGGAACACGTTCCCGCGGAAGTCCGTCAGAGCCATCCGCTCATGCGCAGGGCGCAGCAGGTCGCGGATGGCCGTGCGATCAATGTGGTCCATCTGATCTACAAGAACAGGGCCTTCGAGGGACACTACAAGGACTACGAGTTCAGCACCGACACGCTTGGCGAGCATTGGAGCGTGGGACTGGAGGACATCCGCCGCTCGCTCGGCAAACCTGAACGGATCGCCATTCCCAGCCGTGACATCGGTTTCGTGACACACGACGTGCATCGCCAGGAAGCGCCCGCAGTGCCGACTGCCGACGCGTTCAATGACGTGGTCGACACCGCAAGGCTCACGACAATCGAGAGTTTCCCCGCCGACGAGGCAGATGCTCTGAGCATCGATCCCAGGTAAATCCAGTCAGGACCCGGTCACGCCACTTCCCCAGTGCTGCATTCACCGGGTCAGTCCCAACAGTTCGCGTGCTTCCTGTGCGGTTGCCAGTTCGCCACCGAGCGACTGGACAATGTCGCTTGCCCGCTTCACAAGCGCCGCATTGCTTTCCGCCAGGACGCCCTTGGAGATGTGGATGTTGTCTTCGAGGCCCACACGGACATGGCCGCCGGCCAGCCATGCCTGAGCAACCATCGGAAACTCGAAGCGCCCAATGCCAAACGCCGCCCACTGCGCGCCTGCGGGCAACAGACTGCGGGCGTACAGCACGGACGCCGGCGAAGCGGAGAACCCATACTTCACGCCCATCACGAAAGTCCACAATCCCGGGCCGTCCAGTACACCTGATTTGATCAAGTCCAGGGCGAGATGCATGTCGCCCGAATCAAAAATCTCCAGTTCAGGTTTGACGCCTGCTTCCCGAATCACCGCAGCCATGCGCGTGACGTTCTTTGGCGTATTGATAACGACATCCCCACCGGAATTCATTGTGTTCAGGTCGAGGCTGCAAATGTCGGGACGCAGCGCCAAGATATGTTCGACACGATCTTCGGGGCGCATCAGCGTGGTGCCGGGTGCCGCCACTTTCGGATCATCGTCGCTGGGGATGAAGCGTCCGCCAGGGCCTGTTGTCAGGTTGATAATGACGTCCGTGTCCTGTGCGCGAATGCGTTGCATGACTTCGCGGTACAGCGCGATGTCCATCGAGGGGCGGCCGGTTTCGGGGTCGCGCACGTGGATGTGTACCGCTGCGGCGCCAGCACGTGCTGCATCCAGGGATGCGTTGGCAATCTGCTCAGGGGTAACAGGCAGGCCCGGATGTTGTTCGGGTTTTGTCAGATTGCCGGTTACCGCGCAGGTGATGATGGTCTTGCGTGCATGCATGTGTTTCTTCCGGATATGTTTGAGCTAGCCCAGGCGGCGATTGCCGTCGAGGGGCATGAGGAACGCCTGTTATTTGATCGGCGGCACGGGGTAGGTCGGAACACCTTCCCCGAGCACGAATTGGCAATGGAGCGTGTAGTAAGGCGCCCGCTGCTCGGGATAGGGGCCGGTACTTGCCTCATGCCGCTCGAACTTGCCGATCAGATCGCGTGTGACGCCAAACGTGACATCGGATTCCAGGTGCTCGGCGTCGTCTGAAAAGATCTGCGAGATGAGCGTCGAATGGCCCTCTGCAGTCACGACGAAATGCAGGTGGGCCGGACGGAATGGGTGGCGATGCTGTGCGCGGAGCAGTGCGCCTACTGGCCCGTGGGTGGGTACCGGGTAGCCAGCGGGCCTCAAGCTCCGGAAATGGAATCGGCCGTTCGCATCGGTAAGGAAATGGCCTCTCAAGTTCATCTCCGGCTGGTCCGGATCCTGATTCTCGTAAAGACCTGCTGGCGATGCCTGCCAAACGTCTACCTTTGCGTTTCGGATCGGCTCCCGGCGCGTATTGAAGACCTGTCCGCTTACGAAGATTGGCGTTGCCGTCGAAATGTCCTGAACGATCGACGCGCCCAGTTCATAGTGCGGCGAGCCGCCGCGAAAGAACGGCCCGAGCAAGGCGCCGCCCGTGCGCTCTTCGCCTGCCGAGTTGTTCAGCACCTTGACCAAAGTAGAGAAGCCAAGCACGTCCGCCAACAGCACAACTTCGTTGTGACTGTCTGTGCAGGTCAGGCCCACATTCCTCAGGAAACCCAATGCCTGCTCAAACTCCTCGTCGCTCAGCCTGACTTGGTTCAGGAACGCATGGCCATGTTCTACCAGTGCATTCAAGATTTCCTTGAGGCGTGGACTTTCGGTCTTGCTCATGGCGGCAAGCACGACGTCCGTCACCGACGCCGCATCGCTAACTATGCTGCTACGTTGTACAGATCCCGTCATCGCAGTTCTCCTTTGCAAACGTTTGCATCATAGCTATGCAACCATCAGCTGTCAAAGGTCCCTTTCTTTGGCTTGGAATTTCAGGTTTTCGAGAGCGCGATTCCGCTCACGCCTGCAATCGCTTGCAATGAAGATCGGTAGCGTACCGAGGTCCGACGGGGTATGCCGAGGTAGGGGCGGGAAGAGCGCGCGGCCTTGCGCCGCGCGGAAGGCGGTTATCGCGCGGCCGTGGATTCGCGGACCACGAGCTCGGGTCTGAGCACGATGTTGATTTGTGCCGTCGAACTGCCCTCGAGATTTCCGAGCATCAAGGTGGCTGCACGAATCCCCATTTCATAAAGAGGGATATGCACGGTAGTCATTGGCGGCGCAACGGAATCCATCAGTGGCATGTCGTTGTGGCCGACGATCGAAATATCTTGAGGGCACCGGAGACCGCGTGCGCGAAGCGCATCATAACAACCGAGCGCCAGCAGGTCGTTGGCGGCAACGATCGCAGTAATTTCGGGATGGCGCTCGAGCAGCGCATCGCATGAGGCACGACCTTCCTCACGGGAGTACGCCTTGGATTCAACCACCGGACAATGCGTTTTCTTCAACCCCAGCTCTCTGAGTGCATCAAGGAATCCCAGGCGGCGTTCGTAACCGGTCGACAGATCGCTTGCGCCGGCGACATGGGCTATGCAAGTGTGGCCAAGCTTTATCAAATGCGTCACCGCCAACAGCATTGCCAACCGGTTGTCGCTGACAATGCAGGATACGCGACCACTGTCTTCGCTTCGATTGACGACAACGACCGGTATCCCCTCGTCGAGACAATGTTCGAGGATGGGGTCCTTGCGGCCCGCCGTCGCCAGGATCAGGCCGTCGACCTGACGCCCGACCATCTGATCGATCACGAACCGTTGCCGTTCCTTCCCGCCCTCTGCGTTTGCAATCAGCGGAATGAACCCTCTTTTGGCCAGCTCGTCTTCGATGCCGCGCAGGATCGGCGGAAATACCGGGTTGGCAATATCCGGCAGCACGACACCAATGATCCGAGAGCGTTTTGTGCGAAGCGCGGCAGCAATCCTGTTGGGAGAGAAATTTAATTCGCGTGCGGCCTTGAGGACCCGCTCAACCACGTCATCGCTGATCAGATGGCGAGTCTCGGGGTTCATCACGCGCGAAACCGTGGACGAATGAACGCCAATGGACTCGGCCAATTCCTTGAGGGTCATCCGCCTTTTTTGCGTCATGTTTGCGATAACGCGGCGTCAGTCGCCGCACTCCAGCCAGGCAAGATTGCCATTGTACCTGCGAGGCCCCATGCGAGACCCGAAGATGCAATATCAACCGCTCCGTCGGCGCACGTCTCAAGTTCGCGCATTGTTGCGGCCCTGGTCGACGGCCTCCGCGAGGCCTTCGGTTTTTGCCCGAGGTCATGTCTCAAGTTCTTGATTCCATTGGATTTCAGGCGCGCCTGTGATGTTCTGGCGCCATTCCGCTGAAAAATACCACTTGATCTCCGGATCCAACCGTTCATAATGCAAACGTTTGCAAATGAGTGGGGATGGAAGCGGCCAACAATTGCCCGGGCAGATCAGCGAGTTCGCGTTAACGCCGCCGATCGACTGACGCATTCCCCATTTCAACCCCCTCAACTACCTATCGAACATGTCCACTCATTCACTTTCGGGCAAGGTTGCCGTGATCATCGGCGGTACCGGCGGCATCGGTCTTGCCGTGGGCCGTACTCTGGCCGATATCGGTGCCAGCGTCGTGTTGACCGGACGCGATGCCGAGCGCACGGCCAGCGCCGTTGCCGCACTTCCCGCAGGCAATCATTTGGCCGCACACGCGGAAGTCGGCAATAGCGCGACGCTCCGCGAGCTTGCCGACGCCGTGCAGCAGCACTATGGCCGCGCCGACATCCTCGTCAACACCTCGGGCTTCACGCGCGCAATTCCGCATGCCGATCTCGATGCGCTCGATGACGCGCTGATCGACGAACTGTTTGCCATCAACTGGCGCGGGCAGTTTGCGGCGATTCGCGCGTTCGCGCCGCTGTTGCGCGCCAATGGCGATGGTCTGGTCGTCAACGTCGGGTCAATTGCGGGCCGCACCGGGCAGGGCAGCAACGTGGCGTATTGCGCCGCCAAGGCGGGTCTCGATGTCATGGCAATGTCACTGGGGCGAGCACTGGCACCCGCAATCCGCGTACTCAACGTATCCCCGGGCGTGCTCGACACCGCCTTCGTGCCCGGCCGCGATAGCACCTTCAACGAGCGCGCGGCAAAGACCACACCGCTGCGGCGCATAGGGCAGGCGCAGGATGTGGCGGATGCCATCGTAGCCTGCGCCACGTCGCTGCGCTTTGCCACGGGCACGACCATCGTCGTCGACGGCGGCCGGCAGCTTGGCTGATTTCCACCCTTGACCAACCGACTCATGTACGCGCGCGCCACATGCTCGGACTGCGCGACACCCGATTACTCCATTCACTGAACGCCTGCAATCATGAACACAATCCAAGTCAAACAGAAGGCCGCCAACATCGACGAGCTCGATCTCGCGCTGGTGGGCGTGCCGCTTCCGCAAGCCGCCGAAGGCGAGTGCGTGATCGATGTCGCCAGCGCCGGGGTCAATCCCAGCGATGTCAAGGCGACGCTCGGCCTGATGCCCCATGCCGTGTGGCCGCGCACGCCGGGCCGAGACTACGCTGGTGTTGTCGTTGACGGACCGGCGGCGATGATCGGCCTGCAGGTCTGGGGAAGCGGCGGCGAGCTTGGCATTCGACGCGACGGTACGCATGGCAAGTACCTCCGCATCGGTGCGCAGTCGGTGCGCACCAAGCCAGCCACGCTTTCCCTGGTGGAAGCTGGCGCGGTCGGCGTCCCGTTCATCACTGCGTACGAGGGCCTGCGGCGCGCCGGCATGCCGAAGCCTGGCAGCACGGTGCTCGTGTGCGGCGGCAACGGCAAGGTCGGACAAGCTACGATCCAGATCGCCACGGCTCTCGGGGCGCGCGTCTTTGCTGTCGAGCGAGGCGCCGATCCCTATCGTGGTCACGCAAGCGGGCCCGTGCGCATGATCGATGCCAGTCGTGAGACCATTGCCGAAGTCGTACGTGACGAGACCGGGGGCCACGGCGCGGACATCGTCTACAACACGGTGGGTAGCCCCTACTTCGAGCAGGCCAACCTGGCCATGGCGATCGGCTCCACGCAGATCTTCATCTCGACGATCGAGAAGCCCGTGCCGTTCGACATCTTTGCGTTCTATCGCGGCCAGCATACMTATGTCGGCGTCGACACCCTCGCACTCTACAGCGAAGCCTGCGCCGGCATTCTCGATGCACTCGCGCCGATGTTTGCCTCGGGGGCGCTGAAGCCGTTCCCTGTGCTCGATGACTACACGTACACGCTGGCCGACGCCAGGGACGCCTATCGCGCCGTGCTGCAGGGCGCTACCGAACGCGTGGTGCTCAAGCCATGAACACGACACGATTTGCACAGGCGCCGGCCTATAACCCGGCCAATCACGAGGGCATGCACTGCCTGCGTCTGCAGGGGCACGAAGCCGGTCCGTCCGAAGCGTTATGGATGGGCGTCTCGGTGATCCTGCCTGGCGGCCATACCTCGATGGATGCGTCACCCGTCGAAAAGCACTATGTGGTGCTGGAAGGCGAGGTTTGCATCCAGACGCCCGGCGAGAGTGTCATGCTCGGTCAGTTCGATTCGGTGCGGCTGGCACCTGGGGAAGCGCGCCGGGTTTCCAATCCGCACAACCGTCCTGCCATGCTGCTGCTCGCCATGCCGTATCCAAAGCCGGCCAGCCCCTGAGCCGTTTTTTGGCCTGGAAATGCAAACGTTTGCACTACTGGAAATCAATAAATCAATAAATCAATAAATCAATAGGAACGCGAGGAGACAACCATGCAACGCATTCTTTCACGCCCCACTGTGGCGATAATCCTGGGCGCCGCGCTCACACTGGCGTCGAGCGCGCCAGCCACCGCGCAGCCCCAGTTTCCGACCAAACCGATCCGCCTGGTCGTACCGTTCTCGGCCGGCAGCGCCACCGATATCCTGGCGCGCATCATCAGCAGCAAGATGGGCGAGGGTGGCACCTATCAGGTGATCGTCGACAACCGGCCTGGCGCAGGTGGCACGCTGGGTGCGACCACCGTGGCCAAGTCCGCACCGGACGGCTACACCCTGATTCTTGTGTCAGTGAGCCATGCCATTAACGCTACGCTGTATCCGAAGCTTGGCTACGACACCGTCAAGGATTTCGCGCCGGTGTCGCTGGTCGCTTCGGTGCCGAACGTGCTCGTGGTCAACACGGGCAGCCCCTACAAGTCGGTTCACGACCTGGTGGCTGCGGCGAAGGCCAGGCCCGGTGTGATGAATTTCGATTCGGCCGGTTCGGGCAGCTCCACGCATCTGAGCGGCGAGATGTTCAAGATGCAAGCGGGCATCGATATCGTGCACATCCCCTACAAGGGCACGGGCGAGGCGCTGACCGACGTGATGGCCGGCCGTGGCGACATGATGTTCGCGCCGACCGTCTCGGYGATGCCATTCGTGAAACAGGGCAAGCTGCGCGCGCTGGCTGTGTCGACGTCGAAGCGCGCGGGCGCGCTGCCCGATATTTCGACGGTGGCCGAATCAGGATTGCCAGGCTATGTGTTTGATTCGTGGTTTGGCGTGCTCGCGCCGGCCGGCACGCCAAAGGAAATCGTCAGCGCGCTGAATGCGGAGATCGCCAAGGCATTGGCCGCGCCCGATGTCCGCGAGCGCCTGGCGGCCCAGGGCGCCGAACCGCGCGGCAGCACGCCGCAGGAGTTTGCCGGCTATATCCAGGCCCAGATCGTCAAGCTGGCGCCGGTGGTAAAGCAGTCGGGCATAAAAGGCGGGCAGTAGGCAGGTCGTTTCTTCCCTCTCACCCGCACCACGACACACATAAAAACCCCCATCACATAACAACACAATGAGGAGTCAGCAGTGATGAGCAGAAGAAAGTGGATAGCAGGCATCCTGTGCGCCATGCCGATGGTCGCGGCGGCGCAATCCGTCACGCTCTACGGCGTCATCGACAGCGGCGTCGAGTATGTCAATCACATCGGCGCGAACAAGGACAGCGTCGCCCGCATGCCGACCCTGACGGGCACCGTGCCCTCGCGCTGGGGCCTGCGCGGAGCTGAAGACCTCGGGGGCGGGCTCAAGTCGGTGTTCGTGCTGGAATCGGGGTTCGCCCCGGACTCCGGAACGTTGAACCAAGGCGGGCGATTATTCGGGCGTCAGGCCTTCGTCGGTTTGGGCAGCGATCGCTGGGGGCAGATCTCCTTCGGGCGCCAGTGGACCATGACCTTCTGGTCCACCCTGGATTCCGACGTGCTCGGCCCCAACATATACGGCTCCAGCGTGCTGGACAACTACCGGCCCAATGCGCGCGCCGACAATGCCGTTGGCTACAAGGGCAAGTTCGGCGGCCTGACCATTGGCGCTACCTACAGCTTTGGCCGCGACACCGTCAACGCGGGACAGAATCCATCCGGCACCAACTGTCCCGGAGAGAATCCAGCCGACAAGCTGGCCTGTCGGGAATGGTCGGCGATGCTGATGTACGAGACGAACTGGTGGGGCGTGTCGACGGCCTATGACTCCATCCGCGGCGGACCCGGCGCGGCGGCCGGGCTGGTAAACAGCGGCCTCAAGGACGACCGCGTGCAATTCGGCGGCTACATGCTTCTGTCCAAGGCGAAGATCGGCATCGGCGGCACCTTCCGCAACAATGAAGGCAGCGCCACGTCGCATAGCCAGTTGTACTATGCCGGCGTGGCCTACGACATCACCCCCGCCTTCAATCTCGCGGGCCAGATCTACTACCTGGGCTACAGCCATAGCACCAACAAGGCATGGCTCGCCGCCGTGCGCGGTACCTACGAATTCTCCAAGCGGACCTCCGTCTATGCCACCACGGGCTTTATCGACAACCGGGGCCAACTGGCGCTGTCTGTCAGCGGCGGCGGCGGAACAAGTACCCCCCCGCCGGGAGGCAACCAAATCGGCGTGATGCTTGGCGTCAAGCAAATCTTCTGAGGGCATCCCGCCGCCGAGATACGAGCGGCGGGCGCGGGCGCCCGGGGGCTGCACGCCCCACCAGAAGACGCCCGCGCACGCCTCGCCGTGGATGTGCGGTGGTTGCACTGTGGTCGCGGTCCGGCGGCATCCGATGCAACCACGCCTGACATCCTGTCTTCAATGTCTCGTCGCTCGCTGCAGCCCTCGTCCCGATGGCGCCGCGTTTCGCAGCCAGAGTGGACGCCGGGAGCCGCTGCCACGCACCGGTCCACTCGACGAGATGGCCCAGGTGATCGTCACGACTATTGCGCCGCGAGTCCCAACAGCGCGCGGGCCTGCGCCGGCGTCGCGACAGTACGGCCATATTCCGTGCAAAGGTCAGCGACCTGCTTTACAAGGGCAGCATTGGACGGTGCGAGCGTTTCCTTGTCCAGGCGGATGTTGTCCTCGAGGCCGGTGCGGCAGTGCCCACCCAGTTCAAGCGACCAGCGTGCCATCGTGAGTTGGTCGCGTCCGATACCGGCGCCAGTCCAGGTGGCGTCAGGTGCCAGGCGGCGCAGCGTATGCACGTAGAACTCAAACACTTCGCGATCGACAGGCATTGCGTTCTTGATGCCCATGACAAATTGCAAATGGAGCGGACCGACGATCTTGCCGGCCTGATGCATGGAGACCGCCTGGAAGATCATCGACAGGTCGAAGGCCTCGATTTCGGGCTTGATGCCGTAGATCTTCATTTCCTCCGCAAGCCAGTCGACGAGGTCAGGCGGGTTGTCGTAAACGCGCGTGGGGAAGTTTACCGAGCCGGTTGCGAGCGAAGCCATGTCCGGGCGCAGCGACAGCATGCCGCCGCGTTCACGGCCCGCACCTGAGCGGCCGCCCGTGGAGACCTGCGTGATCATGCCCGGCGCGTGCCTGCGAATGCCTTCGAGCACCAGTGCAAAGCGATCCGGATCCGAGGTGGGGGTTTCGTCATCGTTGCGTACATGCAGGTGCACGAGAGTGGCGCCTGCTTCGAAGGCCTCCTGCGTGGACTCCACCTGTTCGTTTACGGTGACCGGTACGGCCTGATTGTCCTTCTTCCGTGGCAGTGAACCGGTGATTGCGACGGAAATGATGCAAGGTTGGGTCATGTTCGATCTCGGGTAAGAAAGTAGCGTTCAGAACCAGGTGGCCTGGCACTTGGTCGGAAGCGCCTCCACCCGATGATCTTGGGCGGTCAACCACAGTGGTGCGGCAGTTTGGGGACGGGGCTGTGATGCCCTGACATTTGCCGCGTGACTCGAAAGTGATGCACTGACGAAGACGAAAACTGGTTCGCTGGTCGTGTTCTATAGGCGAACATACGTTCGGCGTAAGAACAAACGTATACTACATCAAGATCAAGGAAACGGCATCTCCTTCCGGGCGTCATTGGTCCCTCGCCGCAGATCGGCGAAGATGGTGTGACCGCGCCCCGTCCTGAGCAGTCGAATGGGAATGCCTTTCTGCCTACCGGCCCGGCCGCCAAAGCGCTTCAGTCCTTGGCCTTCATGTAAGCAGTTGCTCGGCATGTTAGTGATGTTAACTTAGGGGGGAGACAAGAACTAATTTGGCATGCGTGTTGCCTGCTGCCGTTCAGCGGGCTTCGGCGGCGCTACGCCGCAATGTGCTTGCGTGAGGCAGGTAGCAGTTCGGCGACCCGCTGGAGGTGCTCGGGCCCGGACGTGACAGCGCTGAGGAACAGGGCGATGGAAAATTCGATCATCTGCTCCACTCGGACAGGAAGATCCGATCTCGGCACCCGAACAGGCTGAAGGACTTTGTGTTTTGTTCAGTCAGCTCCGGATAGGACTCGCGCGCAACGAGGCGTGGCCCGACCATCAGGTCGAAGAGTCCCTTGTGGCGTTTGGCGAACTCCACGTAGGTGCGCATCATGCGGTAGGCCGTGGCCATTGGCGCATCGTCCGATGCCACGATGGCCAGGCGCAAGACGGCCAACTCGCGAAATCCGTCGGCCGCGATGGCGGCCAGCAGCCCTTCCTTGCCGGCAAAGTGGCGGGAAGGGGCGGCCTCGGAGACGCCGACCGCCCGCGCGAGGTAGCGGAGGCTCAATTCGCGCGCACCGATTTCCTCGAGCGCGCGACGTCCCTCGGCAATCAATGCGTTGCGCAGGTTGCCGTGGTGGTAAGGCGCAGCGGCGGGGGCAAGCGATTTGGCGGTCACGGTGTCGGCAAGGTCAGATCGGTGGGAAGGCAAATTATAGGCTGCTCGCTGGGTGGATCGGGTTTGCCGGGAATACCCTGATAACGAGCTATGTTAACACTGTGTACACTGGATTGCAGATGACGCCGAGCCGCATCCGCGGCAGCGTCATCCAGCTCTTGTCACTAACGTGCCGGCAGGGTCCGGCCTCCCAAGCAGGACGAAAAATGAGCACTGTCGTATTTGAGAAGGACGGCGCGGTTGGCGTCGTCACGATGGCAAAGCCACCCCATAACCTGATCGAAGATAACTTCCTGAAGGATCTTCTGAGCGCTTATACCGAAGCGGTGGAACAAGGCTGTCGGTCCATTCTGCTGCGTAGTGGCATGCGCCACTTTTGCGCCGGCGCCGATGTGGCCGGCTTTGCCGGCGGAGGGCGGCGCCGCGAGCAGGCAGGGTTGGAAGCCCTGCTCGACGCACTCGAGAACGTGCCGATTCCTTCTGTCGCGGCGGTTCAGGGGGGCGCACTCGGCGGCGGGGTCGAACTCGCATTGACCTGCGACATGATCGTGGCCGCGGACACCGCATTCTTCGGCATGGCGGAGGCGTCCCTTGGCCTGCTGCCGCTGCTCGGCGGGGTCCAGCGGGTGGTCCAGCGCGTCGGCCCGGCGCGCGCCAAGGAGATGGCCATGTTCGGCCGGCGGCACGACCCGGTAGTGCTCGAGCGCTGGGGCCTCATCAACCTCGTCACAGCCGAAGCTGACCTGCCCGCGGTTTCCATGTCATGGGCGCGTCAGCTGGCRGCCGGTCCGACGGTGGCACTCAAGGGCATCAAGCAACTGGCCAACCACTCGGCGCGCAGCGGCATTGCCGGGGCGGATGCGCATCAGACCGAGATCAACAACATGATGTGGGCAAGCGCGGACCAGAAGCGCGGCCTCCAGGCCTTTGCRAAATCCGGCCCGGGCTCTGCTGTCTTTGAGGGGAACTGATCATGGCTGCTCCACTGGAAGGACTGAAAGTCATCGACTTCACGCGGGTACTCGCCGGCCCCCTTTGCACCAAGACGTTGCGCGACCTGGGCGCCGAAGTGATCAAGATCGAGCCGCCCGGTGGCGATACCGGSCGTGGTGGCATGCCGCTCATCGGCACSATGTCCGTGTACTACGCGCAGCAGAATGCAGGCAAACGCAATCTGAGCCTCGACCTGAATTGGCCTGAGGCTCGCGAGATCGTGACAGACCTGTGCCGCGACGCCGACATCATTGTCGAGAACTTCCGGCCCGGTACCCTYGCGCGCTTTGGCCTCGGMTACGAACAGGTGCGAGAGTTCAAYCCGAGCGTCGTCTACGTTTCGATGAGCGGGTATGGGCAGACCGGACCGTGGAAGAATCGCCCCGCCTTTGCGCCGACAGTGCAGGCGGAGACCGGGCTGACCGATATTGTGCGCGAGCACTACGGATTCGAAGCCGACGCGCTGCGCAACGATGCGTGCAGCCACGCGGACGTCTATACGGGGCTGCACGGCGCGGTGGCCGTCCTTGCAGCGCTGCAGCATCGGCATCGCACCGGCGAAGGCCAGCATGTCGATGTATCGATGGCAGCCACCATGCTGGCTGTCAACGAGCGCGCCGGTGCCCAGCTCTCGGGGGTCGACACCAATGGCGAGCCTKCCGCGCTAAGCGCTCCGGAGTCCCACATTTACGCGCTACCCGACGGGCGCCAGGTGACGATCGCCGCAAGTCCGATCTACTCGCCCATGTTCGTGCGCTATTGCTCGATGATGCGCCGGACCGACCTGCTGCTGGACCCGCGTTTCGCCAGTGCGCCGCTACGCAGRCAGAACCTGGATGCGCTGCTGGCAGAGGTCAGGGCGTGGATTCTCACGTTCACCGACCTCGACGAGCTTCAGGCGCAGGTCAGCGAGCAGGGACTTGCCATTGGCGTGGTGCGCACCACGCGTGAATTTGCGGAATCGGAGTGGGCAGAGCACTGGGGTGCCGTCGTGGAAGTTGACGATCGCACCGGCGGGACGATGCGGATGCCCGGCCCGCCGTGGCGCTTCAGCACGGCAACGTTGCCGGCTCCGGGCATTCCGGCCTTCCAGGGTGAGCACAACATTGAGCTGCTGAGCGAACGCAACATCGATCCGGCGACGATCCAGTCGCTGCGGGAGCGCCGCGTCCTGGTGAGCCGGAAAAGTCTGCGCGGAGACTTTGATGCCGCTTGATCACACCCACGACCCCGCCGCGCGAAGCTGGCTGG
>NZ_JBFTQG010000080.1:0-25774 GCF_056398885.1 Cupriavidus sp. 01T418
CGGCAGCGACCACTCCTCCTTGTTCCTTGTACCGTTCAGTCAGGGCCAGCGCTGCCTGCAGCCGCAGCGTAGCCTGCGGTTGCGCGACGGTGTGTACTGTAGGACTATCACGACGGCCGTCGTGCAGTGCAACCATCCACTTGGCCGCCGCCAGCTCAAGTGACACCGCCAGCACCATATGCCCGGTGTACGTCGTATCTGCCAGATCTGTGCGCATGATGCCCTCCATTAGGCCAAGCCTCGACACGCTGATTCTATCTATCAGTGGATTGCCTCTCCGCTACATAGGATCTATCGACATCTGCGTGAAGACTGCGCGAAGGCGTCGCCAATCGCCGATCCGCCCGGTACGCCATTCCCCCCGGGAATGACTGTTATCGCCCTGCGGCCCCTTCTGCTCAATCGACGTTGCGACGATCATATTTTCACCGTCACTCATTTCCTGGAGCAGGAGCAATGAAGAACCTATTCAGCAGCAAAGCCGTCGGACCTTACGAAGTCGAACATCGCGTGGTACTCGCGCCACTCACCCGTATGCGCACTGAGCCCGGCAACGTGCCTGGCGATCTGATGGTCGACTACTATACGCAGCGGGCCACCAAAGGCGGGCTGCTCATTTCGGACGCGACTGCCGTATCGCCGCTTGGCATTGCCTACGTCGATGCGCCAGGCATCTATACGGAGGCCCAGGTCAAGGGATGGAAACGCGTGGTCGACGCTGTCCACGCGAAAGGCGCACGCATCTTTCTGCAAATCTGGCACGCGGGTCGCCAGGCACACCCGGCCAACACCGGTGGCGAAACACCTGTTGCCCCTTCTGCCCTGCTCTCCCTCGAACATGCCGCCATACGGGACGAGGATGGCAACATCACGGAGGCCGAACTGGTCCTCCCCAGGCCGCTGGCGCTGCACGAGATTCCAGAGATCGTAGAGCAGTTCCGCCGGGGCGCGATCCTGGCCAAGGAGGCTGGCTTCGACGGCGTTGAGCTGCACGCCGCGAACGGTTACCTCTTCGAACAGTTTCTGCTGGATGGCACGAATCACCGGACGGATGCCTATGGCGGCCCTGTCGAAAACCGCGCGCGTTTCCTCTTTGACACGCTCGATGCGGTCGTTTCCGTATGGGGACGGGGCAAGGTGGCCGTACGCCTTTCGCCGAGCGGTACCTATGGGACGATGTCGGACAGTGATTCACACAACACCTTCCGGTACGTTGCGGATAAGCTGAACGCTTATGACCTGGCCTACCTGCATGTGATCGAACCACGCGTCAGGGGTATCGTCGACATTGGCGCCGGCGAAGCCGCCGTCTGGTCTGGCGATATTCGCCGCTGGTTCAAGGGGACCCTGATGGTCGCTGGCGGCTTTACCGGCGACAGCGCCGAGCAGATCGTCGCGGAAGGAGGCGCGGACCTCGTGGCATTCGGCCGATTGTTCATCTCAAACCCCGATCTGCCCCTGCGTCTGCGCCATGGCGTCCCGCTGTCCCGCTACAACCGTTCAACGTTCTATGGCGGTGACTATCAGGGCTACACCGACTATCCCACTCACGACGCGGCGGCCCTGGCCTGACCTGTGCTGAGGATCATTTTCCTCGGCATCTGGCGACGGGGCGGAAACCCTGGCGCGCCGAATGCCGAGGGCTAGCAGAGAGGAACGATCTTGCCCTTACTAGTGACCAGCGCGTCGGGCGCTAATGGCGACGGCTTCGGCACGTTGCTCACGTTCGCGGCGGATGGACAATGCGGAGAGGCGTTTTCGAATGACGTCCGGATTGCCGATCCCCGAGGCATGTGCACGAGCGCCGACGGCAAGCTTCTGTATCTGAATAGTGGCGATGACCGAATCCTGGCGCTCGATTCTGATGGCCAAGTCGTTCTTGATAGCGGCCGGATTCCTGGCCTGAATGCCGGTGGCGGCGTGGTTGGACCGGATGGTCGCTACTATGTCGGTCTGCGGTCGGAGAAGACGATCGTGGCGTTCTCCCCTGATCTGAACGGCCCTCCGGTTCGGGTGCTACCTCCCGGCACCGTTCCGTTTCCGCGTGGCTTTGGGTTCGCTGCCGACGGACGACTCTTTCTTGCCTCCGGCATAGGCCCGGACGGCGCCGGCCAAAACACCATCCTTGCATTTGGTCGGGGTCCGTCGCTGACAGCGACTTCGTTCATTGACGACGCCGAGGTGAGCCCTCTGGATTTGGCCGTGGCCCCCGGCGGCAACGTGCTGGTCTCGAGCGAATACCCATTCGGAGCGCCAAACGCCGTTGCATCCATACGGGAATACGATGGAACCAGCGGTGAGCTTGTCCGCGTATTCAGCCCCCCGCATGACGTCCCGTTGCATCGGCCGCGTGGATTGCGGTTCGGCCCGGGCGGCGTACTCTACTGCGTGGCGCGCGACGCCGCAGTGGCCTTTGACTTCGCGTCCGGCCGGTTTATCGGGACTGTCGTGAGCCGCTCGCGGCTGAACGGCCAAGCGATTACGTTCTTTGGTCATTGACAGCAGGTAACCACGCGGTGGCCCGGGGCATTGCCTGCAACGTGGTCGCCACGAATTCGAACAACATACCAAGGTGTTGGCCTGACTACGCAACCAGCGACGGCGTAAATCCCGAGCAATTGTCTGCCGCGGGATACTCGGCGTGCTTTGTCGGTGCGATGCGCTTCGCAGCCGGCCGGCACAAGGCCGTGCTGCCGGCCGATACGCGCGTCGACGGTGCTGTTGCCATTGGTCCCACCGCCTCAAGTTTCGGTATCGACGTGGAACTGAAGATCTCCATCCCTGGCTTTGATCGGGTCGCCACGCAGGCACTGGTGGACAAGGCCCATCAGCTCTGCCCCTATTCGAATGCCACGCGCGGCAACATCAATGTCTCGCTGGTCGTGCTCTGATCGTGTGCCACCTCTGGACAGGTATCACATCCGTATGCACAACCGTGGCTCACCACTGAGCCGGCATTTGTCCGGGAGCGGGGCTAGCGAAGGCCCCCGCTTGCAATCAAGTGTTCGCCGGTGAGCCACCGCGCATCGTCCGATGCGAGAAACACCGCCACGGCCGCGATGTCGTCCGGCTGTCCAAGGCGGCCAAGAGGTGTCTGGCTAACGGCTGCAGCATCAAAATCGGAACCAATGATTCCCGCGCTATGGGTGCCTTCGGTCACGACCACCCCAGGATTGATGGAGTTGACGCGAATCTTGCGCGGCCCCAGTTCGCGCGCAAGTGCGCCCGTGATCGCGTCGACAGCGCCTTTCGTGCCGCTGTAGACGGCACTCGCCGCAGGCGTAGTGCGGCTCACAACCGAACTCGTGTTGATGATGCTGCCCCCCTCCCCAAGGTGCCTGGCAGCCGCCTGGGTCACAAGCAGCATGCCCAGCACGTTGATATTGAAGTGTTTATGGAAATGCTCTTCCGTGACTTCCTCTATCGGAGCGAATTCATAAATCCCTGCGTTGTTGACGAGGATGTCGAGGCGGCCGAAATGCTTGATCGCAGTATCGGCAATGGCTTCCGCGTCAGCACGTTTGGTTACATCGCCGCCAACCGCAACGGCCTTCCCGCCTGCGGCCGTGATGGCGGCGACGACTTTGTCGGCACCTTCCTTGCCGCTGGAGTAATTGACAACGACGGCCGCGCCTTCCGCCGCGAGAGCTTGCGCTATCGCAGCGCCGATGCCTTTTGACGCCCCAGTGACGACCGCTGCCCTGCCCGTGAGCTTGCCCATGGCGCTATCTCCTGTGAGGATTCCATGACTTGTTGCCGGTGCCGCACGCCGCATTGACCTTGCGCGCACACAACAGTAGGAATGTAGGCAGGATTGGCGGCGTGGTCGAGCATTTGCTCGACCACTTCACGCCACGAGCGTGTGTGCAGACGGTGCCCGTATCGGGCACCGTCTGCGATCAACGCCGGGTCGTGGCGAATGGAGTCGATATCAGGCCCGCGCGCCTTCGGTGTAGACGTCGCGGTTGCCGATGCTTGCCGTCAGGCCATCGCGATTGCTGATACGCGCGCCGTCCGTGTAGCCATCACGGTTGCTGATGCGGGCACCGTCCGTGTAGGGGTCGCGGCTGGTGATGCGAGCGCCATCTGTGAAGGCGCTGCGCTGATCGTTGACGCGATAGGAATAGCCATATGCTTCGCCGGCCTTTTGTGGGGCAGCCTGGGCAACTCCCGCTACGAAAGCGGCGGCGATGGTGGCGGCGGTCAGGATGGTCTTGGCGTTCATGATGTTCCCCTTGCGATGGGCCGGGCGATCCTGGTTTGGATAGCGGATCGCGGGCCGATGTTTGTGCTGCGTATTTGGCGGTTCCTTTTCGTCGCCTTCGCCTGGAACTATCTATTGCTAGATAGATAGCGAGAGTTAAAATAAAAAACCGCCTCCGGTACTGACAAACTGCTTGGCATTGCGTGGACTGCTGCACTTTGCAAGTGCTTGGCTGCTGCATCGCTGTCCATGGCGTGAATATTATCTATCAACCGATAGATAGACAAGGAAAACTTTGCGGCTCCAGGCGAAAAAATTTCTATCGGCCCAATTGAGTCGCTCAATATCGAGAGACGGCCACGATAACAGGTCTCCATGACCGCTTATAACTACGCACGATTTGCGTGCATTGAAATTAATTGAAGCTAGCTATGAATGAAAACAGGAGTGTCCTCTCGTCGCGCGACAGAGTTCCGTATGAACCGATCGCTAATCGGCGCCCCTTCTCTCTCCCCGACCAAGCGCGGATCGCAGTGTGGACAATCGTCAACGTAGAGAACTGGCTTCCCCATGACGCCATGCCGCGTTCCGTACTGTCGCCGCCCATGGGGCAGCCGCTACTGCCAGATATCCCGAACTGGTACTGGCACGAATACGGGATGCGTGTCGGATTCTGGCGCTTTCTCGAGGTACTTGAAAGCAGGAGCATCCGCGCCACGCTGGCGGTGAACGGTTCTGCGATACACGAATACGCTGAAGCGTGTCAGGCCGCGCATGATGCCGGTTGGGAATTCATGGGTCACGGCTATACACAGAAACCCATGCATCGCGTTGAGAACCAGGCTGCAGAAATCGCGCAGACAATTGAAGCAATCCGTCGCTTCACCGGCAAGCCTCCTCGCGGCTGGGAGAGTCCAGGACTCACCGAGAACGGCGACACAATCGATCTGCTTGCAGAGGCCGGAATTGAGTATGTCGCGGACTGGGTACTCGATGACCAACCAGTTCCCGTTAAGACCCGAAACGGGTCCGTTGTATCCGTGCCATACACCGTTGAGTTGAACGACGTCGTCATGTCTGCCATTCAGCAGCAGCCGTCAGACGAGATCTTTCGTAGAGGACGTGATCAGTTCGCCCAACTCTATAAAGAGGGAGTCACGACGCCAAGGGTGATGGCCATCTCGCTTCATCCGTACCTGACAGGCGTGCACATGAACGCCTTTGTTGCCAACGTGAGATCGGAACAGGGACGGCGCCGGCGCGCGCGCCGTCCCGCGATCATTGTCAGGCCGACGCGGCCAGGTCGGCATCGCACCGACCAGGATAAGCACAAGCACGACCAGCAATACTGTTCCTAACATGGAACCTCTCCTTCCCGACTCCGTAAGTTGACCAGTCCAACGCTGACATCTCGCCAAGGGGACCGGAATCTGCGAACCCGATGCGAAGGTATCCGCGCCATGCGGCATGACCTGTCTGGTGAAGTCAGGCTGACATGGATTGGCCGGGCAGTCGGTACGCTGTCGGACATTGTGGTCATTCAGATGCATCGGATCAGTCTGGCTCCAGAGGGCAGTCCTATGCGCCGCCCGGCCCTCGATGAGTAGACTGAAAAACGATCTCCACCTGGAAGTTGGTGCATGTGCCTCTGTTTCTCCTGTTTCGCAAAAGCTGGACGGGGAGGGATAGACGATCTGGATTATTTGGCGGTGCGTGGAGGCCGCGCGAAGCGCTCAAGGAGCGCGCCCATGTTGGTTGCGGAGGTGGGCCAGTTCATCCTAGCTCTTCGTCAGCCAGTCCCGGAACGAAAAATACAATGCCAGGAACAGGCAAAGGGCGATACTCACACCTTCCGATAGAAAAGACAACCCGAACGCCACCAAATAGAGGGCCGGGCCATATCTGTCCTGCTGAGTGATCTGCTTCGCCTCGGTTGTTGTGGCACTGGTCGCGTGTACTGCCAGTAGCCGTTTATCCTTCGTAGCGTGCCACCACAGCACTCTGAAGGCGAGAGAGATCGCGAGGACCGTTCCTGTGTACAAGTTCGCCGCCACTTTCGCCTCGGGATGGAGCAGGTAATCTGCGAGTAGCGCCGTCGGGAAAGGAAGGACGGTCACAAAGAAAAGCAGCAGGCCGTTCCAGTAAAGGAAAGCATGATCGCTTCTTTGAATCAGGGTGAACATCCAGTGGTGCTTCACCCATATCACCAGGATCGTTATAAAGCTGGTAGTGAAGGCCAGATAGCTGGGCCAGAGCGCTGCTAGCAAGTGTGCCAAGCCCTGCCGTTCGACCGCGGCGTGACTAGGCACCTTTATATCCAGAACGAGGAGCGTGATGGCTATGGCGAAGACACCATCGCTAAACGCCTCGATCCGACCAGTTCCTTCATCTTTCTGCACGTCTAAGACCTCCGGTGCGTCTTTCGCTGAAGATAATCAGTGATTCCGATCGCACGCGACCGGGAATCTCGCTCGACTGTGATCGCCGACTCCGGGCAATGTACCGGGCGAGAACGCCGAGGGTTCGTAGGTCATGGCAATCTCCGGTCCGGTGGCGTAGAGGAGCACCGACGCTGTGCATCCATACAGTAGTTTGCCATGCCCACCGGATTCCAGCCCCCTCCGCGCCAACCGCCGGACGACAAGCTCCCTGCCAAGTTTATTTTTAAGAAGTGCTTTTTGGTTATCATTTATACCGAGATCGACGATCGATGGCACCGCCTGAAATTCACCTCCCCGGTGAACGAGTCCTGTCCGGGCCTGGAGACTTGCCCGGATTTCGCGCGAGTGAGCCTTCCCTGCGCGCTACATCACCGTAGACAGTAATTCCGAGCGTTAGAATTGGACTTCGACCTTGCTTGGCAATAGCTATGTCCTCTTCTAAGAAGTTCGACCTTCCTGCTCCCGACGCTCGCCAAACGCATCTCGCAAACTGCAGGAACCTGAAGATGGCGCGCTCTGCCCACGCCTACGTACGCGGTAACACGAAAAAATTTTATGAGTGGCTGAAAGCCAAGCAACCACATACGCTCCCGGAAGGGCCAGCAATTTGGATTTGCGGAGACTGTCACGTAGGAAATTTGGGCCCTGTGGCAAACATGCAAGGAAGTGTAGAGATTGACGTCCGGGACCTCGACCAGACAGTCATAGGCAATCCGGCTCACGACATCATCCGACTTGCTCTTTCGCTAGCAACAGCGGCGCGAGGGTCCGATTTGCCCGGCATCATCACCGCGCGAATGATGGAGAATCTAATCGTTGGCTATCAGAGCGCATTCAATAATGTGGATGCTGTTGCGGGGCCCATTTCGCGCAGGCCAGCGGCAGTGCGCACGGTAATGCGCCTGGCCTTGGACAGAGAGTGGAAGGATCTCGCCCATGAACGCATCAAAGACACTACACCGACAATCCCTCTAGGAAAGCGGTTTTGGCCTCTTTCCAGCGAAGAAAAGACAGCAATCCATTCACTCTTTGAGCGCCGAGAGATTTCCCACCTCGCGACCCTGCTGACTTCCCGCGACGAGGGAGTACATGTGAACGTCGTCGACGCTGCTTACTGGGTCAAGGGATGTAGCTCTCTCGGACGCCTGCGCTTCGCAGTCTTGCTTGAGGTTGGCGGCGATAATGCATCGGCACCGGAGCTCTGTCTGGTTGATATCAAAGAGGCAATCAAAGCCGCAGCACCGAGATACCCTAAATCCGCGATGCCTAGAGGGAATGGAGAACGCGTTTTGGAAGGCGCGAGACATCTTTCACCATCATTGGGCGACAGAATGTTGCCTGCACAGATTTTGGGCAAATCGGTTTTCCTGCGCGAGCTGCTACCACAAGACCTAAAGCTCGAAATTGACTCCCTTACGCAGGATGAAGCCGGGCGAGTAGCCATGTTCCTGGGCGAGGTAGTTGGTCGGGCCCACGCAAGACAGATGGATATCGAAACTCAGCGTTTGTGGCTCACCGAGTTGGCTGCAAACCGTTCCAAGAAACTCGATGCCCCATCCTGGCTTTGGTCGAGCGTTGTCGATTTGATTGCGGGCCATGAAGTGGGTTACTTGGAGCACTGCCGGAAATTTGCGTTCGGAGCGGCGTAGCAACCATAAGGCCATAGCGTTATACACATCTCGGCGCCGACGGCGGCCCCCAATGAAGCGTTTACCTTCAATGACTCGCGAACTTCGCTTGTAAACTTTGTCGAAATCGCGTTTACTTTCGCGCTTTGGGCAAGCGCGTGGCAGAGGCAGCAAAGCAGGGATCAGGCCTCATCATTCACTTTCCGGTCACGGCAGCCGAACGCTACGCGCGAGAAAAATCCTGGAAGCGAAGATTGTTAGAGGTGTAGTAGGTAAACCCCTTCAGATTCTTCTTTCTGGCCAGCGTGAACTTCGGGTTCGTCAGGAATCCCCACGGCGCGTCTTCCATCAGGATGCGTTGCACGTCGCGGTAGACCTTCTGTCTGACGTCATTGTCCAGCGTCGCGAGCCCACGCTCGATCTCCCCGTTCACCTTTGCGTTCGCATAGTTGCTATAGTTGACGAAACTCTTCTGATGGAAGTAAAGAAACATCGAGTATCCGGGGTCAGATACCCAAGGCGAGTCGAGATAGAAGATAATCGGCTTCTGCCGCTTGGTGACTGCCTCGTAGAAGACCCCGGCTGGCAATTTCTCAAGCTGCAGATCGACACCGATCTTCCGCAGTGCCGTCTGATACATCAGGGCGATAGGCTCTTGAACAGGATCCCCTGCGTTGTAGCTGAGCGTCGTCTTGAAGCCGCTCGCAAATCCCGCCTCAGCCAGCAGCTTCTTCGCCATTTCCAGGTTGTAATCGTAGCGACCGAATTCGCTCGTCGCCATAGGATAGATCCGCGGCATCGGTGCACTCAGCTTGTCAGCCAGGCCGTAGTAGATCGTGTTGATGACGTCCGCATGCGGGATCGCGAAGTTCAACGCCCGTCTGACCTTGACATTGTCCAGTGGAGCCACCTTGGCATTCAACTCCAGCCACAACATGTAGGACGAGTTCACGGCGTCGTACGTCGCGTTCGGATTGTTTTTCAGGCTCAAGTATTCGCGCGGCTGAAGATACTGCGCGATATCGACGGCGCCTCCCGCAAGAAGCGATAGCCGGGTTGCCGAAGTGGGAACTTCGCGCATGATTACCGTATCCATAAAAGGCTTCGGTCCCCAGTAATCACTTCTGGCCTTGAATATGGCCTGCTGGCCGCGCATGATTTTTTCGACCTTGTAGGGCCCAAATCCCGCACTCTCGTTCTGCAGGAAGTTGGTCGCCCACGGGTCGGTTGCGCCGCCGGCGGACTTGCATTTTTTTGCGTCGTAGATGGGATTGTTCAACGCAGCCTGCAGCTTCAGCAGCAGGGGATTCGGTTCATCGAGATTGAAGGAAATGGCCATCGGCCCTTCGATCTTGATCTGATCGGGCTTCTTCAGACCGAGCGTAGCGGTCAGGAACGGCCCCATCCCCTTCAGATTGAACTTGCGATCCCACGTCCACTTTACGTCCTCGGCGCTGAGGAGGTTGCCCCAATTGCTCCGCACGCCTTCCCGAAGTTTGAACACGGCCCTCCGGCCGTCTTTCGAGACGTCCCAGCTCTCTGCCAGGCTTCCCTTGAGCGCCATGTTGTTTGGCCTTCCCGCGTGAATGGACGTATCCTCGCGAAGCACAGTAGGGCTTTGCGGGTCGGGGATCTTCTCGTATGCCACGAGATAATCGTACAGTGCGCCCAGCGAGTCCACCGAGCCCAGGCTTACGTCGAATTCGATGTCGAGACTTTGTGGGGTGGCAGGTGCCGCTATCACTAACGTCTTCGCCGTACTCTGCGCCTGTGCCGACAAGGGGCTTAGCGCCCCGCCCAGGGCAGCCGCGCCGGTGAGCGCCGTGCCCTTCTTCAAGAATTCTCGCCGGCCCTGGCTGGCCTGCTTGTCATTGCCGCTATTCTTCGGATCACCCATGACATCCTCCATCCTGTTCCATATCGATTTCCGACCGGCGCTAGGCGTTCACGCGTCATCATCTCCGTTCGGAACTCTGAGAATTGAAGGGAACTCTTTCGTCTAAAGCTTGGAGCTCCCCTGTCCCCGCTCAAATCATGTAATCGCCGCCGTTGGGATTCAGAGTGGCACCAATGAAATAGGCGCCTTCGTCGGACGCCAACAGGACCGCCGACGGTGCAATCTCCTCGACGGACGCCATGCGGCCGATGGGCAACTCGGAAAGCTTCTTGGCACGCCATGCTTCGGGCAGGCCACGGAAGAGCTCGGTGTCTACCGGACCAGGACAGATGGCGTTGACCGTGACTCCCTCCCGGGCGACTTCATACGCAAGAGACCGGGTAAAGCCGATCACACCCGCCTTCGCCGCCACGTAGTGCGCCATCTCGGGAGCGCCCTTGTGCGCCAATTGCGAACTGAGATTGATGATCCGGCCATGCTTGTTCTTCAGCATGCCCGGCAGCACAGCTCTCGTGCAAAGGAATACCCCGCGCAGATTGACGTCGATCATCCGGTCCCACATTTCGGTCGTCATATTGACCACGTGAGATGCGCTGTCAAAGCCAGCGTTGTTSACCAGAATGTCGATGCGCCCGAGTGCCGCCTCGACCTCCGCAAGTGCCGCATTGACGGAGGATTCGCTGGCCACATCCGCCGCGACCGCCAGACCCTCGACATCAAGTTCAGCGACTTCTGCGGCCGCGCGGACGGCATCCTCCTTCCGAAGATCAAGCACGGCGACATCGGCGCCCTCGCGGGCAAACGCCAATGCGATAGCGCGCCCGATTCCCCTCGCACCACCTGTAACCACAGCCTTCTTTCCAGTCAGTTTTCCCATCTTGAATCTCCCTCCCTTCTTACATTGACAATGCAACTGGCGGCTTCCCGAGTACCCGTTCCGCTTCCTGCTGGAACTCCGCGAACGTGTCGGCAGCGCGGTCGAGCTTCGCCACCTCCTGATGCCTGAAGCAGTGAACGATATGGCCGCCCCCAAGATCTTCCGGAGGAGGCATTTCTTTCCGACAGCGGTCGACCGCAAATGGACACCGCTTGGCCAGAAAACAGCCTTCAGGCAGATTGATTGGACTTGGAATCTCTCCCGAGAGGTTCACGCTTGTATCGAACGAAAAGTCCGGATGTGGCAGCAGGACTGCGGAAAGCAGTCCCGCGCTGTATGGATGCCGAGGCTCCGCGAAGACCTTCGCGGCATCGCCCTGCTCAACTATCATCCCCAGGTACATAACCGCCACGCGATGGCTAATGAAGCGGACGGTGCTGAGGTCATGCGAAATGAACAGATAGGAAGTCCCCAGCTCCTTCTGAATCCCCATCAGCAGTTCGATAATTTCTGCGCGCGCTGTCGGATCCAAGGCAGACGTCGGCTCATCCAGTACAACGAGCTTTGGTCGCGTCACCATGGCTCGAGCAATGCCCACACGCTGTTGTTGTCCCGCGCTCAGCTCCGTCGGATACAGCTCAAGCAGTTCACGTGGCAATCCGGTGAGCGCCGCGACTTCAAGCACCCGTGTCCGCCGCTCGCCGGCCCCCATGCGCTGGGCGAGCAGGGGCTCCTCGATCGCTTGCCCAACCCGATACCGTGGATCCAGGGACTCACCAGGTTCCTGAAAGACCAACTGCATCTCTCCACTTACGTTTCGCTGCGCTTGCCGCGAGCCGGTGTCGCGGCCGTCAAACTGAATCGATCCATCGGACTTCTCGATCAGGCCGAGAATGCACCGACCCACGGTAGTCTTCCCCGATCCGCTTTCGCCGACCAATCCAAGCGTCTCACCCGGCTGAATGTTGAAGGAAACGCCGTTGATGGCCTGAACCACGCTGCGTGAGCCTGCAATAGGAAACCGCTTACGCAATCCATTCACTTCAAGTAGCTTCGTCATGCTCGCTCCACTGGAAAATGACACCGTACCGAGTGGCCATCGGCCAGGTCCACCAGTGCCGGCGCTTGCTCCCTGCATTTCTGTTGCGCCATGGGGCAACGATCGGCGTAGCAGCAACCAGACTTTCGATCCGCACCACCCGATGCCGACCTGTGCCAGTCATTGCGCAGCTTCGCGTTGTGGGAGAAAGCAGCCATCAGCATGATGGTGTAGGGGTGCCGAGGGCGAAGAAAGAGGGCGTTGCGAGAAGCGACTTCTAGCACCTCCCCCGCGTACATGACAGCCACCCGGTCGCAGAAATGTGCTGTGATCCCAATATCTCTCGTGATGAACAGCATTGCGCTGTCCTGCTCTTGAGATAGCTGACGCATCGTCTTCAGAATCTGCGCCTGGACGGTAACGTCCAGACCGCTTGTGGCATCGTCGGAAATTACGAAGCGCGGTGAGCAGACCAGCGCCATCGCAATGACGACGCGCTGTGCCATCCCACCGGACAGTTCATGCGCATACGCGTTCATGCGTCGCTCGGGGTCAGGAATCTGGACCTTACGCAGCATGTCCAGCGCCTTGGCACTGGCGGCTCTCTTATCGAGCTTGAGATGGACGCGAGCTCGAGTCGCAATCTGTTCGCCGACCGGGATCAGCGGATTGAGTTCACCACGTGGGTTGGGTACCACGATGGACAGGTCGCGCCCGCGCTTGCGTTGCTGCTCCCTTTCGGATAGCTGCCGGAGATCGACGCCGTCAAACCAGATCTTCCCGTTGGTAATGCGACCCGGTGCGGGGGGATGATTAAGAATCGACCTGGCGAGCGTTGTCTTTCCTGCGCCTGATTCGCCCACCAATCCCAGGATGGACCCGGGCGCAATATCGATATCAAGACTGTTGATCGCTACCGACGGTGCACCCATTGCCTTCGGAAACTCAACCCGCAAGTCCCGAATGCTCAGCGCATTGCGTTTCAGCGGATCCGGCAGGCCGGATCGGAGAGAAGCGTTTTTGTTCATATCGAACACCATTCAATGTGCCAACCGCGGGTCGACAACGAAATACAGCAGGTCGACGATCAGGTAGACGAACAGGGAAAAGACCGCAGAGAACAGTACGAAGCCGAGCACTGGATACAGATCGGCATTGAGAACCCCTTGGACCGCGTACTGCCCTGCCCCACCCCAACTGAACACAATCTCGATCAGCACCGCACCACCAATCAGAAACCCGTACAGCACACTTACGATGGTGAGGATCGACGGCGCCGCATTGCGCAGCGCGTGGGCGACTACCAACCGATGCGGCATACCGCACAGCACTTCAAATCTGCTGAAGTCCGAATGCAGCATCCTTTCCACAGTGGACTGTGTCATCTTGAAGATCGGCCCGGCATTGATCAGGCCGAGTGCCAGCACGGGAAGGACAAGATGCGACACGGAAGATTTGAAGGCCTCCCAGTCCATCGCGATCAGCGAATCAACCGTGTACATTCCAGTAACATGCGGCGGTGGCATGATTGCCAGGTCGATGCGACCCAAAGGCGCTGGCGCTAGCCCAAGGAGCGCATAGAACACGTAGATAAGCACCAGCGCCAGCCAGAAGTCTGGAAGGGATCCGGCGATAAGACTGTAGAAGTCCGCAACCTTCGAGAGCCAGCTTCTGGGTCGAAATGCTGAGATCAATCCGAGAGGCAGCCCAATCAAGACGGCAACCAGCAAACCTGCGGTGACCAGTTCCAACGTCGCCGGAAACCTCGTTACTAGATCCTCGAGAACAGGGCGGGTCGTCTGCCAAGATGTGCCCATGTCGCCTTTCACCAGGTTCTTCAGGTAAAGACCGAACTGCACAGGGAGCGGCTTGTCCAAGCTCATGCTTTCCCGCAGCGAGGCGATGGCATCCGGCGTCGCTGTAGGGCCGAGCATCAGGACAGCGGGATCGCCGGGGATCGTCTTCACGAGCAAAAAGCTTACGAAGACGATGCCAATGATCTGCGGAACTACAAGGAGCATCCGACGACCGACATACTTAAGAATCTGCATGGTGGTTGCTCCTTTTAGCCTTGGATCCGCTGACCACGAGCCGGAAGCTCGCTGATAAGGGCGCGACGCTTCACGGGATCAGCCAAGGTTTCGATGCTCGCGCCGACCAAGGCGAAGCCGAATACCGTGATTGCGAGCGCTAGGCCGGGAAAGAGCGAAGGCCACCAATAGCCCGTTACCAGGTCCTGAAAGCCCATGGCGATCATGCTGCCCCATTCGGGTGTCGGAGCCCGTACCCCAGCCCCAACAAAACTGAGGCCTGCGGTCAGAAGTACCGCCCACCCAATGTTCACGGAGAGCTGCGCCAATACGGGTGACATCGCATTTGGAATGACATGGCGCCGGATGATGCCCCAGTCCGATAGGCCGGCAACGCGTGCCGCCTCGACATAACGGGCGCCCCGGATCGCCAGGACCTGTCCGCGCATGAGCCGCAGATAGATTGGAACGTTGACGAATGCAATCGCCGCGATGACGGTCGGCAAGCTCTGTCCCAGGCTGGCCACCAGCGCGATGGCCAGCACGAACACTGGAAACGCCTGCACGACGTCCGCGGTCCGCATCACGCCAACGCTGAGCCATGAGCGAAAACCGCGAGCACCGCCGTAGTAGCCGACAAAGGATCCGATCAGCGAACCGATCAACGCCGAGATCAGGGTGGCGGAAATGGCAATCGTCAGGTCGATCCGAGGCGCGTAGATGGTTCGGCTGAAGATGTCCATCCCCACCGAATCCGTACCTAGCAAATGTGACCAGCTTGGCGGTTGCAAGACCTGTGACGGATCTGCCTGGATCGGCGAAAATGAACTGATCATCGGCGCCAGAGCACCGCAGGCAACCACTGCAATGACGATGACGTAACCCAATACGAAACGTGGACGCGCAATGGCAACGCGCGTCATCAGGTCCATGTACGCACCGATTTTTACCCTGTGCCGGCCATCACTGGTGGCTTCCATTTGTAACTCCACTGAAGACACAACTCACCCCCATCCTCTGATTGATTCACGCCCGTACTTTTAGGTCTCGACCTCTGACACATTCAATAGCGAATATATGTGAAATCAAACCTAATCCGTGACCTGTTATTAAATAAACAAGTCCATTATGTGAACCACGGGATAACGCTCCTTTATTCAGAAGTCGCTCGTTCTTCGCGCGCAACATTCCCTGCCCTAATTCCGAGCATAACCACTGCACCACTGCTAATATCGGCTTCTGAAAATTTTCCTGGCGCCGTTGTGTCGCGCTTCTGGACGTGAGGTCAGTGCTTGGCTTTATTGAAGATGGGTCTTCAGAGACAAGGCGGCCTTATATTCACCCATGGCTTCTCCATTTCAAATGCGGAGGCTGCTCGGAAAATGTCGGTCTCAGCATTGATCCTCGAGACCAATTGAAGTCCTACTGGCAAGCCTGCCGGTGTGAACCCTACCGGTAGTGACGCGGCGGGTTGCCCGGTGAGGTTGAACGGGTATGTGTAGTACTGCCAGGTGCAGGGATTTCGTCCCGCAAACTGAGGCGGTACATCCACGTTCACCGGGAACGCCGGCACGGGCGTTGTAGGTGTGAGGAGCAAATCGAACGACTCGAACATCGCGCGGATCCCTTCGCGAAACTCGTAACGCGCGAACACTTTCGTGTAGTACTGCAGTAGCGACTGGTCGAGCGCCTTGTCGAGAAGTGATGCCACAGCCGGATCGAGGCTCTCCCGCGACTCGCTCAGTGTGCCGTTCAACCGTGTCCCCACTCCCGCATAGAATTCTGCCATCCAGAGCTGGTCCGGGTCTGGGCCAATTCCTTCCGGTAGTTCGACAACCTCGCATCCCAACTTCTCAAAAACCCTCACTGCGGATTCGCAGAGGCTCAGGACCTCTTGGTCTGGCTTCGCATAACCGAGAGTGGGGCTCCATGCCAATCGCATGCCTTTGACTGGTAGATCGCAGGCTTGAAGCCACGCCGGCACGGGAGCGGCGACCGAGAACGGATCGCGCCTATCGTGCCCGGCGATTGCCGACAATAGGAGAGCGGCGTCTCTAACGGTGCGCGCCAGAGGACCGACATGCGCCAGCGTTGGTGTGGCTGAGGCGGGGAACACCGGCACGCGCCCGAACTGAGCCTTGATGCCAAACAGGCCGGTAAGTGCCGCAGGCTCGCGGATCGATCCGCCGCCATCGGTACCCAGTGCGAATGGTGTAACGCCGGCCGCCACGCTGGCAGCCGCACCGCAGCTTGATCCGCCCGGCGTACACTCCGTATTCCACGGATTTCGCGTCACGCCGGTGAGCGGAGAATCGCCAACAGCCTTGCACCCGAATTCACTGGTGGTCGTGGTTCCCACAATGCATGCGCCCGCCTGCTTGATGCGCCCTACGGCCGGCGCATCCGTCTTCGCAATATTGCTGGCCATTGAGCGCGAGCCGAACGTCTGCCTCACACCGCCCACGGAGATGAGATCCTTGACCGAGATGGGCAATCCGTGGAGCAGGCCCACGGGTTCCCCGGCCATCAGAGCCCTTTCTGCCGACCTGGCAGCGTCCATAGCCAGGTCAGGTGTTCTGGTCACGAAGCAGTTCAACAGCGGCTCGACCGCTTCCAGACGTGTCAGACACTCCTTCATGACCTCGACCGGTGAAAGAGCCTTGCTCAGGATTGCCTCGCGCAAATGAAGTGCCGACGAATATGCGTAGTCCTGCATGGTTACTTTCCTCTTCGACTTAAATCAGACCCAGCGCTCGATCAAGCTGCGGCTCCGTGCTCGCGACGCACTGATCGAATTGCGCCAGGATTTGGTCCTTTGCGAGACCACGACCGATAAGCACAACACGGGTTTCCGCCTCGCCATGCGGCCAATCCTCTGCATAGGTCAGCGGACTGAATACACTTTGAACTCCCTGCAGAATGACCGGTTTGTCGATCTCAAAGAAATTAAGCAATCCCTTTACCCGATACAGGTTGCTGCCGTACGTCTCTACCTGATGAGCGAGGAACCTCATTACCTTGTCATAGGAGAGTGGACGCGGCTCTCGAACACTGATTGAGGCAATATCGGCAAGGTGAGACAGACTCGGGTCATGCCCATGCACATGGCCGGTCACGCACTCTGTGCAGGAGGTGTCGTGCTGATGCGCATGGCCACCATGACTGGCGTGGTGGGGACGCTCTGCGCCAATCCACGTTGCGATCGCGGACTGCTTGGTATTCGGATCAAACAAGTCGAGGCCAAGGAGCGCGTTCGCCCGCAGGTTTCCAAAGGAAGCGACCTCCTTAGGCGACAGCGGATTCAGGCGATTGACAATCTCATGGGCGCGTTTGCGCTGACGATCAGTAGCCAGGTCGCTCTTGGTGAGCACCAGTTTATCGGCGAGAGCAACCTGCCTCATCGCTTCCTGCGAGCCTTCGACCTGGCCCTCGATGTGCACCACATCCACCAGCGTCACGATTGCGTCCAGACGGTAGGTCAGACTTAGCGACATATCCGTGTAGAAGGCCTGCGCAAGCGGGGTCGGGTCTGCAAGGCCCGTGGTCTCGATGATAATGCGCTCGAAATCGACTTTTGGTTCTACGAGGCCCGCCTTGCGCATATAGAGCTTGTACAAGGCTCCGATGAAATCGTCCTTACTGGAGCAGCAGATACAGCCGTTGCTGAGTTCTAGCATATCGTCTGACGACTTGGCGATCAGGTCCCCATCGATTCCAATCTCGCCAAACTCGTTGACAATGACGGCGATGCGACCGCTCGAGGGATCCGACAGGATGCGATTGAGCAGCGTTGTCTTGCCTGCACCCAGAAATCCTGTCAGCAGCGTGATGGGAATCCGCTGGTCGTTGTTGCTCGCTTCGGTCATGGTCTTGTATCTCCGCTGCTTGGGAGGCAGCAAGCGATTTGCTGCCTCCCCTGTCATTTAGACTGTGTTGCCACGCTCAGGCATCGAGAACGGCCCAAGCCCGGACCGGCGAACCGCTGCCCTGATGGATCTTGAGAGGCGGGCCATAGAACATGAATTCCTTCTTGCCGACCAGTTCCTCGAGATTCACGAGCCACTCGTAGTGGGTAATGCCACGATCTCGGCAAACGCGGTGGCTAGGGAACAGGTTATGTGAGGGCTTGTCGGTGGACGGCCCCTCGACGCCGTGCAGCTTGGAACCCCGGTCAGCCAGCCAGTGCGTAGCTTCCGCGGTCAGGCCAGGATTGGTCCAGACCACCTCAACATTCGGGTAGTGGCGCTTATGGAGACCGGTGTTCATCAGTACGATATGACCATCCACCTTCACCCCTGCCTTCTCTTCCGCTTCCTCCAAATCCTTAACGTCAATATCGCCAAGGTCCGGGATGTGGGTCAGATCGAAGCAGACTGCCTTCCCCATGAACATGTCCAGCGGCATTTCGTCCACGGGCAAGCCGTCCGGATTGGTGTGATAGAACGCATCCACGTGCGTCGCGATATGGTCGATCGTAGCGATGAACGTCGTGGCGAACGTCATCTTGTCTTCCGGCACGCCCAAGCCAAAGGACTGTGTCTTTTCATGCGTCAGATGCGGCGTGACGACCGGACGCTGGAACAGCTTGTGCGCCGGCATGTTGTCAGACAGCGTCAGCGTCAGGTCAACGATACGTTGTGGCATTTCCCTTCTCCTTTCTTACTCTCAGTGAAAACACATGAATTCCTCTTACCGACCGGCCGGCCGATTACAGCGGTGATTCGACGGTCCAATAGGACCAATAGGGCGGCAGACTTCAAGCTGCCTTTCCCAGGTATGCCTCCATCACCGCCGGGTTTCTGGCGAGTTGTGCCGACGGACCGCTCATGGTGATGCGACCGTTCTCCATCACGTAAGCACGAGTGGTTACGGAAAGTGCCTGCACGGCCAGTTGTTCGACGAGCAGAATTGCCAAGCCCTRCCGGTTCAACTCTTTCAAGACCGGGAACAGAAAGTCGAGGACCTTGGGCGCTAGACCGAGAGATACTTCGTCGATCATCAACAACCTGGGCTTGGACAATAGCCCCCGACCAATCGCAAGCATTTGCTGCTCGCCACCCGAGAGGGAACCCGCAGCTTGCAATCGCCGCTCCTTCAAGCGTGGAAAGAGGTCGTAGATCCTGTCGATATCTCCCCGCAGGGACGTGACGCCCTTTCGCTGAGCGTGTATGTAGCCACCGAGGATCAGGTTGTCTTCCACGGTCTGATCCGCGAAAACGTAACGCCCCTCTGGCACCATCGCGATTCCGCACGCAACCATTTCGTGCGGACCACGGCCATGCACAGGTTTACCTGCAAAGGTAATGGCGCCAGAGACCGGCTTCACGACCCCCGCGATGGCCTTGAGAGTGGAGCTCTTGCCAGCGCCATTTGATCCAATGATGCCGACGAACTCGCCCTCGTGAACTTCGAGGGAAACCGCACGTGCCGCTTCGATCCGTCCATAGTTCACGGATACGCCATCAAGCTTCAATAAGGGGTTGCTCATGACCGCACCTCCAGCGCAGGCTCAGGATCTTCGTGTGACTTGCTTGAGCCAAAATAGGCTTCAATCACGGCAGGGTTGTTTCGGACTTCGGCCACCGGCCCCGATGCGATTACTTTTCCGTAATCCAGGACGGTTACATGGTCCGAAACAGCCATGATCATGTCCACATGGTGCTCGACAAGAATCATCGTCATGTGACGTGCGGCAAGGTCCCGGATCAGTCCACTGAGGCTTTCGATTTCGCCGTGCGTAAGGCCCGCTGCAGGCTCGTCAAGCAAGAGAAGCTTGGGTGACAGGGCAAGCGCTCGCGCAATCTCCAGCCGTCTCTGGTGACCAAACGGGAGGTTCTTGGCCAGTTCATCGGCAAAGCCCGCCAGTCCGACGTACTCAAGTAGAACCTGCGCCTCTTCCTGGAACCGCTTCTCATCACGAAAGAAGCTAGGCATCCTGAACAGGGTCGAGAGCAATCCACTTTCAAAGCGCGTGTGATAGCCCACCAAAACATTCTCGAGAACCGTCATGTTGCCGAACAGCTCCGTGTTCTGGAAGGTTCGTGCCAGCCCCATTCTTGCGAGTTCGTGGCTCACCTTTCTAGTGGCTGAGACGCCCAGAAATTCGATCTCTCCGCCAGTTGGTGCGTAGAATCCTGAAACACAGTTGATGAACGTCGACTTGCCTGCACCATTGGGGCCAATGACGGCATGAACCTGCCCTGCCCTGAGAACTTCACTGACGTTATCGTTGGCAACCAGGCCGCCAAATGCCATCGTCAGTCCCTTTGTCTTCAGGCAGACCGCGCCTCGTTGCGCATCGACCTGCAGCATTGTGTTGATACGCGTGCTGAGCCGCGGCCATTCCTCGGATGCGCGGCTAACGGAAGCGCGAAACCGACCGCGAAAATTTGAGAGGGTACCCACGATGCCCAGCGGGAGACAGAACATGACCAGCGCGAGAAGTGCGCCGTAGGCAAAACGTTGCCACTCCCCGAATGCCTGCAGATACTCCGGAAGGAACGTCAGAACGGTCGCACCCAACACCGGCCCGACGATGGTTCCCGAGCCGCCGAGAATGACCATCAGAAGGAATCGGACCGAGTCGTCGAATCTGAACGTGTCGGGGTTGACGTACAGGTTCAGATAGGCATACAGACCGCCGGCCATCCCGGCAAAAGCTGCGGCAATGACGAACGAGAACGTTCGAATGGCAATGGGATTGATGCCCATCGAGCGTGCCGCGATTTCGCTCTGACTGACCGCACGCATCGCTCGCCCGAAGCGCGACTTCATGGTGTTGTAATGCAGTACGTACGCCGCGAGGAACAGCACTGCAAGTAGATAGAAGTATCCCGTATCGTCCAGCGCCTTGCCCAGAAAGGCGGGCCCAGGAATTGCCGAAATCCCGTTTGTTCCGCCTGTTACGCCCTGCCACTCAATGGCAACGTTCTCAACAATAATGCCAAATGCGATTGTGATGACGGCAAGATAGACGCCCTTGACACGTACCGTCGGGTAGGCGAGTAACGCGCCGAACAGCGCGGCCACTATCATCGCAATTACGATTGTGGCGCCGAATCCGACGCCAAGCTTGGCGGCCAGAATCGCGGCTACATAGGCACCGATGGCAAAGAGTCCTGCCTGGCCCAGACTCACCAGTCCCGTGAGACCTACGAGGATGTTTAGACCAAGCGCGACAAGCGCGTAAATGGTAAGAAGCATCCATATACGCAGCTCATAGGTGTTCGACACAAGCTGGGGCAACAGGGCCATCCCTACGCCGAGCGCGCCGACGAGCGAGGGAAACAGCAAGGACCTGAGTTTTTCGGCTTTCATACCTTCATCGCCTCCTTCCTGCCAAACACGCCTTGAGGGAACGCGAGCAGCACGAGAATCATGATTGAGAATCCGATGACTTCCCGTGCCGCTGTGCTGATGTAGCCTTCCACGAATTTCTCCATGACGCCGTAGAGCAGACCCGTAATCACTACGCCACGTGCACTCGTGATGCTTGCCATGATCGCAACGGCGAAGCCCTTGAGGCCAATGAGCACGCCCATCGTCGTAGAGACCTGGATGATCGGTCCGACGAGAACCCCTGCGGCACCCCCGAGACCTGCAGCCAAGCCGAAGGAAATGGCAGTGATGCGGTTTACGTTGATGCCCATCAGACCCGCTGCCACTCGGTTGAATGCAACTGCCCGCATGGCACGACCTAGCACGGTCCGTCGATAGAAGATGTCCAATGCAAGCATGAACAAGACGGCAAAGGCAGGAATGAAGAGCTCTTGGGCGTAGACGCCGGCGCCCAGAATTGAGATGGGCTTGTCTACCCCGGGGGAAGGCAAGGCTCTCGCGAAAGATCCGAACTTGATCGTGGCATACGACTCCACCATGATGCCGATGGCAATTGTGGTCAGCATCCAGCCGATCGCCGTACCGTCCTTGTTGAACGGACGAACGGCAAATCGCTCGATTAGCACGCCATATCCGATGCATACAAGGATCGCTGCAGGGATCCCGAGCATCATTGGGACATTCGCGTCCATAGAGACGACGGCGATCACAGCTCCGACCATTAGGACGTCGCCGTGGGCGAAGTTCACCGATCGACAAGCTGACCACATGATGCAGAACCCCAGGCCGATCAGGCTGTAGATTGCCCCGATGGACAGCCCGCTGAGGATGTATTGCACAAAGGAGCTCATTGCAGATCCCTCCTCTTATCCTTTTGGATATACGTTTCAGGAAACTCGGGCAAAAAGAGATCCAGCAGAAGCATCCGAATCAATGCTTCCGTTATGGATAGTTAATGCGCGATTACTTGTAGGGAGTCTGGTCTACCGGCAACAGTGAACCGTTATACCAAGCAGTGAGCTTGTAGTATTTCTGCTTGATTGCATCGTGCTGCTCTTGCGCCTGTCCGAACGCCAGATCGTAATTCGCCACCAGGCCCTCATATTTGACTCGGTAAAGCGCGTCGCGGACCTTTACACGGTCATAGCTTCCGGCGCCCGCAATAGCCTTTGCGAGGATATGTACGGCGTCATATGCATTGGCGGTGCCACTCCCCATTTTCAGGTCAGCAGGGCTCTTGAGCTTGTATTTGTCTGCAATTTTTTGGTACACGGCGGCCGTCTTGGGATCTTGCTTGCCCATCCAGGAAAAAGTCTGGAAGACCAACACTCCATTCGCCAACGGGCCGGCGAGTTCGCCCAGGTTCCCCGCCAGTCCCCAGGCGCTGGCGATTACCGGCTTGTATTTGAGCTTGTCCATGCCACGGAGAATTTGGTTGCCTTCCCGGTCCAACGCAAACATGACGATCGCATCGGCGCCTGCATCCCGCGCCCGGATGAGTTGCGCCGTCATGTCCTGGTCGCCCCAGTTGAACGTCTCCATGGCGACGGGACTGATGCCTTTAGCCTGCAAGGCCGCCTTAACGTCGGGAGCGGCCCCATTTCCCCAGCCTGTATTTTCATAGAAGACGGCGATTTTTTTGGTCGAGGATTTTTGCAGCGCAACATCCGAGAGGTATTGCGCAACCCAGCGGTCCTTGGCCGAGACCCGGAACATCCAAGCATTCTTGCCCGAATCGTGCTCGATGATTTTCGTTCCCGCCGCCATGACGCCGACGTAAGGGATGCCGATCTGTTCGATGGGCTCACGCATTGCGAGGGCAACGCCACTATGGTATCCGCCGAGTATGGCGATGCAGTTGTCGGCCATGGCGATGCGCCTGACATTGTCAACGCCTTTGGGCGGTTGACCGCCGTCGTCATACACCTTGAGCACGAGCTTCTTGCCGAGCACACCGCCGCTTGCGTTGATCTCGTCGAGCGCAACCTCGGCCCCCATCCGAGCCGCCAGTCCAGTAAAGGCCTGCGGCCCCGTCAGTGCGCCCGACAGGCCAATGCAGGGCTGGCGCTCCTGCGCATGGCCGATTTGGACAACCGTCGTACAGATCACAGCACATGCAAATGCCGTTACATTGCGAAGCGAACTTTTGAATATCGACTTCATTGCAGACTCCCCATTTGTCTCATAACGGTGCAGGAAACTTTCTTTAGGCACTATTTTAAGGCGGCGCTTAATGAAACAATATCTCGTGTCCCCGATTTGGGGCGTCCATCTTATGGACTATTGTCGCTTGCCGCAAACGTGTTAGAAAGATATCCTTAGGATCAATGAGTTACAACGCTCCCTGGTAAAAATAGAAGTCCACGATATGGACCAAGCAGTTGAGAAAGCATCGAAGGAGACTCTTTAGAATGAAAAAGGTGGCCCCTACCCCAGCATTTTCTGAACGTAGTAAGCATTCCGGCACGCAGAGTATCGAACGCGCGGCAAGGATCCTTCGCGAGATTGCTTCCTATAGCGTTCATGGTTTACGCCTAGTTGATCTGTCCAAGCAACTCGGTATCGAACGCCCCACCGTCCATCGGATGCTCAACTGCCTGATCCGGGAGGGATTGGTGATGCAACATGCGACTTCCCGGCGGTACCTGCTGGGATATGGTCTCTTCGAGTTGGGTCTGACCGCGGCCTCTCACTTCAAGCTCTGGCACCTGTGCGAGCCGTCGTTGAAACGATTGGCAGACGGAACTGGCGGCATTGCTTTCATGACGATCCGGAGCGGGGCGGACGCCATCTCAGTCGCACGTGCGGAAGGACGGAACGCCATCAATATCCCGAGTCTGGAGATCGGCGTGCACCGGCCACTGGGAGTCGGGGCTGGAAGCCTTGCGCTGCTTATGTCGCTACCGGACGATGAAATCGAGCGGATCGTGTGCGCCAACGCGAGGCGTTTGTTCGGCTACAGCAAGCTAAGCGTCCCGCTAATGCTCGAGATTGTGAGAGCCTCTCAGGAGGTTGGGTATGCCGTGCACGATAGCCGCCTCATCGAAGGCGTGAGCGGCGTTGGGATTGTTGTGCAAGACAGCCATGGCGCGCCGCTCGGAGCAATCAGTATCACGGCCTTGGAAGACCACCTACCTGTCAGCCGACAGATTGAATTTCTTGCCCTGCTCCGGAAGGAATCGCGCATTATTCAGAATCTAGTTCATCAATCGAACTTTGACGTGGCCCAATATGCTCATTTGCTCGCTGAAGGTGAGCTTTACAATAGTCGCGCGTTAGAGACGGAATCAGCATAGCCTCACTGCTCAGCGACCGTTCTGGCCTTGGAATGGGAACCCACGACCATCGGTGCGTCCTTTCATCCGCGGATGGAATCGTGCGCCGTTGGCGAACTGCTTGCGTGCGGACCACCGGCCCGTTTCGCCGACTCGGTCGCGCCGCTGCCGCCTGGGTCTATGGCACTAGACTTGCGTTATGCCATCGTCGCTTCCAGGCACACCCGCCTCGAGCGTCTTTCTCCACGGCCGACGCGGGCAACACTGCCGCAGGCGGGCACGAAGCCCCTAGCACCAAGCCTTGATACCGTTGGCGTACTGGCTCACAGCGTGGATGATGCGGCCTTCTTTGTCGGCGTGCTGTCTCGGAACTCTAAACTGGCCAAAGCCTCGCAGCGTCCGGCCAGCCCGGTCCGTGTTGCGGTGTGCCATACCCCTGAGCCAGCCCCGATTCCCGCGCCGCTCTGGACGAAGCCGCGCGAACGCTATCGGGCGCAGGAGCCGTTGTACGTGACTTTGAGCTGCCGAACGCATGCGAGCGGTTGACTGAGACGCAGATCACAATCATGGCCTACGAAGCAGTAGCGTCCTTTGCGCCCGAGACGGAGGCTCACGCCGAGCGGTTCAGCCCCGCGTTCCAGCAGCTCCTTCGAGCCGGGAATGAAATCTCCGGGGAAGAGTTTCAGGCAGCCTTGACCTATGCAGAGGCGGCTCGTTCGGCATTTGCGATTGCGATGGCCGACCATGACATAGTCCTAGCGCCCAGCGCAGAAGGAGAAGCGCCTAGACAAAATGTATTGACCTGCCGCACCTCAAGCGGCGTGGATTAGGCTTGAGGTGGGTTAAACCAGAGGCCCAGAGCCACAATTGAGGGGGCAGGTCATGGAYAAGTTTAGCAAGTAYGTGGGCTTGGATGTCCACCAGGAAACGATCGCCGTTGCGGTGGCGCAGGCAGGCGGTGAAGTCCGGTACGTGGGGGAGATCGTGAATACTCCGGAGGCCATCAAGAAGCTAGTCACACAGCTCAAGCGAGACGGGGCTCGCC
>NZ_JBFTQG010000081.1:0-16945 GCF_056398885.1 Cupriavidus sp. 01T418
ACCCTTGAACGCCACCCTTGAACGCCTCGTTGAGGCAGGTGCAATCAAGGGCGCAAACATCGTCGGCCAGCCTGGCGGCTGGGGCGTGGTCATCCAGTACGGCATGACCGAGCGCGCCCTAGCGGCCAAGCGCGGCGCTGTCCGCATCTTCCGCAAGTTTGAAACCCTAGTTGGCTACCTCCGAGACATTGGCATCGTTCGCTACCAGGTGGACGCAAGCCACTTTGACCCGGTGGCGCTCAAGACCGAGCGCAAGCGCACCGATGCCGCCGAGCGCATGAGGTCCGCGCACGAGGCCGCCGCCTACAAAGGCTGGCTGACGAAGGAAGTACAGGAAGCCATCGACGACCCCAGCCCGAGCGTGCCGCATGAGCAAGTCATGGCCGACTGGCAGACCGAGCGCGCAGCGCTGCTAAAGCGGGCGGGAGGCTGATTTGCCGATATGGAGGCTCGCCGCGATCGCTGATCGCAAGAACATTACCAAATACATCGCCCAGGACAACCCAATGGCCGCCATCGAGCTGGGTGACGCACTGATGCAGAAGGCCGCGCAGCTCGACCAGCACCCGACACTAGGGCGCGTTGGCCGCGTGAAAGGGACGCGCGAGCTTGTGGCGCATCCCAACTACATCTTGATTTACCGGATTGTCGGCAAGGGCGTGGAGGTGCTGCGCGTCAAGCACGCAGCGCAGAAATGGCCCTGACAAAAGCGAACGGCAAGGGGGCTAGCCCTTGCCGCTCTGACCACGAAAACCACCAGCGAAGGAAATTTCCATGGATACCGTAAGTATGAGCCTTGAGCGCGGCGAACTCTATACCTTCTGCGACAACCTGCCGGCGCCGATCATTGCCCGGCCTATCGTGACGCCCACCCGTGGCCGCGGCATGATGCTGTCCTTGGAATACGAGGGCCAGCGCGTGACGCTGACCGAGAGCGGCAAGCCCTGCAAGTTCAGATCCGTGGATGCGGTAATGTTCGAGCTGGACGGAGCGCCGCACGTCGATACCACCCGCCTGCTGGTTGAGGCGGCGAACTACTGGCGGCAGTGATGGATAGCACCACAAAGAAAAAAGGTGCGCCGAACGGGCATTCGGCACACCTTAGCCATTTTTCGCGGGTAGCAACCGGAAGTGTGGCATTTGCACATGATAACGCATCGCAAGCAAAATCGCTTGTCAACGAAGCGACCACCGACGAGGGATTTCCCGCAATGGTGACAGCTTCCGGCGATGTTGTTGTCATGACTGCCGATGCCTTTATGCGACTGGCTGCCATGCTTCGCAGCGCGCGGCCACAGGAGGGCACGGCATGAAGACCTTGAGTGAGCACGTCACCGCCATACAGGCACGCATCGAGGAAAACAACGCGAGGAAGGCCAAGCAGGCCAAGCCCACCCAGGAGCGCACGTCAGCCGTGGTCGTGCAGCTCCCGCTATGGCCCGAGGCGCTGCGCGCCTTGCCTAATGAAATCGTCCGCTCCGCGCTGTTCAACGCCCGCAACCGAAAGCAGCCGCGTGCGTACCTCAAGAAAGCTGAAATCCTTGTGATTGGCGAGGGCCGCATCACCTACCAGGGCGAGGAATTGCGCCAGGACGATGAAACCGTGTGGCTGCAATTGATCCACATGGCGAAGGAGCACCCGCTAGGCCATCCCGTGGAGTTCACGCCCTACAGCTTGTGCAAGGCCATCGGCTGGCCGATTTGCAACGGCAGCTATGAGCGGTTGCGTGCCTGTCTGGATCGGATGCAAGCCACGTCCCTGGCCGTCTATTCCAAGCGACTAAAAGAGGGCGTGAGCCTGTCCATGATTCCGGTCTTCGCCTGGCAGGACGAGAACAAGCAAACCTTGAAGAAGTACCGCGTACAGGTCGCGCCGCAGCTCGTGGAGCTGTTCGGGGACGTACATTACACACAGGTGGAGTGGTCGCAGCGCCTGGCATTGCCCGATGGCATTGCAACCTGGCTGCACGGCTACTACGCGAGCCACCGCGAGCCGTTCCCGATCAAGCTGGACACGATCAAAAAGGGCGCCGGCATGACCACGGAGCGCCCGGCCAAGGTGCGCGAGCTGATCGAGAAGGCGCTAGACCAGTTGGTCGATGTCGGGTTTCTGGCTTCAGCGCGCATCGTTGGCGAGCTGGTTTATGTGAAGCGCGCCCCCACCCCCTAGAACTCCTTGGGGCTTTTTCGCTGACGCGAAAACCGGGACGCCCTTCCAGGCGCGCGCCTTCGCGCTTGGTCCCTTCGGGACTGGCCTACCGGCCACCTTCCAGGCCGCCCTAGCCACAAATAGCCCGGCCACCGTGCCGGGCTATTGTGTTTTGAGGGACGGCGCGTGACTATCCATCGCCTTCAACGACCTGGCCAGCCACCACGTTACCTATTGTGTTTTGAGGGACAGCCGGGCCAGCCGGCTATTGTGTTTTGAGGGACGCCCTATTGTGTTTTGAGGGACGCCCTATTGTGTTTTGAGGGACATGCAAAAGGCCAGAAACCTAGTAACGGTGCGACTTTGCGGGATTTTCCACAACTCGCTAACCAGTTTTTAACCTTTATTTAACCCCTCGCCATGTGGATAAGTCGACGCAGATTGGCCCGTCGATATAACCCCGCCTACCCTCCGCGCCTAACGGCGCTCCGCCCCGTCGCTTCGCGCCGGCCTATCGCGGGCGCTGCCCGCTCTTATCGAGAGCCCCTCCGGGGCTAACGGCCAGGACAGGGATCAACCCATCGCACCGCAGTTGCTGTGAGAAGGGCTGGTCTAAGCGGCTCGGCCGGCAAGCCGGCCGACCGCACGGCGCTTGCGCCGTGCCCCTACGGGCGCTAAGACCCGGACAAATCACGCCTGGCCGGCAAGCCAGCCAGGCGCTCAGCCGGGATCGTGTGCGATCCAGCCCCAATACCGTAAGCGCAATGTCACCGCCCCATGAGCTAGCAGGAAAGGGGGGTCTGTCGCGGATTTGACGCCGAGGCCCATGGAGGCCATGGCGCGCGTTTTAGCGCTGTTGGCGGCCATGCCTGTGCCCTTCCCCTGCCCCCGCGAGCGAAAACGCGGCCTGTAGCCTTTCTGGCCCCACCCGCTGGCGTCATTCATTCGCCACGCCTGGCGCTCGATGCCGGGTTGCTCGGGTCAATTAGTTTGTTTGTTTGTTTATTTGTTAGTTTGTTGCTATAATGAAGGTGTCGATCAATCACAGGGAAGAACCCCGCTATGCGCCCCGCCGAATTCACGCCCGAAACGATCATCCAGGCCGGTCAAGAGCTGCAAGCCGCTGGCCGCAACATCACCGGCTTTGCCCTTCGCCAGAAGGTTGGCGGGGGCAATCCTTCCCGGCTCAAACAGGTTTGGGATGAGCACATCAACAGCCAGGCCGTGACTAGGGCCGAGCCTGTTGCAGAACTGCCGGTTGAAGTGGCCGAGGAAGTGGCCGCCGTGACCAAGGCGCTTACCGAGCGCCTGGCGGCCCTGGCCGTAGAGCTGAACGATAAGGCCGTGAAGGCGGCGGAACGCCGCGTTGCCGAAGTCATCCGCACCGCTGGCGAGCAGCGCGAACAGGCCGAGCGGGAACTAGCCGATGCCTCGCAGACGGTCGAGGACTTGGAAAGCAAGCTGGACGAGACGAAAGCCGCAGCCGCAAAGCTGGAAAAGCGCCTGGCCGACATGCAGGCCGCCAACCAGGCGCAGGCCGTCGAGCTGGCCCAGGTGCGCGAACGCCTGGCGCTGATCGAGCAGGCCGCGAAGACGGCCGGCGAGGAACATGCCGCCGAGCTGGCCCGCCTGAATGCCGGCATCGAGGCCGAGCGCGCCCGCCACCAGCAGCAGGCCGAGCAGATGCGCGCCGAGCTGGCCACCGTGAAGGCCCAGGCCGAGGCCGCCGACCAGGCACACCAGGAGCAGCGCAAGGCCGCTGCCCAGGAAGCCCACCGCGTGGCCGAGCGCATGACCAAGGCCGAAGCCGAACGGGACGCCGCCCGCAAAGAGGCCAGCAGCGCCCGCGAGGAAGCCGCGAAGCTGCGCGGCCAGGTGGAGGCCATGCAGGCCCAGGCCGGCGACCTCATGCGCGCCATTGCCGAGCGGCAGGCACCGGAAGGCGAAGGCAAGAAGCCCGCAGCGAAGACGGCCAGGGCGAAAAAGGCTGAATGAGCGGATGGCGCGTCAAGGGCGCGTAGCGGCCCCGGCTGGCTGGCGCGGCCCGCAGCGAAGCGAGGACTCGGGCCAGGCGGGGCGAACCCTTGACGCGACAGGAGCGGCCCACGCTCACCGGCAGGGGGCAGGAGAAGCAAGCGAAGCGCCGCGCAGCCTGCACCCCTGACGACAGAGGGCGACTCGCTCCCCTTCCCGCTCGCGGGAAGGGGCGGGGGAGGGTAGCGGTTCAACAGAGGAAGGGCTAGAACATGGGCAACATCGTTAGATTCCCGAAGCACGCAGAAGCGCCGCAACATGCCGAGCCGAACGCCGAAGCCATCGAGGCCGACGAACAGCTGCGCGCCTCGCTGGCCGGTGCACTGGCCTGGCCGCTGCGCGCGCTGCGCCTGCCGGTCTTTCTGGTGCTGTACTGGCTGCGCCTGCCGGTGCTGCTGGTCTGCAATCTGGTGTCCGTCCCTGCCATGCTTGCCTTCGTTGCCGGCCTTTGGATTGCCAGCCACGCCCCACAGTATTACCCGATGGTTTGGGCGGTCGGCGCCGTGAGCTTTGTGGCCTTTGTGCTGCGCTGGTGCTATGACTTGCTCTTGATGTGGCTGGACCCTGCCGGCACCGTGTTCTAGTCGCCGGGGGGATTTTCGCGGACGCGAAAAAAAACCGGGAGGTACCCGGTTAAAAGGCCGTAGTGCGGGAGAGATTTACGGCGTGACTCGCACGCGAGGAACGTTAGCCACATTCCCCGCCATCCTGATTGACACTTCCCGCGCTTGTTGATCGGCAAGCCGTTGCTCTGCCGCCGCCAGCATCGACATGGCCTGTAGCTTGGCCTGTTCGTTCTGGATGATGGCTTGCTCTGCGGCGATGCGGGCGTTTAGCTCCGCAATGGCCTTGGGGTCTTGCGTTTGGCTGATCTGGTTAATCATCTCTTCGAGGTTTTGCAGGCGCGGCGTGGCCCCCGTATAGGCTTCCATACTCAGTGCTTTTTGCATGGCTGCGCGGTTCAGATCCGCTTGCCACTGGTTGGCGGCCGTCGAGCTGCTAAACGACCCATTGCTTAGGGTTGTGGTGGCTTGCTTGATGCTGTTGATCGAGCTGGCGAGGTTGCCATAGGAGCCGCCGTTAGCCAGGTCGAGCAGCGTTTGTGCATCTTGCGGCAACATGCGCCGGGCCTGTTGGGCCAGGGGACTATTGAGCAACGACGAGAATCCGCGCGAGCCGGTGATGCTCTGGATCTGTTGTTGCAGTTGTTGAAGCTGTTGCGCCATCTGCTGGTATTGCTGCCCCCACGAGACGACTTGCTGAACTTGTTGCGCGAGGCTCGCCGCGTCGATCACCGGGATGCCTTGGGCAAAGCTGCCCTGCCCTGCTGCCAGGCCAACGGCCAAGGCAAAGATACGAATAGTCTTTTTCATGGTTGCTACCCATTTGGTTACGCCGCTTTCCGCTGGCGTGGTGATGTGATCTTGCGGTAGACGGAGAGCGGCTTGCTCCCTTGCACGCTGCCGCCAGTGGCCTGCCCACGGCCAAAGCGCCCCCCTGCCCCGCTCAACTTCCCGTAAGCCGCTTTCCCTGCCCCATAGCCTGCTTTGCCCATGCGCAGCGCCGTTGGTGTCGAGCCGGCGATTTTGTTGTAGGCCCATCCAGCGGCCGCACTGCTGGCACCGCTGACACCGCCACCAAGGCCATGCACGAAATGGGCAATATCTTTAAGGAAGAATGCTGCAATCACGCCAAAAACCATTGCGGGCGCAATACCAGTTAGGCTAACAACGCCTTGGGCGGTCGCAGCATCCGCACCGGCTGCTTGAAACGTCGCATCGAAATACTTGAAGATCAATTGCGCAGTCACGCTGGTTACCGTGATTGTCAATCCGCTGGTGATGCAAGTGTTTAGCCACCTATCGAAGAACTGCTGCGTCTTTTCAAAAATCATCAAAAAGATGAAAAGCGGGCCAAGAGTGAGTGCAACGGTAAGCGCGATTTTGGCACTGATGATGGCTGCTGCGGTAAGTGCCGTGATGACTACTGATACCACGAAAAGTAGGATGGCAACAAAGTAGGCCCCCAAGTTTGTCATCGATGCGACTTGCCATGCTTTCACAGCTAAATCCAGGCCAGATGAAATAGTCTGGTCAATGATCTGCAATGCGCTTGTTGATGACCCATTGCCATTTATCACACCGGCTAATTCGGACGGCCAGTTATAGAGAAAACTTGCAACGTCGCTGGCATATAGCGTGGAGCTGAGAGCGAAAGTAACGATGAAGGTCGCTTTTAACATTCGTGCGACCCCATCCATTACTGGTTCTTGAATCATGCCGCGCATCATCGACCAACCCCATAGCGCCATATAGATCAGCAGCAATGTGCGGGCTGTGCCTTGTAAAGAGCTGGCAATATTGGTGGCGCCATCGGTGAAAAATTTTGTGGTGATCCCATCAAAGTACGCGAAGATGTCTTCAAAGATGTGGAGCGTCGGTGTGCTCATTGCTTGCCCTCTTGGGTCTTCTGCGCGTCCGGGACCACGACAACACGCGGCACCTTGGCAACGTCGCCGGCCATCTGCTTGGAGATCGCCGCGCCCTGCTCTGCCTGCTTTTCCGCTTCACTCTTGCCACAAGCAGAAAGCACCAGTGCCGCGCCCATCATTGCGAGGGTTACGATAGTTTTCATCGTCGGCCCCTACTGCTTGGCCTGGCGGTGTACCGTGACCAGCTCGCAGCTTTCCGCCTCACGGGCCTGCATCTTTTCGAAGGCCAGATAGGCAGCCATCACGCAAATGGCGATGCCGCCAAAGATGAGGGGCAGCGCGACCTGCGCCAAGAAGCCAAGGCCCGCATACATGGCAAAGCCTGAGAGGTCAGCGTGCGCCGCTGCTTCCTGGCCGCGCTCCGTCAGGAAACGAAGCGGCCCCGCCGAGAGCGTATAAACAGACGCAATCAAAGTCAGCAAGGCAACGCCCATTGCCCCCTTTGCAACACGGTTCAACGTGCTCTTTTTCATGGTTCACCTATTCGGTTGCTACCCGATTAACGAAATTGCTATTTGAATTTGACCACAAAGACAACCGATTTACCTAAAACAATCGGCTGTCAAGTGGTTTGGCTTGTCAATTGCTATTGAGGACCCCTTTCAGAATTAATTACGGATTTTGCCTTGCTATCCAATTTCTCCCAGGATGCCGATACCGCCTTGCCCAAGGCGGTATAGGATGCGTCCTGTTTGTCATGGGCTAGCGTGATCGCTGCCGCGACGGCAAGGCCACCAAGCAGGCCGCAGCCCAGGCACAGTGCTAACGTCTTCCAGGCGCTTTGCTGCTGTACCTCCAACGCCCTTTGCACTGGCCCTGCAACTTCGGTTTGCACCGTTTGCTTGACGGTGCGCGCCACATCGGCCAGCGCTGCGCGGATCGCATCGCTTGAGTCACGATCAAAGCGCGCCTTTGCTGCATTGGCGTCATTTTCGATGACCGAGCGGATTTTTTCGCCTTGCGCGTTGGTATAGGCTTCGATTTGTTGCTTGTAAGCGTCGCCGGCTTTTTGCAAAAGACCAATCAAACCGGTGATGCGCGTTTCGACTTCCGAAATCTGATTCGGCAAGACTTCTTTTAAAGCCTCGACCGAATCATGAAGCCGCCCGATGTCACCGAGCATTTCTGCAATCAGTGCATCCCGAGTTGTCGGTTCTGCCGCCATGCCGTTCCCGTTAGGTTATTTGAGAAGCGTCTTGAAAACCGCGTCCAGTTCTTCCGTAACACCGGCAGCCAGGCGCTTGATGCCGACCATTTGCGCAAAGTGCAATTTTTCGTCTGCATCCTTCGCGGTTTTGATCTTCTCTTTGTAATCGGTCGGATCGTTGAGAATATCCTTGATGCCCTGCTCAGTACCGTTAAGTTTTCCATAAATGTCATTCTTATGGATAACGGCATCGGGGCGAAGGGTAAAATTCTTGGCTGCGCTGTGATATTCAAACAGGCCGGAAAAAATCCGCTCTGGAACATCGTCAGTTTCCACTTTGTTGAACACCAGGCGGATTTTTTTCGCCGGCACGCCAATTTCTGCTAGGGCATCAATCGTGCTGATGGTGTCGCGCATTTGTTTTTTCTCAGGCACGGTCGGGATGACAAAATAATCGAAATCTTCATGGCTGCCCTTATATTGCTTCATCAGGTCAATGAAGACTTCGACATTCGATGCGCCAACGTCGATCACGGCGTCATCCATCAAAACGAGAGCTTCCAGTAGCTCGCCAAATTGCTTGCCCTTTATGGCTTCATCTTGGGTGCCATCAGAGTTAATCGTTTCAACTGGAATGACCGTTGCACTGTTCATGCGCGCGGACAGCAGATGACGGGCCACAGTGGACTTACCAACGTTGCCGGAAAAGTTAATGACGGCGATTTTCATTAGGTGTTCTCCTTCTTAATGCGTTTAAGCAGTGGGTTAGTCGATTCAGGCTTGATAAATTGGTCTGCGAGTTTTTCCCGCCGTTGTTTCTTGTCTAGCCCCTCCAGGTCTTCCCCGGAAATAGGAGGGGTGTCAGGTTCCTTCGTCGGCTCGGCAGTGGGTGTCGCGGTCGACGGTGGAGGCGGGGACGCCTGGCGCTGGCCTGTTCGTTCGCGCTGTTTCCTGATGCGATACAGGGCACTCTCGAAGCTCTTTAAGGTCATGGTGAAGCCTTGACCATGTAGCGCTTCAAGGACGGCTGCACGGCTCACGCCGGCGGCCAAGGCGGCTTCCACTTCATCGACCACATCCCGCAAGCGGGCCGTTTCTGACCTGGCCTTGTCTCCCGTGGCTAGAGCGCGCAGCACATCGGCCACGCTGTTTGTCTGCATCTTTTCTCCTTGATCGAGTTGGCAATGTGCGGTGTGAGCATATTGCAGTGTTAATGCAGTGTGGTCAACCGTTTATTGCCGACTAGATGCAATGTTAGTGCAGTGCATATGCAGTGTCAAGCGGTAATATGCAGTGTATTTGCAGTGTTGGCGAAGTGCTAACGCCGTGCTATGCTGATGCTGTAGTACAGATAGGCACGATAGATATGTTTACAAAAACGCTACGCGTTTCCGTAAAATATCCGTGCCCAAAGGGTGCCCCTTTGGAAACCCAGGCGCTACGCGCCAGCCAGGCGGCCGTGTGGCCGCCTTACCACCAGGAGGCCGCGACAGATGAGCAGGACCAGGAGCAAGACCAAGGCCGAGAAGCTAACCAAGCCGGTTAGCTTCCGGCTGACCGCCGCCGACCATGCCGCCTATCTCGCCAAGGTCGAAGCATCCGGGTTGAAGCCGTCCGCTTTCTTCCGCGAATGCGTCTTGCGGAACCGTACCGAGATCGTCGCCCGCCCAAAGGCCAGTGAGGATCACAGCCGCCTTGTGTATCTGTTCAACAAGGCCAGCAACAACATTAACCAGCTCGCCCGCCGTGCCAATGCCGACCACGTGGCCGGGGTTATCTCCGAGGCGACCTATACCCACATCCTGACCGAGCTGCACACCCTGGCGGATCACATGAAGGCGGTAATCAAAAATGTTGATTAGGGTCAAGGGTGGCAAGAGCGGGATTGTCGATTATCTCGTAAATGGTCAAAAGGAGGGCCGGGATTTCACGCGCGATCAACTGGATGAGCGTGTGATTCTTTGTGGTGACTTAGATTTGACTGATGCCGTCATTAATGGGATGGCTAATGATGGCGATAAATATAATCATATCACTTTGGCCTTCAAAGAGGATTCGGTTGACTTGGAGGTAATGCTAAAAATCGTGGAGAGATTTGAGCGGTTCGCTATGTCTGCCTACGATGGCGATGAATATAATTTCTATGCCGAGGCTCACCTACCAAAAATCAAGAGTTATATCAATCGAAAAACTGGCGAGCTTGTGGAGCGTATGCCTCATATCCACATCGTCATTCCGCGACAAAATTTGTTGTCCGGAAATCTCATGGACCCGCTTTATAAGCCGGTTTATAACGCCAAGACTGGATTATATGAAGTTCCAGAGGGGCGGCTAAAATGGCTTGATGCTTTTCAGGAGGGTATTAACGCGGAATTCGGGCTGGCCAGTCCGAAGGATAATCGACGCCAGGAGTTCACGGGCGAGAGTGAGATTATCAGTAGATACAAGGGCGATCTTTTTAAGCCGCGCGACAGGGAATTGAAGGAGCGTATTTTGTCGGATGTGCTGGACCGGAAAATATCCGACTACGAGAGCTTCAAAGCCCTGCTGACCGAGTACGGCGCGACGCGGGCCAGGAACGAGGACAAGGCCACCGAGTACCAGAACGTCAAGCCGGCCGACGTTGCCAATGGCATCAACCTCAAGGACTACGTATTCAGCCGGGAGTTCATCGAGAAGCCCGAGGCCGAGAAGCGCCGCTTCTTAGCCGACGAGGGCCGCAGGCAGTACGAGAGCCAGCAACCGCCGCGCAAGACCGCGCCCGAGCTGGCGGCCACCGTGCAGGAGTGGCACGAGGTACAGGCCAAAGAATTGAAGTACATCAACAGCGGCAACCGCAAGCTCTATGCGGCCTATCGCAGTGCCGACCGCGAGGGCAAGCGTGCGATTCTGGACGAGCGGGCCGCCGCCTTCTACGCCAAGCACCGCAAGACCTTCACCCAGGAGCAAACCAGCAATGAGCGACCACACTATGACCGAATCAGCGCAGATCGAGCACGACCAGGCCAGCGGGCCGCCGCCGTATATCAGTCCCACCTTGCAAAAGCTCGACGCCAAGCAGCGCCCGAATCCCTCGCCAGCGTGCGAAACCTGTCCCGCGTCGGTATGGTTCATGACGCAGGAGCATCTAAAGTGCTTTTGCAGCCGAATGCACCTGATCGTGTGGGACGAGAACGAACCGCCGATCATGAAGTGCGACGGGCGCGAGCTGGCGATTCTCGCGCTGCTGCAACAGCAGGAGAGCTGAACAAGCCAGCGCCCCGTGACCGCAGGCAGTCAGACAGTGTGCTCGGACAGCTCGCGGCCGAACAGCGCGAGCGCGGCCTTGATGCCAAGGGCGCGCACCTGTCCGAGTTCGCGCAGATCAAGCGCGAGCTTGATGCCCGCCGCTTGCTGGCGCATCTCAGCAAAACACACGGCCTCATCCCCGAAAAGTACGAAGTCACCAAGGGCAAGGATGGGGGCGACCGCATCAAAGCCGGCACGCGCAATCTGAACGTGTCGGACTTCCTCACCCAAGAAATGCGCCTGTCCTTTGAGGCCGAGGCCGCGCCGATCTTGCGCCAGGTGTACGCCGCGCAGCAGGGCCGCGAGCTGGCCGAGGCGAGGCCAGCACCGCGCCGGGAGCTGTGGCAAGCCTTCCGCGAAGCGCAACCCCTCCAGGCGAAGCAGAGGGCCGCCGAGTGGGACGCGCAGCGCAAAGGCGAGCGCGACCGCCGCGCGACGATCCGCGACGAGTACCAGGCCAAGCGGCGAGCCATCCAGGCCGACCGCAGCAAGAGCGGGGCAGAGCGTAAAGCCACCATGTCCCTTTCTCGCATGGAGCGAGTCACGAAGGATATGGCCTTGCGTGAATCCATCCGCGACGAACGCCAGCAGCTCAAGGAGAAGCACAGCCAGCCCTACCAGGCGCGTTACCGTGCCTTCCTGGCCGAGCGCGCGAACCAGGGCGATGAAAATGCCCTGGCCGAGCTGCGCCGGCAGCGCGACGCCAGCCCGGCACCGACCGAGCCAAACGCCATCGAGGGCACCAGCCGCAAGCGGGACGACGAGAAGGTGAGGGCCGCGCACCTGGCGCGCAACTTGGCCTATTCCATCGACCAGGCCGGCAACGTCACCTATTACGCCGATCAGGCCAAGCGCCGGGCGCTGGTCATCGACTCGGGCCAGCGTGTCACCGTGGCCGCCGTCGAGGATAGCCAGGCCGTCGAAACCGGCTTGCGCCTGGCCGTGCAGAAGTTCGGGCCAGGTTTGAAGATTGAGGGCAATGAGGAATTCAAGCGCCAGGTGATAGACGCCGTTTTAAAGACTGGCCTGCGTGTGGAGTTTGACGACAAGGCCATGAATGATGAATTGCAGCGCCGCCAGGCCGAGCGTGACGAGCTGCAAGCCCGCGGCAAAGCCTTCATTACCCGCGAGCGCGAGAAGACCGCCAGCGAGACGGCCGCCAAGCAGGCCACGACGCCGGCACCAGAAAAGACCCAGGAGCAGGAACGTACCCCGGCACCAGAAGCACCCGAGCCGCAACCCAAACCGCGCGACATTGAGCGATAGGAGAGCAAGACATGCAGAACGATGAAGACCAGGCCGACCCGCTGGCGGCCAGCTCGCGCGAGTTCTCGCGTGCTGTCGATGAAATCAAGGCGGGCGTCCTGGCCGCAGGAGAGCCGCGCCCGAAGATCAGCGAGGAAGAACGGGCCAGCCGGCAAGCGGCCGTCGATTACGCGCGCAACATCGAGCGTTCAGAGGGCCTTGAACCGTCCCCGGAGCTGGAAGAAGACTCACGGCGCTATGTTGCCGGCGAGTTGACGCCTGACGAGTTCAATGCGGCCGGCAGGGAGCGGGCACGCCGCAAGGCGGCCATCGACTACGCGCGTGGCAGTGTGCGCTTCGAGGGCTTCGTGTTGTCGCCCGAGATGGAGGAAATCAACCGCCGATACATCGCCGGCGAGCTGACCCTTGATGAATTCATCGAGGCGGGCAAGGCCGCCGCAAAAGCGTAGACCTAGGGGGAATAATGGAAGCACTTGGAATTTTCGTGCCGTTGCTGGCCGTGTGGCTTGTCCACACGCTGCTATCGCATGTGTCGCGCACCTTGGCTGACATTGTGGTGTTGGTCATGGTGGCCGGGCCGGTCGTGTGGAGCCTCAACGAGCTGCGCAAAGCCGGGCGTGACTGTTTCGCACAAGCAAACATCGGTTGGACGCTGCGCCATCTTGTGGGCATCGTGCCGGCTGGCCTGGCCGTGTATTGGTTCAGCACCGATCACAAGATGTTAGGCGCTGTCGCGCTGCTGGTTTATGGCCTGTTCGCGCAAGGCATTTGGATCTCGATGTTTGCCAGCCTGCGCCTTGCCGGGGCAGGCGCTGGGGCAGGGAATGAGGCCGTGCGCCGGGGTTCGCGCGTGGTGGATGCCGCGCAGCTCGACGCGCGCACGTCCACCGGTAAGGCACAGTCTGACGCCGAGGTGACTATCGGCGGCGTGACCATTCCGCGCATGTTGGAGGCGCAGCACTTCCTAATCACTGGCACCACCGGGGCAGGCAAAACCCAAGTCATCAATGGGATGCTCCGCAGCATCCGAAAGCGTGGCAATCGCGCTGTCATTGCCGACCCTGCAGGGGGCTTCTATGCCCGCTTCGGCCAGGCTGATGACGCGCTTTTCAACCCCTTTGACCGGCGCACCGTCGATTGGTCCCCCTTCGCGGAAATCCGCGCGGACTACGATTGCGAACGCATTGCCAAGGCGATCATTCCCGATCTAGAGGGCGGGGAGAGCGCACAGTGGCAACTATTCGCGCAAACCTTGCTAGCCAAGGCTATGCTTTCCATGCATCGCAGTGGCGAACGCTCTATCAAGCGCCTGATGTACTGGATGACCAGCGCAGACCAGAGGGAGCTAGAACCGCTGCTATCAGGCACCGCTGCCGCCGTCTTGACCCAAAAGGGCAATGACAAGATGCTGAACAACACACGGGCAACGATGGTGCCTTACCTGAGCATCTTCGACTATCTGCCCGACGAAGGCCGCTTCTCCATCCGTCAATGGATACAAGAGGACTGGCGCAGCAACTGGCTTTTCATCACTTACCGCGATGACCAAATGGGGATGCTCCGCAACCTCGTTGCCACAGCCTTGGAACTGGCCTTGGTCGAGGGCTTGAGCCTGTCCGAGAACCAAGAGCGCGGCCTGTGGTACGTGGCGGACGAGGTTGATTCACTTGGCAAAGTCACTAGCCTTCGCGCGGGCCTCACCAAGCTGCGCAAGTACGGCGGCCGCTGCGTCTTGGGCCTGCAAACTGTGGCGCAGCTCCGCACGACATACGGGCGCGACGAGGCGCAAACGCTGATCGCCAATACATCGGTGAAGTGCATCCTTCGTGCCGGCGACGCCGAAACCGCCAAGAGCATGGAACTTGAGCTAGGCGAACAGGAAATTGAGCGTGGCCAGGTCAATGACTCGTTCAGCGAGAGCGAGGGCGGGCAGAGCCAGAGCCAAAGCGTTTCCTCGCAAGTGCTGCGCCAATCTGCCGTAATGGCTTCCGAAATTATGGGCCTGCCGGACCTTCAAGGTTTCCTGAAAATTCCCGGCGATGAAATCGCCCGTATCGCGGTCGAGTATGTCGCCATGCCCGACCAGGCCCCCGCTTTCCAGTGAGCCGGCAGGCGCGATTTTCGCGCCCGCGAAAATTTTGATGGAGAACAGCGATGAACCTTCCCCCGCACCCGCTTAGCGGCCACCATCGGCACGGGCTGGACAACATCAATGAAGGATTGGCCGACACCCTAGACAGCTTGACTAAAGGCCTGGCCGATTATCTCAACCGGTTGACCGGCGACAAGACGAAGGAACCGACCCAGGCCGAGAAACTGGAAGCCTATGCCATGCTGATGGCTTGGCACGAGCTGGAAACCGAAGACGAAAAGCGCCGCGTGCTGTGCGAGGCTGCCGACTATTGCAAAGGCCAGTTCGGGCCGGCAGAGCCGGGCGCCGGCATTAGTGGCGACCAGCAGCCCGAGACGCACGCGCAGCAGGTGCAGGAGCGCGTTATTCCCGTGCCCGAGTACATCCGCAAGCTGCCAGACTATGAAACGATCCTGGCGCGGCAGCGCGAGCTTGCCGCCCAGGAGCTGGCAAGGTATCAGGGCATCGCCAACCAGGCCCGCATCGAGGCCGCCGATGCCCGCGAGGAACAACGGGAACAGCGCGAGCGCTACGAGGCCCGCCAAGACCCGGCCACGCCTGGCATTGAGCGCGGCGACCCCGACCCCTACGCCCAGGCCGCCCAAGAGCTGGACGCGACGCCCTTGCAGGAGGGCCAGGAGGCCGAAGGCGAGGTGATCGACGTGGCCCAGGTGGACGGCCAAAATTACTACGTCATCGAGCAGGAGGGCGAGCGCGTAGCCGTGCCGGCAGGCGAGAAGCCCGAATATCGCCGGGGCGATGACATCACCGCCAGCCGCAGCCCGGAGGGCATCGAGGTAGCGGAGGCATACGGCTACGGGCGATAAGTGAGAAGCCGCGCCAGGTGCAATGCTTGGCGCGTTTTCGCGTCCGCGAAAACCGTGATGAAGAACTCTCACGGCGCAGCTCACAGCGAGCTTAAGGTCAGGTTTTGGGGCGGCAGTAATGTCACCCCCTCGCGGCACCAGTGACACCCCCCGGGGCGACACTGGTGCCCTACGAAGCAGACTCCTGCACGGTAAACACACTCCGGGATACCAGACGCAGCATACGTACTCGGGGGGAGGCAGTTCTGTCGCCCCTACTGGCTCTCCAAGCCCTTGCTCTGCGGTTGGGGCGCGCCGCATACTTTCCCCAACGCGAAACAGGAGCCACCAGATGACCACCAAGCCCGTGCCGAAATCCGCAGCGACAGGCGCCGAAAAGGTGCTTGAAGCCAAGTGGGGAAAAGCAGTGATCGCGGCCGGCTTCACTGCATTGCCGGACGTCATCTTCCAAAACCAGAAAGCCCTTAAGCTCCAGCCGCTTGACGTGCTCATCCTGTTGCACTTGTCTAGCTACTGGTGGAAACCGGACGAAAACCCGTGGCCTGCCAAGGGCACCATTGCCGATGCAATCGGGGTCGATCCTCGCACCGTGCAACGCTCTATCAAGCGGATGGAAGACCTTGGGTACGTGAAGCGTATCGAGCGCAAGGCCAAGGCTGGCGACAATCTGTCCAACGAATACGACCTGCGCGGGTTGGCCAGGGCGGCAAAGAAGTTGGCAGATGAAAAAATCGACCTGAAGGCCAAGCGGGCGGCTGAGGACAAAAGCCGCCGCGAGGCGCCTACTGCGTTCGCCCTCGTTAAGGGGGGCAAGCAAGGTTAATCGGCGTAGCTCAATGGAAAGAGCGCCAACGTCATGCTACCTGCTGAGGGTGGCCGGCTATGGGGAGTTCGACGCCCTCATGGTACGCCGTTGGAGATCCCGGTTCGAGTCCGGGCACCGTCCCAATTCCCACGCCAGGCGTTGACCAGATACCCCCGGCCACAGGTGGCCGGGGGAAAGCAAGTGGCCTGGCATCTACTTGCCGAGCTTGTGGACGACCCAGGCCACCAGGGCAAAAAACGCCAACGTCAGCGCCGCCACCGCGCCGGCCGGATTCTGTTGGAGCGTTTCAACAAACGTTCCGCAGGCCGCCAGCAGGGCGATACGGTCAACAGAAGGGAATGCCATACGAGTATCCAAATCGAGTTATAGGGCTTCGTAGCCATCCTGTTGTCACGACTCCCGGCGCGCCAGAATCGCCCGCCAGGCGGGCTATTGCGGGTGTGTCACGACTCCGCGCCGTCAAGAGGGGGGAGCTGCACCAGGGCGACACCTGGCCAGGTGGTAGGAGAACGGGCCTTATGTCCAAAAGACAGAGATTTTTACTTAGTAGGGGTTCCCACTTTGTTACTATTTGGGTATAGTGCTATCTACAGAATGACACCTCAAGAGGTGAGGAAATGGCAACTACCCGCGACACCATCGACCATATGACCCTTGAACGCCTCGTTGAGGCAGGTGCAATCAAGGGCGCAAACATCGTCGGCCAGCCTGGCGGCTGGGGCGTGGTCATCCAGTACGGCATGACCGAGCGCGCCCTAGCGGCCAAGCGCGGCGCTGTCCGCATCT
>NZ_JBFTQG010000082.1:0-15764 GCF_056398885.1 Cupriavidus sp. 01T418
AGCACTTTATAACTTGTAAAGCACTTTATAACTTGTAAGCTAAAAGACCGAAGCCTTCCGCATCCGCTATCAAGCGCCCACACTTATCGGTTGTTTGTTTGTTAAAGAACTTCACCCGGTTCGCTTTGCTTACCGCGTCGCTGCGTTGTCCGCAGCAGAGAAACGAGACTATAAAGAACTTTCTGCGATTAATCAAACATTTCGAGAAATTTTCTTTTCTACTTGCGGCCGCGCTCGCCGGCAGCGCCTGGGCCGCCGGCCTCCCGCCGGGCCAGCGCCGGCGGCTCCGCCTGACGCCGCTGGCCTGCGAGAGGCCTGCGCGATTCAGGGCAAGGCGCTGCGGATCAGCAGGTTGATGCGCTCCGGCTGCTCGTGGATGACCCAGTGCGTGCCGTCCGGGATACGTTCCAGCCGCATGTCCGGAATGAACTTGTCCAGGCCATCCAGCAGGCTCTTGGGCAGCGCGGTGTCGCGCTCGCCCCAGATCACGAGGGTCGGCACCCGCACCGTGAACGCCGCGGAATCGAGCTTGGAAATATCGGGCGGCGTCTCGCCGGGGCCCGGCGGATGCATGGGCGAGGCGCGATAGTAGTTGACGCCGCCGGTCAGCGGATGCGAACCGCCGGCGCCGGGCTGCGACCAGGCCGCATGGTATTTCTCGCGGGTCTCGCCGGCAAACCAGGGGGCAGACTGCTGACCTTGCCCGTTCAGAAAGCCTTCAAGCCTGGCAAAGCCGTCGGCCGCCAGCGCCTCTTCCGATCCCGGCGCGCGCAGCCAGTTCATGTAGGCGGAGGCGGCCTGCTGCTGCGGGTCGGTGGTCAGGGCCTTGGCAAACACGTAGGGATGCGGTGAGTTGATGATGACCAACTGCTCCACCATCTTCGGAAACTGGATGGCAAGGTTCCAGCAGATCGCCCCACCCCAGTCATGTGCCACCACCACGCAGTGCGAATAACCCAGCGCATTGATGAACTGCACCAGGTCCTCGACGATGTGCCGCGGCCGGTAGGCTTCCACCTCGGCGGGCTTGCTCGACAGGTTGAAGCCGCGCAGGTCCGGCGCCACCGCGAAGTGCGTCTTGCCGAACTCGGCGAGTTGGGCTTCCCACTCGTACCAGAACTCCGGGAAGCCATGCACGAACAGCACGAGCGGCTTGCCGCGCTCACCCGCACTGGCGTAGTGCAGGCGCGTGCCATTGGGCAAGGTGGCGTACTGCAAATGACGAATGACTGCAGGTTTGGTCATGGAATCCTCCTCCCTTTGCCGCAATGGCTGACCGTATCTGTATCTGTATTTGTATCTGTATCGGTTGGACTTGCTGCTGGCCGACGCGCCCGGACCAGACGGTGCCAGAGGCCACCGCCGGCTGCCTGCTTACTCTGCGCGCAGGGCCGCGACCAGTCCCGCACGCACTTCCGGCTTGTCGGCGAACGGATCGCTCGGATTGCGCTGGCCAATGATATCTTCGAAGCGCTGCCTCACGGGCGCCAACTGCTGTGGATGCGAGTAAATATAGAAGCCGCCGTCGCGGATCGCGTCGAAGGTGAGCTGCGCCACCTCGGCGGCCGTGACCTTGCCCGAACTGACCGCCTTGTCCGAGAGCGCTTGCGACAGCAGTTGCGAACGCGTGGGCGGCGCTTCATTGACCAGCTCCGCCGGCCGGTTGCGGCCCGATTGCGTGATACCGGTCGGCACGAAATACGGGCACAGCACCGAGCAACGCACCTGCTCGCTGACCAGGCTCAGATCCTGGTACAGCGATTCTGACAAGGAAACCACGGCGTGCTTGGAAACGTTGTAGACGCCCATCGCAGGTGGGCTGAGCAAGCCAGCCATGGAGGCCGTATTGACGATGTGGCCTTCGAACGACGGATCCTTCTCCGCAGCGGCCAGCATCAGCGGGGTGAAGATGCGCACACCATGGATCACGCCGTAGAGGTTGACGCCCAGCACCCATTCCCAGTCGCGCTCGCTGTTCTCCCACATCAGGCCGCCGGCACCGACGCCCGCGTTGTTGAACAGCAGGTTGACCTGGCCGAAGGCGGCCATGGCCGCATCGGCCAGCGCCTGGACCTGCTCGGCCTTGGACACGTCCACGCGTACGCCGATCACCGGCACGCCTTGCGCCTTGAACTCCGCCACCGCGGCGTCCAGTACATCTTCCTGCACGTCCGCCAGCACCAGTTTCATGCCCAGCCCTGCACCCAGTTTGGCGAATTCCTTGCCAAAGCCGGATGCGCCGCCAGTGATCACTGCCACCTTGCCCTGGAATTGCTTCATGTTGCCTGCCTCTGTTTTGGTATGTGGTTGTCTTGCCAGACTGACTTGTGTTGCCGCGCGCCGCCCCTAGCCCGGACGTTGCACCTGGTAGCCCTGCCGCGGGAAATGCACATTGACAGCGCCCGCGCGCGGATCCTGCCGGCGCAGCACGACGCGGTGCGCGTCCAGCGCCACCAGCACCCCGGCCACCGGATCGCGCGCGTAATCGGTCGGCGTCACGGTGACGGCATCGCCGGCTTCGAAGCCGCTGTCGGCAGCCACCCCGCCGGACTGCGCCACCGGATCGGTGCGATGCGCCACTTCCAGCGCGGACTCGCTGGTGGCCACGCGCACCGTGCCATGGCCGTAGGCCTGCATGCGGGCGTACCAGGCCTGCACCGCCGGATACGCATTCAGCAGTTTTGCCAGTTCGCTGGCCCGCCGGACAAACCAGATGTTGTGGTACAGCGAAAAATCCGCCACCGACAGCTCGGGCCCGGCCACGTGCGCCACGCCCGCCCGGAATTGCTGCTCCAGCCGCCCGAAGGTTTCGTGCAGCAACGCGATGGCCTCCGGCAAGGGCATGCGCAGCGCATTGGGGTCGCCACACATGGCCTTGCGGTCCGCCGAAAAGGCCTGGATCTGCGCTGGCGTGAGGTGGCCAAGCATGCTCTGCGCGCCGGCCGGCTGGAACAGATAAGTCACGGCGGCGGTGAACAGCGCGGTATCGATCCATCTCGCGACGACACGCGCACCGGCTGCCTGCGCGGCGGGATACAGCGCGGGTGCAGCCGCCACGCTGTCGATCACCTCGCAAATCAGCGCGGTATCGCAATAAATGTCGGCCCCCACCTGCAGGATCGGGGTTCGCCGGTAGCCGCCCGTCAGCGCGACCACGTCGGGCTTGGGCAGGATCGGCGGGATTTCCACGGCCTGCCAGGCCAGGCCCTTGGCGCCCATCAGCAGGCGGATTTTTTCCGAGAACGGCGAGGTTGCGTACTGGTGAAGAATGAGATCGGCCATGGCGTCAATCCAGCAGGTCAGGCTGTTCCTTGACGATCCGGGCATACAGCGGCTGGAACTGGAACCAGCCCGCCTGCGCGGTGCCAACGATCGAGTAGGCCTGGCGCGCTGCCGCGTCCGAGATTACCTTCAGCGGTGCGTTGGTGCGCGCCGCGGCAGCCTCCGCCAGCAACTGCACCTGGCAGGAGCGCTCCATGGTGATGAACCACCAGGCGGCTTCGTCCACTGTCTTGCCCACCGTCAGCAAGCCATGGTTCTGCAGGATCGCGGCCTTGTTGCTGCCGAGTGCATTGGCAATGCGCTGGCCTTCGTCCAGCTCCACCACCACGCCGCCGAAATCGTCGTACAGCGCATGGTCGTTGTAGAAGGCGCACACGTCCTGCGTCAGCGGATCGAGCGTCCGGCCCAGCGTGGACCACGCACGGCCATGGGTGCTGTGCGAGTGCGCGGCGGCCACGGCATCGGCACGGGTCTGGTGCACCCGCGAGTGGATGGCGAAGGCGGCGGCGTTGACTGGATAGTCGCCTTCCACCACTTCACCATGATGATCGCAGCGGATCAGGTTCGAGACCTTCACCTGGCTGAAATGCACGCCGAAGGGATTGACCCAGAACGTATCCGGGAACTCCGGATCGCGCGCGGTGATGTGGCCGGCCACGCCTTCGTCGAAGCCAAACCTGGAGAACAGCCGGAACGCCGCGGCCAGTCGTTGCTTGCGGTGCAGGCGTTCCTCGGCGGGCGTATCGAACCTGGGCGGGCGCGGCAGCATGCGGTATCTGGCTTTCACCTCTTCGGGCAGGCCGGCAGCCATTTCGTCCTGGTCGCCCCGAGGCTTGGTGGGTTCCACTGGAGCATTCATGGGGAGTCTCCTCTTTTGGTTGTTTGCTCCCCTCCCCCCATGAGTCCCATGAGGAGAGGGAGTAACGGCCGTCGGCATTCCAGTCGGCGCTGGCGCATCCTGTCGGCTTCGACAAATGCCGGCGGTCTGTTCCCTTTACTTAAACCAGCTTGACCAGCTGCTTGCCAAAATTCTTGCCCTTGAGCAGGCCCATGAAGGCTTCCGGCGCGCTGGCCAGGCCTTCGGCGACACTCTCGCGGAACTTGAGCTTGCCTTGGGCGACAGCCGTGCCGAGTTCCTGCAGGGCTTGCGGCCACACGTCCATATGCTCGGACACGATAAAGCCTTCCACGGTCAGGCGCGACACCAGGATCAGCTGCGGGTTCTTCAGCGGCATCGGCTGGCCGTCGTAGCCGGCGATCATGCCGCAAATGGCGATGCGACCGAAGGCGTTCATGCGCATCAGCACGGTGTCCAGGATCTCGCCGCCGACGTTTTCAAAGTAGCCGTCCACGCCGTCCGGCGTGGCCTCCTTGAACATGGTGTACAACTCCTTGCTGTCCTTGGCGGCCTTGTAGTCGATGCAGGCATCAAAGCCCAGTTCATTGACCACGTAGTCGCACTTGTCCTTGCCGCCGGCAAAGCCAACCACGCGGCAACCCTGCAACTTGGCCAACTGGCCCACCACACTGCCGACCGCACCGGACGCCGCGCTCACCACAATGGTCTTGCCGGCCTTCGGCTGGATGATCTTGTTCAGGCCATACCAGGCCGTGACGCCGGGCATGCCGACCGACCCGAGGTATGCCGACAGCGGGATATGGGTGGTATCGACCTTCTGGATGCCGATGCCATTGGTGACACCCATTTCCTGCCAGCCGAACATGCCGACCACCTTGTCGCCGACGGCGTACTTGGGGTTCTTCGTCGCCACGATCTCGCCGACCGTGCCGCCGATCATGACTTCGCCCAGCGGCTGCGGCGTGGCGTAGGACTTGCCCTCGTTCATGCGGCCGCGCATATAGGGGTCGAGCGACAGGAAGTGGTTACGGACCAGTACCTCGCCGTCGCCCAACTCGGGCACGGGCACCTCTTCCAGGCGGAAGTTGTCGGGGGTCACGGCCCCCGTGGGGCGCGAGGCCAGGACGATGCGCTTGAAGGTCTTCGACATGATGGCTTCCTTACAGTGAAATGGACAAGGACACTCGTCCTTTGTCGTTCGTCGTTAGTGGCGGTTTGTCAGCCGGTTGGCAGGCTTGCTTCATCAATGACAGCGCCAGTGCCGGATACGCACGATGCGTGACCGGATCGTTGGCCCGGCATGCGGCACGCCGCTGCCGGACATGTCCGGCTTCAGCCGTCGGCGCCGGTATCCGAGGCGCCGCCCGGCGCGCGCTGCGGCGGCACGCGCTTGACAAACTTGAACGTGCCGGAGCTGCGCGACACGGTCTTGCCGTCGGCATCGAGAATCTCGGCCTCGCAAAAGGCCATGGTGGTGGTGCGGTGCACGCACTGCCCGCGGGCGACGAGTTTGCCGCGTCCCGGCGCCATGAACGTGGTCTTCATCTCGATAGTCACCACGCCGCGCCCGTCGGGATCGGACGCGCGCCCGGCCATCGCCATGGCCACGTCGAGCAACGTCATCAGCACCCCGCCGTGGGCCATGTCCCAGCTATTCTGGTGGCGCGTTTCCAGGGCCAGTTCGATCTCGCTGCCCTCCTTGTCCATGCGGGTGCATTGCACCCCGAGTTCGGCAAGGAAGGGAATACTAAGGGGAAAACCGTTGGTTTGAGTCATGTTTGCCAAGGGGGCGAGGACGGTACGGTTGGCCGGCTCCCGGGTGAACCCATCATGCCGCATGCCAACCGCATCAGCATCAGCATGAAGATTAGCACCAGGGCATGGACTTAGACCGCGCTCACGCCGCCGTCCACCGCCAGCACCTGGCCGGTGATGTGCTTGCCGGCGGCGCTGGCGAACAGCAGCGCCGCGCCCTTCAGGTCTTCGTCGTCGCCCAGCCGGTGCAGCGGCACCGAGGCGCACATGGCTTCCACGCCGAGGCGGTCCAGGGATCCCTGGGTCATCTTGGAGGGGAAAAAGCCCGGCGCCAGCGCGTTCACGGTGATGTTGTGCTCACCCCACTCGGCCGCCAGCGTGCGGGTGAAGTTCACCACCGCGCCCTTGGAAGTGTTGTAGGCAATGGTCTCCATGGTGCCCGGCGGATTGCCCGCCAGGCCGGCGATGGAGGCCACGTTGATGATGCGGCCGTAGCGGCGCGGGATCATCGACAGCTTGCCGATGCGCTGCGACAGCAGGAACACGCCGCGGATATTCAGGTTCATCACCTTGTCCCAGGCCTCCACCGGATGGTCCTCGGCGGGCGCGCCCCAGGTGGCTCCGGCATTATTGACGAGGATGTCGACATGGCCCAGCTTGGCCAGCGCCTCGTCGGCCAGGCGCGCGATATCCTCATCGCGGGCACCGTCGGCGGCAATCCACTCGGCTTCGATGCCAAGTGCCTTGAGGTGGGCTTGCGCCGCTTGCAGCTCATCGGCCTTGCGCGCCGACAGCACGATGCGCGCACCCTGCTCGCCGAGCGCTTCGGCGATCTGCAGGCCGAGCCCACGCGAGCCGCCGGTGATCAGTGCCGTCTTGCCCTTCAGGTCGAACAATTGCTGGATGGTGTTCATGGGGTCTCCCGATATTGTGTTTGCGGGCGCATCCTTGCGCGCGCCCGATCATCTTGCTCTTGCTCAGCCGCCGGTGCTCAGAACCAGGCGTCCTGCATATCCAGCGTGGTGCGGTCCAGCGAAGCCAGCAGGTCGATCTGCGGCCCCACCTTGGGCAGCTCCCAGCGGAAGAAATACGCCGCCGCGGCCAGCTTGCCGCGATAGAAATCCTGGTCCTCCTGGCTCTTTGCGCCAGCCAGCGCGGACTGCGCCACGAGCGCCTGCTCCAGCCACGTCCACGCCACCACCACGTGGCCAAAGGCCTCCAGGTAGACCGAGGCATTGGCCAGGGTCACCTTGGCGTCACCTGCCGCCCACAGCGCCTGCGTGACTTCCGCCAGGCGCTTGACGGCGGCACCCAGCGCCTTCGCCTGGCTGCCCAGCGCGGCATCGCCGCTAGCCAGGGCGCGGCCGATGGTGGCCTGGATCACTTCGCCCAGCGCCTTGAACGCGGCACCGTCTTTCATCACCACCTTGCGGCCCAGCAGGTCCAGCCCCTGGATGCCGTGGGTGCCTTCGTGGATCGGGTTAAGGCGGTTGTCGCGATAGAACTGCTCGACGTTGTACTCGCGGGTGTAGCCATAGCCGCCATGCACCTGGATGGCCAGGCTGTTGGCTTCCAGGCACCATTGCGACGGCCAGCTCTTGGCGATTGGCGTCAGGATATCCAGCAGCAGCGCCAGGCGCTCGTGTTCCGCGCCCTCGGCGGCGCGCTCCTGGTCCACCAGTTGCGCGCAATACAGGTTCAGCGCCAGTCCGCCTTCCACATAGCTCTTCTGCGCCAGCAGCATGCGGCGGATGTCCGCATGCTCCACCAGCGGCACCTGCGGGCTGGCCGGATCCTTGCCGCCGGGGCCGATCGGGCGGCCCTGCGGGCGGTTGCGCGCGTAGTCCACCGAATGCAGGTAACCGGTATAGCCGAGCATCACCGCGCCCAGGCCCACGCCGATGCGGGCCTCGTTCATCATATGGAACATGCAGGCCAGGCCCTTGTGTGCCTCGCCCACCAGGTAGCCGATGGCGCCGGCCTTGCCGCCCGGCTTGTACTTCATGCCTTCGCCGAAGTTCAGCAGGCAGTTGGTGGTACCGCGATAGCCCATCTTGTGGTTCAGGCCGGCCAGCACCACGTCGTTGTGCTCGCCCAGGCTGCCGTCGGCATTGACCAGGTACTTGGGCACGATAAACAGTGAAATGCCCTTCACGCCGGGAATCGGCTTGCCGTCCGGCCCGGGGATCTTGGCCAGCACCAGGTGCACGATATTGTCGGACAGCTCATGCTCGCCGGCCGAGATCCACATCTTGTTGCCGCGCAGGCGGTACTGCTGGCCCAGCGGCGATTCGCCCTCGTAATCGGCGCGCGTGGTGATGTCGGACAGCGACGAGCCGGCCTGCGGCTCGGACAGGCACATGGTGCCGAAGAAGCGGCCTTCCATCTCCGGCTTGACGAAGGTTTCCACCTGCGCCGGCGTGCCGTGCGTGAGCAGCAGGTTAGCGTTGCCGATGGTCAGGAAGGGATAGGAGCTGGTGCCGACGTTGGCGCCCTTGAAGTAGGCGAAGCCGGCCTTCTCCAGCACCACCGGCAGCTGCATGCCGCCGATCTCGTAGTCCTGCCCGGCGGCCATCAGGCCAGCCTCGCAGAAGGCCTTCAGCGCGGTCTTGACTTCGGGGATGATGGCGACGGTCTCGCCGTCGAAATGCGGCTCCTGCTGGTCGTTCTTCTTGTTGTGCGGCGCGAACAGGTCGGTGGCGATCTTCTCGCAGGTGTCGAGCGCGGCGTCGAAGGTCTCGCGGGAATGGTCGGCGTAACGCGGAATGCGGGTCAGCCCCTCGACCTTGAGCCATTCGTACAGCACGAAGTTGAGGTCACGGCGGGAAAGGATCAGCGACATGGCAGGAAACAGCTCCCAGACTGAAAGGGCAAATCAAAGATGCGCGACCCGGCGGCGGCCACATCGAAGGCAGCCTCGCGGCATGGATCGTCACGGTCTCCACAACGGCACGCTGCACGGCATGCCGCAAACGTTGCGAATTCTGTAAATGGCGCGGGAAAGAAAAAGGCGCTCGCGCGCCCTTCTCTTCCCCGCCTTGCCTAGCTGTCTTCGCCCATGCGGGCGATAGTGCCCTGCGCCACCGCGCAGGGCTTTGCCTCGCCATGGAAGGGCTGGCTGGCCAGCACCTCCCGGCCGTGCGCCGGCATGGGATCGGCTTGCTCGCTCACGGTATTGCCCTGGCGCTCAGAGGACTTCGAACAGGCCGGCCGCACCCTGGCCGCCGCCGATGCACATGGTCACCACCACGTACTTGACGCCGCGGCGCTTGCCCTCGATCAGCGCATGGCCGACCAGGCGGGCGCCCGACACGCCGTAGGGGTGGCCCACCGCGATGGCGCCGCCGTTGACGTTCAGGCGGTCCATCGGGATGCCCAGCGTGTCGGCGCAGTACAGCACCTGCACGGCGAAGGCTTCATTCAGTTCCCAAAGGCCGATGTCGGCGACGGTCAGGCCGGCCTTCTTCAGCAGCTTGGGCACCGCGAACACCGGGCCGATGCCCATTTCGTCAGGCTCGCAACCGGCCACGGCAAAGCCGCGGAAGGCGCCCAGCGGCTGCAGGCCCTTGGCCTGGGCCACCTTCGCGTCCATCACCACGACCGCCGAAGCGCCATCGGAGAACTGCGATGCGTTGCCGGCCGAAACCACGCCGCCGGGCATGGCGGTGCGGATCTTGGACACGGCTTCCAGCGTGGTGTCGCCGCGGATGCCTTCGTCGGCCGAAACCGTGACTTCCTTGGTCATCAGCTGGCCGGTGGCCTTGTCGGCCACGCCGGCGAGCACCGTGATCGGCACGATTTCGTCGTTGAACTTGCCGGCTTCCAGAGCCGCAAAAGCGCGCTGCTGGCTGCGCACGCCGTACTCGTCCTGGCGCTCGCGCGAGATGTTGTAGCGCTTGGCCACGTTCTCGGCGGTTTGCAGCATGTTCCAGTAGATTTCCGGCTTGTTCTTGGTCAGCCAGCTTTCCTGGACCATGTGGCGGTTCATTTCCTGCTGCACGCAGGAAATGCTTTCCACGCCGCCGGCCACGAAGATGTCGCCTTCATCAGCGATCACGCGCTGTGCGGCCATGGCGATGGTTTGCAGGCCGGACGAGCAGAAACGGTTGACGGTGGCGCCGGGCACGGTAACCGGGCAGCCGGCGCGCAGCGCGATCTGGCGCGCGATATTGGCGCCGGTGGCGCCTTCCGGGTTGGCACAGCCCATCAGCACGTCTTCCACTTCGCCGGCGTCGATCTTGGCGCGGGCGATGGCGTGCTGGACCGCATGGCCGCCCAGGGTGGCGCCGTGGGTCATGTTGAAAGCACCCTTCCAGCTCTTGGCCAGGCCGGTCCGTGCGGTGGAAACGATGACTGCCTCTTTCATGTCTTGCTCCTCGGTATCTCTGGTATCTGGTGACCTGCGGCGTGCTTTCACGTCCGGCAGTGTCGTGCAATATGTCTGTGGCCAGGTTCAGCCGTGTTAGCTTGGCTTTGGCGATTCTTCCATTTCAGGACAGCAGGCCGGCCGACTGCAGGCGTTGCACGCCAGCGGCTTGCAGGTCTTGCCACGCACGCGCCAGCGAGCCGTCGAGGTCGATGGCGCGGCAAGCGTCCTCGACCACGGCAGCCTCGAACCCCGCCGCGCGGGCATCGAGCGCGCTCCAGGCAACGCAGTAATCCGTTGCCAGTCCCACGCAAAACACCCTGCGCACGCCACGTTCGCGCAAATAACCCGCGAGCCCCGTCGGGGTGGCGCGGTCGGCCTCCATGAAGGCCGAGTAGCTGTCCACCTCACGGTGATGGCCCTTGCGGATCACCATCTGCGCGCGCTGCGCTTCCAGCCCGGCATGCAACGCCGCGCCGTGCGTACCCTGCACGCAATGCGTGGGCCACAGGACTTGCTGGCCATAAGGCAACGCCACGGTCTGGAACGGCTGCGTGCCAGCGTGGTTGGCGGCAAACGAAACGTGATCGGCGGGATGCCAGTCCTGGGTCAGCACCACACGCGCAAACGCCGCCGCGAGGCGGTTGATCACCGGCACGACTTCATCGCCATGCGCCACGGCAAGCGCGCCGCCCGGCATGAAGTCGTTCTGCACGTCGATGATCAGCAGGCAATCTTCCGGGCCGTATTGCTTGGCCATGCCGCTACTCCTCGCTTGGTGACCGGTTTGCGATCAGTGGTGGAAACCCTGCGCGGCTTGAACCGGCCGCGCAGAATCGAATCGCCATTGGCCAGGCTCAGCCGTTGAAGCCCTTGCCCTCGGCAGCCAGCTTGACCAACAGCGGCGCTGCCTTCCAGGCTTCGCCGTGGTAGCCCTTGGCGTAACGCGCCATCGACTGCGCCACGTTGAACAGGCCAACCTGGTCCGCGTACAGCATCGGGCCACCGCGGAACAGCGGGAAGCCATAGCCGGTCAGGTAGACCATGTCGATATCCGAGGCCTTGGAGGCAATGCCTTCTTCCAGGATCCTGGCGCCTTCGTTGACCAGCGCGAACACCAGGCGCTCGACGATTTCCTCATCGGAAATCTTGCGGCGGGCGATGCCCAGGTCCTTCGAGTGCTGCACGATCATGTCGTTGACCTGCTGGTTCGGGTACGGCTTGCGGTCGCCCGCCTTGTAGTCGTACCAGCCCGCGCCGGTCTTCTGGCCATAGCGGCCCAGTTCGCACAGCAGGTCGGCGGTCTTCGAGTACTGGATGTCCGGCTTGTCGATGGCGCGGCGCTTGCGGATGGCCCAGCCGATGTCGTTGCCGGCCAGGTCTCCCATGCGGAACGGGCCCATGGCGAAGCCGAACTTCTCGATGGCCTTGTCCACTTGCTCCGGCAGCGCGCCTTCGTCCAGCAGGTAGCCGGCCTGGCGGCTGTATTGCTCGATCATGCGGTTGCCGATAAAGCCGTCGCACACGCCCGACACCACGGCGGTCTTCTTGATCTTCTTGCCGATTTGCATGACGGTGGCCAGCACGTCCTTGCCGGTCTTCTCGCCGCGCACCACTTCCAGCAGCTTCATCACGTTGGCCGGGCTGAAGAAGTGCATGCCCACCACGTCCTGCGGGCGCTTGGTGAAGGAAGCGATCTTGTTGACGTCCAGCGTGGAGGTGTTCGAAGCCAGGATCGCGCCCTGCTTCATCACTTCGTCCAGCTTCTTGAAGACGATTTCCTTGACGCCCATTTCCTCGAACACGGCTTCGATCACCATGTCCGCGTCCTTGATGTCGTCATAGGACAGTGTGGTGGTCAGCAGGCCCATGCGCTGCTCGACCTTCTCCTGCGTGAGCTTGCCCTTCTTGGCGCTGTTCTCGTAGTTCTTGCGGATCGTGGCCACGCCGCGGTCCAGCGCTTCCTGCTTGGTTTCCAGCATGATCACCGGCACGCCGGCGTTCAGGAAGTTCATGGCGATACCGCCGCCCATGGTGCCGGCGCCGATCACGGCAACCTGCTCGATCTTGCGGGTCGGGGTGCCTTCCGGTACGTCCGGGATCTTGCTGGCGGCACGTTCGCCAAAGAAAGCGTGGCGCAGCGCGCGCGATTCCGGCGTGGTGATCAGGTACATGAAGCCTTCGCGCTCGTCCTTCAGGCCGGCCTCGAACGGCTTGAGCGACCCTGCCACGGCATCCACGCACTTCAGCGGCGCCGGGAAGTTCTTGGCGACAGCCGCCACGGTATTGCGGGCGAAGGCGATAAAGCCTTCCGCGTTTTCGTGCTTGACCTTCAGGTCGCGCACCTTCGGGTACGGGCCGGGGTTGGCCGCCGCCGCCTTGGCGAAAGCCACGGCCGCGGGCAGCACGTCGCCGTCGACGATCTCGTCGAACAGCTTGGTGCCGGCAAACTTCTCGCTGTGGATGGGGTTGCCCGAGACGATCATGTTCAGGGCGGCTTCCAGGCCGATCACGCGCGGCAGGCGCTGCGTGCCGCCGGCGCCGGGCAGCAGGCCCAGCTTCACTTCCGGCAGGGCGATCTGCGCGCCCTTCGAAGCCACACGGTAGTTACAGCCCAGCGCCAGTTCCAGGCCGCCGCCCATGGCCACGGAATGGATCGCCGCCACGACCGGCTTGCTCGATCCTTCCACGACCTTGATCACCGAATGCAGCGTCGGCTCCTGGGTGGCCTTGGGCGTATTGAATTCACGGATGTCGGCGCCGCCCGAGAAGGCTTTGCCGGCGCCGGTGATGACGATGGCCTTGACGGCCGCATCGTCCAGCGCACGGGTCATGCCTTCGACGATGCCGAGCCGGGTGCTGAGACCCAGGCCATTGACGGGGGGATTGTCGAGCGTGATGACGGCTACGCCGTCCTGAACCTGATACTGCGCTGTCATGCTGGTTCCTTTGGTAACTGAAGGTTGTCTCGGGATTCGAATTCTCGAATGATGTTGTTCTGCGCGGAGCAGGCAGGGCCGGCGCGACTAACGCCACCGTACTCCGCCAAATCACCGCCCGGCTGCCGGGGGAACGCATGCCAACGCCCCGTTGCCGGTGTTCGCCCCTGGTGCGAGCGAGACAAGCATACACAAAATAGCACGGTCGTTCAATTTCATTTTGTGCCCGCCGTGCCGCGCCATGCGCCCGGTTCATGGTCGATCTTACAGACGTGCATTCAAGCTGAAAATGGCCACCGAAAAGCAAGGGTAAGTCCCGAGCGCCATGCCCCATAGCGCACATTTCCCAGCGCCTGAGTATTACCTCTAGTCACAGTAGGCGACTTTCCTGACATAAACCGCCTCAACCCTCGGATTTACCCGGATAACCCGATAAACTCGCGCGCTTTGCCCGCTCGGGTGCCCCAAAAAGCGTTGCCCGTGCCGAAGCCGCGGCCCCGTCCGCCGAAGTTCCAGTGACCCTGATGTCCTCCCATCCTCACCCTCACCAGCATCCCGTCGTCGAGCACGACGATCTGCAGCGCAAACTCAAGGCCCGCCACCTGACCATGATCGCCATCGGCGGCGCGGTCGGCACCGGGCTGTTCGTCGCCTCCGGCGCGTCGATCTCCCAGGCGGGGCCAGGCGGCGCGCTGCTGATGTACGGCCTGATCGGCCTGATGGTTTACTGCCTGATGACCAGCCTGGGCGAACTCGCCGTGCATATGCCGGTGGCCGGCTCCTTTGTCACCTACAGCGCGCTCTATGTGGAGGAAGGCTTCGGCTTCGCGCTCGGCTGGAGCTACTGGTTCAACCTGGCCGTGACCATCGCGGTGGAACTCGCCGCGGCGCAGCTGGTGATGCAATATTGGTTCCCGCACGTCTCCGGCGTAGTCTGGAGCGCCAGCTTCCTGCTGTTGATGTTCGGCCTGAACGCCTTCTCGGTACGCGGCTTCGGCGAGGCCGAATACTGGTTCGCGCTGATCAAGGTGGCCACCATCCTGGTCTTCCTGGGCGCCGGGCTGATGATGATCTTCGGCATCATGCAGGGCGGCCCGCAGTCCGGCTGGCAAAACTTCACGCTTGGCGACGCCCCGTTCGTCGGCGGCATCCCCGCCATGTTCGGCGTGGCCATGATTGCCGGCTTCTCCTTCCAGGGCACGGAAACCGTCGGCGTGGCCGCCGGCGAAGCCACCGACCCGGCACGCACCATCCCGCGCGCCATCCGCCAGACCTTCTGGCGCATCCTGCTGTTCTATGTGCTGGCGATCCTGATCATCGGCGTGCTGATCCCCTACACCGACCCCAGCCTGCTGCGCAACGACGTTACCGACATCGGCGTCAGCCCCTTCGCGCTGGTGTTCCGCCACGCCGGGCTGGCCTTCGCCGCCGGGCTGATGAACGCCGTGGTGCTGACAGCCCTGCTCTCCGCCGGCACCTCCAGCATGTACGCCTCCACGCGCATCCTGTACGGCATGGCCGTCAGCGGCCGCGCACCCAGGGCGTTCGCCCGGCTCTCCGCCAATGGCGTGCCCTACAACGCCCTGTTCGCCACTACCGCCATTGGCGCATTGTGCTTCCTTAGCTCGCTGTTTGGCGACAAGGCGGTCTATCTGTGGCTGCTCAACACCTCCGGGATGACCGGCTTTATCGCGTGGCTCGGCATCGCCGTCAGCCACTACCGGTTCCGCCGCGGACTGGTGTACCAGGGTTTCAAAGCGTCCGACCTGGCCTATCGCTCACCGCTCTATCCCTTCGGTCCGATCTTTGCCATCGTGCTGTGCGTGGTGATCGTGCTGGGACAGAACTACCAGGCTTTTACCGATGTGCGCGGGCGCTGGATGGAGATTGTCGGCACCTATATCGGCGTGCCACTGTTCCTGGTGCTTTGGCTTGGGTACCGGCTGGTCCGCAAGACGCGGCTGATCGACTATGAAGACATGCCGTTCAACTGCAAGCAGGCGGCCGAGGCGCCTGGGCGGCCGGACCGGGTTGGAGGAAGATGATTGGGGGTCTTGCGGCGCGAGGGGCCAATGCCGTCGCGGCACGTTTGACGCTGACGTCGACGGCTTCAAGGTGTTCTATCGAGAAGCCGGTCCTGCTGATGCCCAGAAAGTGGCTTAAGTCGGTTGGCTGTTCCATTGCTCCCCGAACCCTGATCCGTCCGCTGTAAGATTCGTGCCGCGTAGTCCGTGGGGTACGGGGCGAATTGCGCCATGGACAGCTACCATCCACCAACGCCATTGGCCGTGCGACATTACCGGCTTCCTGATCCGAGTGTAAAAGTGTCAAGAACCCCACGATTGCACCCATTCACGTGAACAGCCATGAGTGTATCCGGTCGATTGGAAAAACCAACTGATACTTCTCCGGGAAGAAAAGGCGTTTGAGAAACAATGGACGTTGTCAGAACAGATCTTTGAGTGCCGGGATTCCTGGACAGCAAGTCGAACACCTCGACGGCGCGATCATAATATGCAACAGCGAGAAGCCCGTTAAGAGGAGAAAATGCGATGCTTTGTGG
>NZ_JBFTQG010000083.1:0-14430 GCF_056398885.1 Cupriavidus sp. 01T418
GATCGGCAGGCAGCGGTGACTGCACCCGGGGTGCGCAGCGTGGTCGAGGTCGGCGCACTGATCGAACAGTCCGCCCATGACCTGCGCTCGTCGCTCAATGCCATCCAGAGCTGGACTTATGTGCTCAAACGCGCGGTCGATGCCGCGCCGGCGCCCGCGCAGCGCGCGCTTGACGGCATACACGCGGGCATGCAGCAACAGCTGGCGCTGATCGAGGAAATGGAGGAAGCGGTGCGCCTGCTGGCGGATGAAAGTCCGCCGCAATGGCAGCAGCTGGATCTGCAGGCTGCGACCGAGCAGGCCATCGCGGACCGTCGTCCTGCAGCAGAAGCGCGCGGCGTGCTGTTGCCGCCGCTGGAGACCGACGGCGCGCCGGGATCCRCCTATCTGATCGATGGCGACATGCTGCGCCTGGTGCCCCTGCTGCGCCATCTCCTCATGCACTGCATCTGGCGTGCGCAGTCCGGCGGCTCGGTGGGGGTGCATCTGAGCAACGAGCCGGATCACATCAAGCTGCGCATTACCGAGAGCCCGCCGCTCGATCGCGAACACGGCGCCACGCGGCAGGCCACCTTGGCCGATTTCTTTGGGCGGCGTGTGCCTGGGCAGGGTTCGCAGACGTCACGGCCGAGCGCCGCGCTGCTGCTGACGCGCCGCATGTTGGAACTGCTTGGCGCGATCCCCAGCACCGAAAGCCTTGCCGGCGAGAGCGACAAAGTCTTCGTCTGCATCTCCGTGAAGTTTCCCCGCCACGCCGTACTGGCGTAAGCGCCTCGCGGCCGGTTCGTGTCCGGCAGCAGCATTCCTCCGCGTTTCCGTTGCGCCGTCCTGTAGTTTTTACCGGTGCAACGGGCAAGGTTTGCGGACGTCCCGGTGCCCGCGCAGCCGGGATTGTGCGGTCCGCACCGCTGCACGCCTCACACATGCTGACTGGCCCGCCAATTGCACTGGTTGTGGCAATCCCATCCAGGAGGACCCCACCATGCCAGACGCCCGCAAATCGTCCAAGGCCGCGACGGCGGCTTACGAGCCGTCGAAGACGCGTGCCGCCAAGTCGCACGCAGCGCCTGCCGTGCGCCCAGCCGCCGACGAGGAAAATCGCACGAAGACCTACCAGGCCGCCCTCGACGACTCGCTGGAGATGAGCTTCCCGGCCAGCGATCCGATTTCGCCCAGTGCAGCCATACATGCCGAGAAGAAGACGCAGACTGCGCGCGACGATGTGGACTGGATGCTCAAGCGCGGCAGCGAACACCAGCCTGTCGGCGCCAAGCCCGCCGGCCATCGCAAGGGCACCACTGACCGCAAGTGACCGCCACCGCGAACCTCAGCCGAGACAAGAAAGGAGCCGGCATTTCCGGTCGGTGGCGACATGCCTTCGATTTGGGGGCACGCAAATCGGGAACCGGAGTAATCGGCGGCGTACGGATCGGCGCGGCGATCGGCGCGCTGGCCGGTACCGGCATGGTGGCGGCGCTCTCTGCGTTGCCACCGTTGTCGGTAGCGCATCGCTGCAAATCAACCATCGCACCCAGAACTTTCTACAAGCAAGGAGTTGTCCATGAACCCAGTCGAACCACGCAGGCCTGGTCGAGAGCCAGGCGCCTCCATTGTTGGCGACGTTGACCAGAATACTCCGGGTCCCGGCCCGTTCGTGATGGCGGCCGACACGCTGGAAGGCAACAAGGTGGTGGACCCCGCCGGTGACAACATTGGCACCATCGACCACATCATGATCGACGTGCCAAGCGGCCGCGTGGCCTATGCCGTGATGACCATGAGCGGCTTTCTCGGCATCGGCGAAAAGCTGTTCGCGCTGCCGTGGTCCGCTCTCACACTGGACACGCGGCGCAAGTGCTTCGTGCTCGGGGTCGAGAAAGACCGCATGAAGGCCGCACCTGGCTTTGACAAGGACCATTGGCCGAGCATGGCGGATTCGCGGTGGGCCACCAGCATTCACGAGTACTACGGCATATCGCCGTACTGGGAATCCGAGCATTACGACCCAAGGGGCTGACTCCCGGGGAGCAGGAAGCGCGAACAGCGTGGGAGTGAAGGCGAAAGTCGGCGGAATTCCCGCCGACTTTCTTGCGCTCATGGTTCTCCTGCGTGAAGGAAAAGGGGCTTCGCAGGATCGTGGGGAGGGTCTTCTAGAGCGGGCTATCAAAGTGGCGGCGTTGGTCATCTGGCGGCTATGATTTCCGCGTTGGATGCGATCGCGATTCCACCCAGCTACGCGAGATGAGTTAGTGGCGGTGCTTTCGTACCGCGTTTTTTGAACGATCCCCACGTTCCATTCAGCATGACGCGCCAGTCGGCCACCTCTACCATGACGCCGTCGGCGCGCCGTGCGCAGATTTTACGGGCGGTGTGGAAACGCGCGTCCTCGCACCAGAGGGCGGGGTGCAAGTGCAGCCTTCGTTGTAGGACAGTGCCCGCTGAACCGTCGGCGGCGCGCTCCATAGAATGAAGGCAGCGTATTGCCGGCGGCGGCAGCCAACAGCCAGGAGCGGAAGATGAGCAAGCCAGCATTCACACTGCATCGGATCGACAGCGCGCCCGCACTGCACAGGCAACATCCCATACTGCATGCCTTCGATCGCTTTGCCGGGGCGGCCACGCGGCACGCGGGCTCGGCCACGGCATTCGTACTGGCGGTTGGCGTCGTGGTGGCGTGGGCGATAACGGGACCCATCTACGGCTTCTCCGAAACATGGCAACTCGTGATCAACACCGGCACGACCATCATCACCTTCCTGATGGTGTTCCTGATCCAGCAGAGCCAGAACAAGGACGCCGTGGCCGTTCACCTGAAGCTCAACGAGTTGCTGGCCTCGCACAAGGAAGCCAGCAACATGCTGATCTCGATCGAAGAGCTTGACGAGGAGGAGTTGCGCCAGCTGATCACGTTCTATCGCCAGCTGGCGCAACTTGCCGAGGAGGAGGGCGGGCTCAAGTGCAGCCACTCGCTGGACGAAGCCCGCGAGAACCACGTAGCCAAATACAGGGCACGTGCGGCGCGGCCCACGGGTGGCGGCGACGTTGTGCCTCGCGGCAGCGAAATCCTTGCACACTGAAACGGACATCCATACCCTTGGGAAGGAGACCGCCGTGCCAGACATCAGCAAGCAGCGCAGCGATGCAATGCGTCGGCGCGTGGTGCTGTACGGACACCCCGACTACGCCGATACCGGCAGCCATCAGTGCGTGACGCTCGCGCAGATCGCGCGCAAGGTCGCTGCGGTGGCCGGCTATGTGTTCGCGGGTGCCTTCGAGACATGCGAGGAGGAACGTCCGGCAGAGGCAAGGCGAGCGGCGTTGCCGTTCTACTTCGTTCCGTCGGATACGGTGGTCGGGCTCGACCATGCTGCCAGGCTTGGCATACAGGGCGCAGCCGACCTGTTCGGCGGCGTGGTGCCGTTTGCCTTCGTATCGACCAAGGCGATCACCCACGGGCTAGTTGCGCCAGGAGCCGCTTCGCCCGAGGGGTGGTGCGGCGAATTCGCGGAACGCACGCAGTACGCCGTGCTGCCCGGCTATACCGCCTTCTCCCGCGACGACGCGGCGCTTGCCGGTCGCCGGCTGCTTGAAGGCGGATCGGTGCGCCTGAAAGAGCCATGCGGAATCGGAGGGCTGGGACAAAAGGTGGTGGCAGATGCTGCCGCGCTCGACTGCGTGCTGGCGGGGATGGACAGGACGACGCTCGAAACGCACGGCATCGTGCTCGAGCGAGACCTGGACGAGCCACAGACGTGGAGCGTGGGCCAGATCGAGGTGGGCGGCCTGCGCGCCAGCTATTGCGGCACGCAGGATCTGACCAGCAACAACCGCGGGCACCCTGTCTATGGCGGCTCGACACTGACCGTGGTGCGGGGTGGATTTGAGGAACTGCTCGCACAGCCTTTTCATGCGCGTGCGCTGGCGGCGGTGCGCGCGGCAACGGTCTATCACGAAGCGGCACTGGCTTGCTTTCCGAGCATATTCCTCTCGCGCTGCAACTATGACGTGGCCGCAGGGCGCGCAGCGGGTGGCAATGGCGCGAGGGCTCATGGCCGTGCATTGCTCGGCGTGCTTGAGCAGTCATGGCGCGTTGGAGGCGCCACCGGTGCAGAACTGGCGGCGCTGGCGGCATTGCAAGCCGATCCGAAGCGCCGGCGTGTGGTGGCGTCGACTCGCGAAATCTATGGCGTCAATGCTGAAGTTCCGCCGGGTGCGGAGATCTACTTCCAGGGCGAAGACCGCCACGTCGGGGCATTAACCAAATACGCTTTGCTGGAGCCTGACGCAGATGGCAACGCATGAAGAAAACGTGGAGATCCAGTCTGAAGGCGGCAGCATCGCGGGCACGCTGATCACGCCGGCCACGAAGCTGCCCGGCGTGCTGTTCGTGCACGGTTGGGGCGGCAGCCAGCAGCAATACCTGGCGCGCGCGCGCCAGGTGGCCGGGCTGGGCTGTGTGTGCCTGACCTTCGACCTGACCGGGCATGCCGGCACTAGCGGCCAGTACGAGACCGTCAGCCGCATGCGCAACCTGGCCGATGTGGTGGCCGCCTACGATGTGCTGGTGCGCCAGCCCGAGGTGGACCGCAACGCTATCGCCGTGGTCGGCAGCAGCTACGGCGGCTATCTGGCTGCGGTGCTGAGCACACTGCGTCCGCTGCGCTGGATGGCGTTGCGCGCACCGGCTCTGTACATGGACGCAGGCTGGGAAGTGCCCAAGCGCCAGCTGCATCTTGACCAGGATCTGGTGGCGTATCGCCGGCAGGTGGTGCCTGCCGATACCAATCGCGCCTTGCGCGCATGCACCACGTTCCAGGGCGATGTGCTGGTCATCGAGTCCGAGCAGGACCAGATCGTGCCGCATGCTGCCGTCACCAGCTACGTGGATGCCTGCGTGCAGGCGAACTCGATGACCTACCGCGTGATCAAGGGCGCCGACCACGGCCTCAGCGATGAGGAGAGCCAGCGCGCCTACAGCAGCCTGCTGGTGAACTGGCTGCGCGAGATGGTCACGGGGGCGCGTGTGGGTCCGGTGGCGACCGAACGGGCGGCAGAAGCTCCTGCGCCAGCTTCCGCCGCGCCGCCACACGACGATCCGTCAGTGGCGGGGCTAGAGCCTGCCGGGCCGGAAGCAGGGCAGGCTCGGGAGATGCCGTGCGGGCGGAGGCGCCCCATCCGGCAGGCACGGCGATATCCGCGATGAAAGCCGGATCGCGCGGAGAAGACCCATAGCACCGCACCGTTGCTTCCTGCATCCGGTGCGCACCACTATCGAGAAGGAGGCGCCTGTCGTGGACAGGACCCTGCCACCGTCCGGTACCTCCGGTACCTCCGGTACCTCCGGTACCGACGAAACCCTGCGCAGCGTGCTGCGCGAGGCCGGATTGCGCTATGTCGATGATAGTACGCCGGGCATCACGCGCCGCCGCCATGGTGGCGCCTTTGCGTATTTTGATGCGAGCGGAAAACGGCTGCGCGACGTCGCGACGCTGGCACGCATCGCAGCGCTGGCGATTCCTCCGGCGTATGAAGGGGTCTGGATTTGCGCAGACCCGGCGGGGCATCTCCAGGCCACCGGACGCGACGCGCGCGGCCGCAAGCAGTATATCTACCATCCCGACTGGGGGGCACTGCGGGATTCCGACAAGTACGCGCGCCTGGCGACCTTCGGCACCGCGCTGCCGCGGCTGCGCGCGCGCGTGGCGCGGGACCTGGTGCGCAACGGCATGCCGCGCGAGAAAGTGGTCGCGGCGGTGGTGCGGCTGCTCGATGTCACGCTCGTGCGTGTTGGCAGCCCGCGCTACGTGCAGCAGAATCGTACCTACGGTATCACCACGCTGCGCCGCCGCCACGTCGCCGTGCGTGGCAGCCGCCTGCACTTCCAGTTCACCGGCAAGAGCGGCATCAGCCACAACGTGTCGGTCAATGATCCTCGCCTGGCCCGCATCGTGCGCAGTTGCTCCGACCTGCCCGGCCAGCACCTTTTCAAGTACCGTGACAGCGACGGGGAGATCCGCGAGGTCAGCTCGGCTGACGTCAACGCGTATCTGCAGGCAGCAACCGGAGGAGGCTTCACCGCCAAGGACTTTCGCACCTGGGCCGGGAGCGTACATGCGCTGGCAATGCTGCGCACGGCCGGTGCCCACAGCAGCGAGACCGCTCGCAGGAAGCAGGTGGCAGAGGTCATCGGGACCGTTGCGCAGCGGCTGCGCAATACGGCGGCGGTATGCCGCAAGTGCTATGTCCACCCCGACGTGATCGAGGCGTTCATGAATGACGAGCTACGTGGCTGTGCGCGCATCCCCATCAGCGGCCTGCGTGCTGACGAAGCGCGGCTCTTGAAACTGCTGTTGCAACGGGCGACGGCGCAATAGCCCAGCGGGCCGCGTCAGGGCACGGCCCGCTGGACGCCGCGGGGAAGGCTGTCGACCTAGCCGTGATAGGCGGCAATGATGATCCGGGTGGGACGCAGGGCGCCAAGCGGCACCGTCAGCTTGGCGCCTCACGCAAGGTGATGACCCGGGCGCGAACGCGCGAGGTCAGCTCTTGTTGAGGGTCCGGTCAGGCGAGACCGTACCCGCGTCCCCCAGCACCTCTTCGTCGCCCCCAGTGCCCGAACCCGCCGCCCAGCCGGCGCCCGGTGAGCGCGGCACACGCAGATGGTTCTCCACTTCCAGCACGCCGAAGACGGCATCGGCGATTTCCTCGATCACGTACTTCTCGCGGCGTTGGCGTACGGTACCGCCCAGCGTGACCATGCCGGCGGCAACGTCTACGGTTACATCGCCAACATCCACATACGGGTTCATCGCCAGACGTTCGCAGATATCTTCCCGTATGCGCTCGTCCGGACGGCGGTAGCCCTTGGGCCCGACCGGGCGGCGTCTCGCGGGCTCGCCGCCGCGATAGCCCGGATCGTCCGGATAAACGCGCTGCGCGCCGCTGTATGACTGGCCACCGCCGTGGCCGAGGTCACTGAAGTACCCGCCGCCAAAGCTGGGCTTGCCACCGCGCTGCGCACGGTCGCGCTCCATGCCTTCGCGCCAGTGCAGGGCACGGCCTCCGCGGACGTCGCTACGCGAATAATCTTCGGGATAGCTGCGTTCGCCGCGCTCGCGGCTGCTATAGCCGCTTTCGTCCGATGGCTGCTGGTAGTCGCCGTGGCCGCTGCTGTATGGATCGCCCCTGCCACCCGTGTCGGCCGCGCCGTATTCGCGCCGGCTCCATTGGCCGCGCTGCTGTCCTGCTGAGGTGTCCTGCTGGTACCTGGAGCTGCCGCGTGCTTCGCGCTCGCCGCGCCAGTCTTCGCCCCATTCCTGCCCCCAGTCTTCAGAACCGCGGCCGGGGTTGTGGTCCTCGCGCTGGCGCTCCCGTTCCACTTCCTGGTTGCGCTGGCGTTGTTCATCGCTCTCCCTGCTGCTGTGACTGCGGAAACTGAACATATCTGCCTCCTTGTGATGTAGACGCCGGCCGGCGGTACCTTTGATGGCGAGCGTCGGTGCGACTGTCCATGGTCATCCCGCCGCAAAAAACGTGCCGCCTTTTCCCATCATCACCTGGCGATGCAGGGTGCCTGGAACACGGTGCGCAGCGCAATAGGCTCGACATCCTGGTCAGCAAAATGCTGCTCAGCGGCATCCGCAAGGCGCCTGCCCTGCGTTCACGAACGGTCCTGCGCCGCTATATCCGGCCCAGTACCACGAGCAGCAGCACGATCAGGACCATCAGCCCCAGGCCACCGCTCGGCCAGTAACCCCATCCTGTGCTATACGGCCACGCCGGCAGGGCGCCGAGCAGCAGCAGGATGAGAACGATCAGGAGGATTGTGCCGATTCCCATATTTTTGCTCCTTGGACGTTGGCGGAAAGCCGCGTTGCTTCCGGTTTGAAGCACCAGGCCTGCCACTTGCTTTTCAGGGTAGGCCACGGAGATGGGAAGTCCCTTCGGAAGGGGACTGATATCGGTGTAGGAATGTGACGATGCATCGGTGTAGGAATGGAACGACGCAGGCGTGTTAACTCGAGAATTGGGGCATCTCCGTGGTGGGTGTGGGGAGGCAGAAGTTGTAAAACACCAGGTCCTGGCCCAAGGTATGCGAGTTCCGTCGCAAACAGTCACAAACAGAAACCCAGCGGCGATGTTCAGCGGTTCGCTGCGGACATTCGGATTCGCGCCAAGCCGGATCTAGCCGTTACGCAGCCTGCTTGTAAGCCCCTTCGTTTTGCCAGGCACTAGAATGTGAGCCGGCGCCTTTGAAGAAGGCAGGGATATGAACTGGCTCCCCAATCGTTCCACACCGGCTGCCTCAGGGTTGACTGGCCACCTGCTGCGCCTGGTCCCAGCCCTTGCGACATTGCGCCACTATGAAAGAGCCTGGCTGGCGAAGGATATGTTCGCCGGGCTCGCGCTTACCGCGGTCATGATTCCCGCCGGCATGGGTTACGCCGAGGCGGCGCATTTGCCCGCCATAACCGGGCTCTATGCCAGCATCGCGGCCCTCGTCGCCTATGCCGCCTTCGGGCCTAGCCGCTTTCTCGTCCTCGGCCCAGACTCCGCGCTGGCGGCGTTGATCGCCTCCATCGTGCTGCCGTTGGCTGGCGCCCACCCCGAGCGGGCGGCGATGCTCGCCGGCATGCTTGCGATCCTGTCGGGCGTGCTATGCATCGGGGTAGGGTTGTTCCGCTTCGGCTTTATCACCGACCTGCTATCCAAGCCGATCCGCCAGGGCTATATGAATGGCGTCGCGCTCACGGTGCTGATCGGCCAAGCGCCGAAGCTGCTCGGCTTCCAGGTGAGCGGAGACAACCTGTTGCAGGAAGCCTCGGGCCTCTTCCAGGGCCTGACGCACGGCGACGCGAACCCGGTCGCGCTCGGCATCGGCGCGGCCTGCTTACTGCTCATCCTCGGTTGCAAGCGCTGGCTGCCACGCGTGCCCGGCATCCTGCTTGCGGTGGCGGGCGCCACCGTGGCCGTGGCGCTGCTCGACCTGGACCGGCGGGCGGGTGTCCCGGTCATCGGCTCACTGCCGCAAGGGCTGCCGGTACCGCGCATGCCCGCTGTGTCGCTCGCTGAACTGCCTGCTCTGCTGCCCGGCGCGGTGGCGGTGGCGCTGATCTCGCTGGCCGATATCAGCGTGCTGTCGCGGATTTTCGCCGCGCGCGGGCAATACGCGGTGAACCGCAACCAGGAACTCATCGCCCTGGGCGCTGCCAACGTGGCTGCGGGCCTGCTGCAGGGCTTTCCCGTGACGAGCAGTTCGTCGCGCACCCCGGTTGCCGAAGCCGCCGGCGCGCGGACGCAGCTCACCAGCGTGGTTGCCGCTCTGAGCGTTGCCATGCTGCTGCTGTTCGCCCCGGCACTCTTCCGCACCTTGCCCAATGCGGCGCTGGGCGCCGTGGTCGTCGCTGCTTGTCTCGGCCTGTTCGAGATACGGAGTGTGGCGCGTTTGCTGCGCCTGCGCCCAAGCGAGTTCGCCCAATCGATGACCTGCTTTGCGGGCGTCGCGCTGCTCGGCGTGATCCAGGGCATCTTCATTGCGGTGGCCCTCGCGCTGCTGGCGTTCATCTGGCGAGCCTGGCGGCCCTACGATGCCGTGCTGGGCCGCGTCGACGGCCTCAAGGGCTACCACGATATCGTCCGCCACCCGGAAGCACGCTGCATTCCGGGGCTGGTCCTGTTCCGCTGGGACGCGCCGCTGTTCTTCGCCAACGCGGAGATATTCCGCGACCACGTGCTGCGCGCGGTGAGCCAGGCCTCGACTCCCACCCGGTGGGTCGTGATTGCCGCGGAGCCCATCACCGATGTCGACGTCACCGCCGCGGAGACGTTGGCGGAGTTGCACAAGGCGTTGAGCGAATGCGGCATCGAGTTGTGCTTCGCCGAAATGAAAGGCCCTGTCAAGGACCGGCTGAAGCGCTATGGCCTGGTTCCCGCGCTCGGCGCCGATCGCCTCTTCCCTACCATCGGCGTGGCAGTGGACGCCTACCTGGCGCAGCACAAAGTCGAGTGGCGCGACTGGGAAGACGAGGCAGCAGCCATTCGGCGCAGCTATTAGATTCCGCCACGCTTGGAATGCCCGGCTTGCGCGGGGCGGCAACTGTCGGCACGTCATGTTGCCCCCTCACGTGATGGGGGAGGCACCCTGACGGGCAGGCGCCTGCTGCCGGGCGAGGGGGCCTATGCTGAATGCCGGTTGAAGGTCTTGCTGGCAACAATCACGATGCAAGTCTCGCCCAACTTTGGTCAGGGAGACTGGAACGAAGGCCGAGCCGGTTGCACCCCGTCCGGCAGATGGCGATCGCCAGTGTGGTCTACCATAGGAAGATAATTCCGCACGAACCTCTGCCAACCCTCATTCCTTGGAGGTGATGCGCGATGAAAAACGGCATCAACACGAAGGCAAGGCTCGCGTTTGTGGTGTTCCTGCTTATTGCGATCTCCGCTGGGGCGGCCTGGTATGACTTCTCCGTAAGTCACTACGCGACCTACCAAATCTATACCAAAGATTCGGTAACCGGTCTCATTGCCGATGCCCCAGTCGAATTCCACGGCGTCGACGTGGGAAAGGTGAAAAGCATCAGCCTCGTCAATCCGCGATCAGTGAGCATCGTCGTGAGTATCGACAAAGCTGCGCCGGTTACTTCGGCCAGTGTCGCGACGATTACCTCCAGAGGACTCGCGACACGAGGATTCACCGGCTACGTCTACATCTCGATCGAAGACGTCGGCAGCGATCCGCGGCCGCTGACCACACAGCTGGGAGCGCGCTATCCGATCATCCCGGCGGCACCGTCGAACATCATGACGCTTGACACGACGCTAAATCAGGTCAGGGAGAACGTTCAGATCATAACCGGCCTGCTGGTAACGGTACTCGACACCAAGACTGTGGCGTCACTGAAGCAATCTGCCGAAAGCTTGCAGCTAGCGACCAATGTACTGGCGAAGAATACTGAGAAGCTGAACTCTATTGTTGCCAATACCGAACGCGCCAGTCAACGCCTTGAGCCGCTCCTACAATCGAGCCATGACACAGTGAGGGCGCTCCAGACGCAAATCCTGCCAGAAGCGTACAAGGCTCTGGCAAACATTGATCATCTGTCCACCTCCCTCACGGAGCTCACTACCAAAGTCAATCGAGACCCATCAAGCTTGATTCGTGGTACTGCTTCGCCACCACCGGGACCGGGGGAGAAGAAATGAAGGCCTATATGGGCAAAGCGATTTTCGTCACGCTATGCGTCATCCTGTGTTCGGGCTGTACCTTGCTTTCGCCAGTCAATATTGATACAAAAAAATATGTGCTGAACAGAATTCCGCTCGATCTGCCCGTCGGGCAGACCCACTCCGCAACCTTGTTGGTTCTGCCGCCAGAGACCGATCCGATCTATGCCACAACGCGGATGCTCTACACGAGCCAGGCCTATCAGATCGCGTATTTCAGTCACAATGAATGGGCGGAGACACCTTCCGAGATGATTCAACCTTTGATCGTCGAGACACTTCGGCACACGCACTATTTTAGTGAGATTTTGTCGGCCCCACATTTCGGCCGTCACACATACGCCCTGCGCACCGAGATCTTGGAATTTAAGCAGGACTTCAGCTCGAACCCCGCGATTCTGCGACTCACCATGCGCTTTTACCTGAGTCGGGAGGTAGCGGCCCAGGTTATTGCGACCAAGGAACTGTCGGTGCAGGAACCCTTGCGGGATCTGACCCCCTACGCGGGAGTCGTGGCCGCCAATGAAGCGATGGTGAGTATCTTGCGGGAACTCGCCAAGTTTACGATCGAGAAGGCACACTAAGGCAACATTCTGCGTAAGGTATCGTCCTTGAATACAAAATGGTGTCTTAGTGCTGCGCTCACATGAACGAATATTAAAAGGATGAGCATGTAGCCCAGCCATTTGTGTAATTCGATGAATCGATGAAACAGATAGTCGTCACTATCTACAAGATCAGGCAGGGTGAAGATGCCAAAGAATGATACCGGAATGCCAGCCGCAGACGACATGACCCAGCCGCTGACAGGAAGCGCGCTCAGCAGCGCATAGAAACAAAGGTGGACAAATCGTGCAGCTATTTTTTGCCAGTCCGGTAAATGTGCCACCAGTTGCGGAAGTACTTGCGTGACACGCCATCCCAACCGGGCGACCAGTAAAACAAATGCGAGTAGTCCGACCTCCTTATGGTAGAGAATCAGCATGATTTTTTTCGTATTGAAGCCGACATCCGGAAGCGTTACCATGTAGAGGCCCAATGCCGCAAGTCCGATAACGAGAAAAGCCATCGACCAGTGGAACAGGATCGCTATAACTCCATAGTGGCCTTCGGTGTTCTTGATCGAAGTCATCGCGCACCTTCCATCAATCTAGATTCCTCCCGGCCGGAGCCAGCCGGATAACGCCACTCCAGCCCTCGACCAGTCCCCGCCACACAATTCAACCAGCAGATTGGGCCCCTGATCTGCTTCATCGAAGCAAGTTGGATTGCGGTCTCGATAATGATAGCTCGGCGGCAAGGCACTGCACTGGTTCTCGGGATGCCGTCCCAACCGTTGGCATGGGATCCCGCCGTTCAAGCGAGCGGCTGGCTGCAATACCATCCCATACCGTCTTGGACCAACCGGCTTCAGTCAACCCTTGACCACCGTCTCGTCGGCTTCGACAGCTTTGGCGGTGCAATGGGATGAACTACACCACGATGTAATTTATCAGCCGCACCCAGGAAGTCAGGGAATCACTATTCCCAGCGGCTTTTCTTTATCCGAGCTTGTCATCGGTGCCGGTTTGCAAGTGCCCTGCGCCAGGCACATATCTTGCGGGTTGGAGCATAGCTCAAACGTTCGTAACCGTCACCACACAGGAGCTCGACGATGACAAACGAGAATGGCAGGCCCGATTCGAAGCCACAGGCCAAGCCCCGTGCCCGCGGCCATATCGAGCAGCCGGGAGAAGGCCGCAAAACCACGCAACCGGGCGAGCGCGACCCGCAAAGCGAGCAGCCCGCGGATCTGGTGAGCACCTCCCGCGAGGTGATGCTGGAGCGCTAGCGGCGGCATTTGCAGCGGGTAGGGCGTGTAACTATTCTTCGCCAGGTAGAAGAATCCATGAGGTTCCATTCTCGTCAAACCGGTGAACCCGGCCCTGCTTATTGAGTTATTGGCCGCGATGCCTGCCGCCTGATCCCAACCCTGACAGTGCTAAACGTGAATGTTGTCGATGATCTTCGGTGGCTGCAGGCCCCGCACGATGGCAGAATGGCGGGCGAGAGAAGACGCTCAAGTTTTGCTTGACCAAGTTCCAACCCGCCTTGGACGGTAAGCCGACGCCTGCAGCTGTTTAGGACATTCACTGACTGCGTGGCCGCCTCGGTTCCTTACACTTGCTCCAACGGACCAATCTGATTTCCACGGTTCGCCTTGGGAGCGATGCTATGGAGTCAGGTCGTCTGCCAGTAGAAGCAAGATCGCGATGGCTCAATCGCCTCGGTCCGGGCGTGATCACGGGCGCATCCGATGACGATCCGAGCGGTATTGCAACATATTCGCAAGCAGGCGCGCAATTCGGCACTGCGATGCTGTGGAGCGTGCTTCTGACCCTTCCGCTCATGATTGCGATTCAGCTGGTAAGTGCCCGCCTGGGCAGGGTGTCCGGGAGAGGTATCGTGTCAAACATCAGGCGCCACTACTCGGCGCGGTTGGCCTATCCCTTTGTTCTCTTGGTAATCGTGGCCAACACAATCAATGTGGGCGCGGATGTAGCCGCCATGGGAGAGAGCCTGGCGCTGGTGGTCGGGGGACCAAGCCGCGTGTATGCCGCACTGTTCGCATTGCTCTCACTGTTGCTGCAGCTTTTCTTGTCCTATCGCAAGTATTCCGCCTATCTGAAGTGGCTCGCCCTGACGCTCCTGGTGTACGTGCTCGCGGGCTTCGTGATCAAGGTGGACTGGCCAGGCGCCATACGGGCCGCGATAATCCCGCAGGTAATCTGGTCCAAGGATTATTTCAAGACCTTGCTTGCGGTGTTCGGCACTACCATCAGTCCTTACCTGTTCGTGTGGCAGGCTGCATCCGAAGTCGAGGAGGTGCAGCTAGATGGCGCTGCACAGCCGCTCAAGGAGGCTCCAGCCCAAGCGGGCGTCCATCTCGATCGGATCGCCATCGATACGTACGCCGGGATGATCGTGTCCGCGGTGATTGCGTTCTTTATCATGATCCTCGCTGCGTATGCGCTTCACCGGAACGGCCTCACCGACATCGAGACCACATCCCAGGCGGCTAGTACTACTGTGTTAAAAAATAAGGCATTATTTGCTTATCTTCAAGTGAGTTACGAGGAAAGCGATGGAAGCCTCTACGAAACGGTTCGAGGAGTACGTGTCTCTAATGGCCCAGTCGCTTGGGCATGCTGATCGCGTGGAGCCGTT
>NZ_JBFTQG010000084.1:0-13478 GCF_056398885.1 Cupriavidus sp. 01T418
CGCATTTTTGCAGAGCATCGCGACGCCTGGCAAGGCACTGTCATGCTCGTGTTCCAGCCCGGCGAGGAAGTGGGCCGGGGTGCGGCGAGCATGGTTCAGGATTGGGGCGAGGAGCGCCTCCCCAAGCCAGACATTATCTTGGGGCAGCACGTGATGGTGGGGCTGAGTGGCACGGTCAGCTACCGCCCGGGTGTCATCCTGTCAGCCGGTGACAGCTTGAAGATCAAACTATTCGGTCGCGGGTCACACGGCTCACAGCCGCAGACCGCCATCGATCCGGTGATCATGGCCGCCGCCACCACGCTGCGCCTGCAAACCATCGTTTCGCGCGAAATCTCGCCACTGGATAGTGCAGTGTTGACCATTGGTTCGCTGCAGGCCGGCACCAAGGAAAACATCATTCCTGACGATGCCACGATCAAGCTCAATATGCGCACCTTCGACGAAGATGTGCGCGAGTACATGCTGTCGTCCGTCAAGCGAATTTGCTGCGCTGAGTGCGATGCCTCCAATGCCGAGCGGCCGCCCGAGTTCACAACCCTCAGCAGTTACCCGCTAACCGAAAACGACGATGCGTCGACCCAGAAGATCGCGGCAGCCTTCAAAGCGCAGTTTGGCGACAAGGCCTACGAGACTGGTCCGGCGTCGGCCAGCGAAGACTTCAGCATCTTCGGGCGTACGTGGAATGTGCCGTACGTTTTCTGGTTCGTCGGCGGTACCGACCCCAGTGTGTATGCACAGGCCAAGAAGGAYAAGCAAATCAAYAAGATACCGAGCAATCATTCGCCCAAGTTCGCACCGGTTATCCACCCGACGCTGGAAACGGGGCTGCAGGCCATGCTGACGGCGGCGTCTGCCTGGCTTTGYGGTCATCAAGAGGCATGATGGAACACAGTCTCTTTGTCTTGGTCGACCTGTTCGGTACCTTCGCTTTTGCAGTCAGCGGYGCCCTTGCCGCTGAACAGAAACGCCTCGATCTGTTCGGTGTCGTCGCGATCMGTTATATGACGGCCTGTGGTGGAGGAATCGTTCGGGATCTTTGCCTGGGCTCGTTACCGCCGGTGGGCATTTCAGATTGGCGGTATCTCGCAACCTCGGCGATGGCAATCTGGGCGCGTCCAATCGTTGACCACCTTAAGCATCCTGTCGTTTTCTTTGACCCGCTTGGACTGGGCTTCTATGCGGTCGTGGGCGCGCACAAGGCAATCCCTTGCCTTCGCTTCGGTGTACCCATTAACTTCGAGAATCCAACCCAAACCCAGTATCTTAGGGGCGTGATGTCCCGTACACACGGAGGCGGCGCGCTGCCAATGCGGGCTGACCCTGCTCGGCGATGGCCCAGGACGATACGAGATTCGCCGGGAGGCGCTCAGGCGTTGATCCAGGCGCGCGCCTGATCCAGCTCGTTGACGTGGAACGCCTTGATTTCGGCCTTCGTAAAGAATCGCGCCAGATGCATCGAGGCGTGGATCCATCCCGCGTCGGCCACCACGGCGGCGCGCGTGATTTTGCGGGCCAAGGGAAGGCCGAGCGTCAGGTCGGTCCACAGTGCCTTTGGCTCGATGCCGGTGAAATGCTCGATGCGTTCGAGCACGCGGGTCTTGCCGTGCAGGTCGAGATCCTCTCGCATGCGCTCGATGGCTTCGCGCAGATCGCGGTCAGTGATTTTGCCTTCGACGGAAATCTCGACGACCGGGGAATCGGGGTCAGTGTGATACAGGATCATGGCAGCACCACTTGGCTGGGGAGACCTTACACGCTCAGGCGCGGAAAAACCTGGCGTTAGATCACCTCTTGATGGTACGCCTTTTCACGCGGCCTCGGCTGCGCTGGGCTGCAGTGTTCTGCTCGCTAATCCGGTTTCCTTTGCGCCACCTCCTCGATCGAGGAAACGGCATATCTATATTGAGCGCGTATCGCCGACGCCGCTTCTGATGGTGGTTGCCGAGCACGATCACACGGCCGCCACCGATCTAGCCCTCAAGGCTTACGAGCGGGCACTTGAACCGAAGCGGCTGGTCAGCAGTTGGCGTCGGGCAAACATTGCGAAGCTCGCGCGCACAACGCTTGGCAGCAATAGGAAATCATGCAATTCGCGGGCTAACTCCGGATCGATTTCCTCAAGTTGGCGCACCGATTCGGCGCGGATCTGGTTCCGCGCCGCCTTCTCGATCAAGACGGAAAGTAAGCGAACCCAACCCACGGGTCAGCGTAGCGGTCGAAACGCGGAGCGGACCTCGACCCGTTGGCCGGACAAGGAGACGGTGRCCGATCGATCTCGTGGGCGGGCGCGCTCTCAAACACGACCAGATCTTCGTGCATGGACATGTACGGGCAGGACGGACGCGCGAACAGAAGATCGACCTGCTAAAGCGCATCGTCGAGGGCGTGAATCAGATCGCCAGCGTTCCCAAGGTCAATGTTTGGGCCTATGTCGCCGAGCTGGCGCCGAGCCAGATGATCGAGTATGGCGAAATCCTGCCTGAGCCTGGACAGGAATCGGAATGGATGGCATCGCTCGACCCGTCAGTACGGGTCTTCATGCAAAGCATTGAAAGCTAGCCATTCCAAATCCCGGCAGTACCACCCGCGCTCAACGGCGGCTGCGTACTCTCGACCCGCGGCGGTGACTACGCGTTGCACCTTGGCGAGGATCTGTTTCGCTTTGGCCGCACGATCATGATTTTCTCTTGCGTAGGAACCTATTTCCGCTCGAACCCCATACGGGTTTTGCAGACCCGTTGGGTCAGACACACACACACACACACACACACCGAATCGCCGGAAGTCCAGCTGCCTCCTGGTATGCCGCACTTCGTGGCGGCAGCTTCCGCAGTCAATGCAAGCCCAGGGGACTCCGGAAGCCACTCCAACATCCATTGCACCCATTCAATGTGAACGGATCGCCTCGGCGTTTGCGTCATGCCGAGGCGAGTACCTGGCGCCTCAGTACATTCGCTCTTTCATGAGCTGGCATCTCCGGCGGGGACCGTGCTGGTTGCCGCCTTGGACGCAGGGCCTTTGGCAGCCGCCTTGCCTGCCTTGGCTTTGCGCGGCGCGTCTGTCTTCGTGATGACCACATCGCCGCTCTCTTTGTCATAGCCCAGCTCGACGCTGTCGCCGGATTTCAGCTTGTCGCCCAGTATCTCCTTGGCCAGCCTGGTCTCGACGGCCTGACGAATCTGGCGCCGCAGCTCGCGCGCGCCGAACTCCGGCTGGTAGCCCACCTCCACCAGGTGTTCGACCAGCGCATCATCGAGCTTCACGGTGATGTCCTGCGCGGCGGCAGTGCGTACCACTCGGTCCAGCTGGATCTGCACGATAGCGCGGATATTCTCGCGCGAGAGCGCATGGAACACGATAATGTCGTCGATACGGTTGAGGAACTCGGGCCGGAAATGCCCCTTCAGCACCTTCATCAGCGCCTCCCGCAAGTCCTTCTCGGTCATCCGCGACGCCTCTGGCTTCTCCAGGTTCTCCATGATGATGGGCGCGCCCAGGTTGCTGGTGGCGATGATGACAGTATTGCTGAAATCCACCACGCGGCCCTTGCCGTCGGTCAGCCGACCGTCGTCGAACACCTGCAGCAGCACGTTGTTCACGTCGGGGTGGGCCTTCTCGATCTCATCCAGCAGGATCACGCTGTAGGGCTTGCGCCGCACGCGTTCGGTCAGCTGGCCGCCCTCGTCGTAGCCAACATAGCCCGGTGGCGCGCCAATCAGCCGTGCCACGGCATGGCGCTCCATGTACTCGGACATGTCGATGCGGATGATGGCCTGCTCGTCGCCGAACACAGTTTCCGCCAGCGCCTTGGCCAGCTCGGTCTTGCCTACGCCGGTCGGCCCGAGGAAAAGGAAGGTGGCGATCGGGCGGTTGGCCTGCCCCAGCCCCGCCCTCGACAGGCGCACCGCGTCGCTGACAGCGATCACCGCGTCGTCCTGCCCCACCACACGCTCGCGCAGCCGCTCTTCCATCTTCAGCAGCTTCTGGCGTTCTTCCTGGGTGAGATCGGTCACCGGGATGCCGGTCAGGCGCGACAGCACTTCGGCGATGGCCGCGACCGTCACTTCCAGCGTTTCTGACCCTGTCTTGCGCTGCCAGGCCTCGGTCAGCTCGTCCAGCCGCTTCTGCTTGTCCTTGATGCGGTCCTCGAAGGCCTTGGCCTCGTCAAAGCGCTTGCGCGACGAGGCATAGTCCTGCTCGCGCTTGAGCTGGGCGATTTCGGCCTCCAGTTCCTGGATGTCCGCAGGACGCGAGGTCGAGCTGATGCGCACGCGGGCCGCAGCCTGGTCGATCAGGTCGATGGCCTTGTCCGGCAGGAAGCGCGACGTGATGTAGCGGTCCGACATTTCCGCCGCGGCGACGAAGGCGTCGTCGGCAAACGTGACCTGGTGGTGCGCCTCGAGCTTGTCGCGCAAGCCGCGCAAGATGACGATGGTCTGCTCGACGGTGGGCTCCGGCACCAGCACCGGCTGGAAGCGCCGTTCCAGCGCCGCGTCTTTCTCGATGTACTTCTGGTATTCGTTCAGCGTCGTCGCGCCGATCAGGCTCAGCTCGCCGCGCGCCAGCGCAGGCTTGAGCACGTTGGCGATATCGAGGCCGCCCTCGCCGCCGCCTTGCCCCGCGCCGACGATGGTGTGCAGTTCGTCGATGAACAGGATCAGCTCGTCGTTCTTGGCCGTCACCTCATCGATCAGCTGCTTGGCGCGTTCCTCGAACTCGCCGCGATACTTGGCGCCAGCCACCATCGAGTTGATGTTCACCTCCACGAGCCGCTTGCCGCGTAGCACCTCCGGCACGTCGCCGTTGACGATGCGCTGCGCCAGCCCTTCCACGATAGCCGTCTTGCCGACGCCCGGCTCGCCGATCAGGACCGGGTTGTTCTTCTTGCGCCGCGCCAGCACTTCGATCGTACTCTCGATTTCCTGCGCGCGGCCCAGCACCGGGTCGAGCTTGCCCTGCCGCGCGATCGCGGTCAGGTCGCGCCCGAACTTGTCCAGCGTTGGCGTGCCGGTCGGCGTATCGACGCGGCCATCCTCCGCCCCCTTGCCGACCACCTTCACCACCTTCTGACGCAGCGCCTCCGGGGTTACGCCATACTTCTTGAGCAGCGTCCCGGCGATGCTGTCCGGCACCGAGGCCAGGCCGATCAGCAGGTGCTCGGGCCCAACATAGGAATGCCCCATGTCACGCGAGGCCTGGAAGGCATACTGGAAGGCCTTCTTCAGCCGCGGCGATATCGTCATCTTGTCGATACCCGCATCGGGTTCGGCGGTGCCGGTCTGCGCGTGCTCGTCGATGTACCCCTTGATATCCTGCGGCGAGAGCTTCAGTTCCTTGAGCAGCGCCGTGCAGACGTCGGTATCGGCGAGCACGTAGAGCAGATGCTCTGTGTCGAGTTCATTGCGCCGCAGTTCGTGGGCCTTCTCCGCCGCGCGCTGTAGCAGTTCCATCGTCTGCTCGCTAAACGCGTCGGTGGGGTCGACGGATTCACGCTGAACCTCGGTCGAGAATCCGGGATGCTCGTCATCGTCCATCCCCCCTCCCATGCCCCTGAAGAACCGGGACAAGCCGCCGCCACCCAGCAGCGAATCGAACGGATTGAGCATGTCCTGGTGGCGCAGCAGCTGCCGATAGTCGTAATCGCAGATCGACATCGTCTTGCGCTCGCCGTCCTGGACCACAGTCACCCGGGCCACGGCGGGACGCGCGTTGCAGATTTCACATAGGGTCGGCATGATGGACTTTTCTCCGTAGGTGGGTCGCGTGCTTTGCGCAGGCCGCCGTGGCGCGAGCCATGGGTAGCGCCGGCCGGCAGACCAAGTACTGGCAAGCACACGACCAAATCATCATTCACAAGGAAACGTAGCGCCCCGCGCGCGGGCACTCGAAGTTCCGAGCCTCCCGGTTGGGCTCAGCACCAGAACAGAAAGTACTTCAGTGCTCATCGCTGCAAAGCAGGCAAACCTGAAGCGTGGCTCGTCTGCGGCGCGAGTGGCACAAAGCGCGAAGGGGCTGAGGGACGGGGCTAGCACTACGTTTGTGTTGATTCGTTTGACGTGCTCCTTGGACCGACGCTATGGCGCCAGGGGATGGGTCTAAGTTAAGATGAAAAAACTCCGGTATTACCCTGCCTTGCCCGCCCGAGCGCTCGCAGGAGCGATATCATTCGAGGCGGTTGCCCCCAAGCCAAGTCATGCCCGCCCCATAGGCTATGTCACTTCCGAATGCACCACGCGCACAGGAATAGACTTGTACGAAGGCGTACCGCTTTCCTTGTCAATGTAGTCCAGAGGCACCAGCACGTTCGCTTCCGGGTAATACGCCGCCACCGAACCCCGTGCAATGTTTGCATAGGCGATGGCAGTGATCCGTTTGAGACTTAGCTGTCTGCCAGTTACGATGGTCTCGATATCCACCAGGTCCCCATGTTCCAAGCCTCGCGCAGCCATGTCGGCTTCGTGCATGAATAGCACATCGCGTCGACCGAATACGCCTCGATAGCGGTCATCCAGTGCATAGATGGTGGTGTTGTACTGATCGTGACTGCGGATCGTCATGAGACGCAAAACATTCTCGCCGCCCAGGACGTCGGCGTCTTCCTTAACGCCGCCATATACGGAGAAAACCGCCTTGCCCGATGGCGTAGTCCACTTGCGTTCGGTCGGTGGAAGTGGCAGGCGGAACCCGCCAGGGACGCGGATGCGCGCGTTGAAATTATCGAATCCCGGCACCGTCTTTTCAATCAGGTCGCGGATCCTGTCATACTCGGCAACCAGGTCCGACCACGGCACCTTGCTGTCAGGCAAGGTCGCGGTAGCCATTCCCGCGACGATCGACGGCTCGGAACGCAAGAATTCAGAGGCCGGCGTGAGCTTGCCGGCCGATGCATGGACCATGGACATCGAGTCCTCGACCGTCACCGATTGTGGCCCGCCGGCCTGCACGTCAAGCTCCGTGCGGCCCAAGCACGGCAGCACATACGTTTCCTTGGCCACCAGCAGGTGCGAGCGATTCAGCTTGGTGCCGATGTGCACGCTCAGATCGAGCTTCGCCATCGCGGGGAAGGATTGACCGGAATCGGGCAGCGCGACTGCGAAGTTCCCGCCCAGGCAGATCAGTGCCTTGGACGAGCCATCAATCATCGCCTGCATCGCCTTCACGGCATCGTGTCCGTGCCCGGTGGGCGGCTTGAAGCCGATGGTGTTTTCGATGCGCTGAAGGAAATCGGCCGACGGCTTCTCGGTGATGCCGACGGTGCGGTTCCCCTGCACGTTGGAATGGCCGCGTAATGGGCAAATGCCCGCACCGGGCTTGCCAAAATTTCCACGCAGGAGCAACAAATCAGCAATCAGGCGGACATTGGCGGTGCCCTTGCAATGCTGTGTCACACCCATGCCATAAGTGACGATCGTGGCATTCGATTTTGCATAAAGGTCTGCAACTTGCTCGAGATCCGCGCGGGTAAGTCCGCTCGCCTTCTCGATATCATCCCACGTGGTCGCCGCCAGGTCGGCGGCAAATGCGTCGAATCCTTCCGTGTGCACCGCAATGAAATCACGGTCCAGCACATCCCCTTTATCTGCATCCATCGCCAGTAGCGCCTTCATTATTCCCTTGAGCGAGGCTGCATCTCCGCCAGCGTCGACCTGATAATAGGTTGATGCGATTCTGGTCGAACCGTAAGTCGCCATCTCCAGCCAGTTCTGAGGATCCGCAAATCGTTCGAGCGCACGCTCCTTGAGCGGATTGAACACCACGATGGGAACATCGCGCCGGGACGCTTCATGAAGCGTCCCCATCATTCGAGGGTGATTAGTCCCGGGATTGTGGCCCATGGCGATAATCAGTTCACAACTGTCGAAGTCCTCCAATGACACCGTGCCCTTGCCGATACCGATCGACTGTGGCAAGCCCACGCTGGTAGGCTCGTGGCACATATTCGAGCAGTCCGGGAAATTGTTCGACCCATACTCCCGTGCGAAGAGCTGGAACAAGTAAGCAGCCTCGTTCGAGGCCCTGCCCGACGTATAGAACTCGACCTGGTCGGGCGACAGCCCGCGCAGGATTTCACCGATCCGGGCAAACGCATCGCCCCATTCGACTGCCCGGAACGTGTCTGTGGACCGATCGTAGACCAGCGGATGGGTCAGGCGTCCCATATCCTCCAGTTCGAAATCGGATTTTTGCAACAACGACGACACCGTGTTGCTTGCAAAGAACTCCGGCCGCACCCGTTTCGTCGTGGCCTCCCAAGTCACGGCCTTGGCACCGTTCTCGCAGAACTGGAACGTCGACTTATGCTCCTTGTCGGGCCACGCGCACCCGGGACAATCGAACCCGTCGGGCTGGTTGGTCCGCATCAGTGTGAGTGGCGCCTTGACCGTTTCCATTTGCAGGCGGATCGCCTGTGTCGTCGCACGAAGCGCCCCCCAGCCGCCAGCCGGTCCATCGTAGGGCCTGATGCCGGGCACTTCCCGTCGCGTAGCCATGATTGCTCCATGAAGCCGATTCGCCTCAGACTGCCCAAGGCAGTTGTTGCCTCAGCGTCGCCGCCAGGCGAGCTTTTCCTAACAATAGCCTCGGCTTCCTGCTCGGCAAGTGCCAGTTACAAATGGTGCCGGCCTCAAGCGCATGCCTCAGACATCACGTATGTTCTCTATTTTCAATATGCGTCATCCACGACATCGAAATCGTAACGTCTACTCTTGTCTGGCGTATAAGCTCATATCGGAAACCCTTGCACCGTACAAAAATAGTTCAACGTGTTCGCTGCTGTTCCTGTCTCACTGGGGGACTTGCCTTTAACAGCGCAAGGCAGAAAAGAACAAATGGAAACATCGAGCACGCTTGCATTTGCTGCGCGGGCGCGACAATCCAGCGGCGCGCACGGGGTCAACACGCTCGAGCATCAGCCGGCGAGAATCGCGGCAATCGAGGGGCACTGGGAGAACATCCCCGGGCAGCCTTCCCCGCGGATCCTCTTCGGCTGGCCGGACATGAAAGCAGAGAAAAGACACTTTGCGATCGAGGTCCCGCTGCTCGGAAGCCTTATTCTCTGGTTAGTCGCATTCTGGGCTGGGGGCGTCACTATCATGGGACTAGTCGTGGAGTTGATCAGGCTGTCCATGGCCGCGGCCGGGATGAAAACGCATTGAGGCCACCAGCGGGGAGTCGATGAGGCGCGATGTGCCAGCGGTAGACAGCAGCGCAGGCATTGAACATGTGCCGACGCTGCGCTCGTTCCCAGTCAGACGCTGGCGTCACGGCACCGTGACGGCCGAGGAAGACCGTTTGGCCGAGGAATTGCCGGTCGCGCTCGAGTACAACGGCATCTCCCATGCGGTCATGCTGGCTACACCAGCCGATCTCGATGACTTTGCCATCGGCTTCAGCCTCAGCGAAGGCATTGTCGACAGCGCGAGCGAGATCTATGGCATCGACGTGGAAGCCGGTGCAGACGGCGTGACTGTCAAGGTGGAGATCGCCACCGCTGCCTTCGCCAGGCTAAAGACCCGCCGCCGCGCGCTGGCGGGTCGTACCGGATGCGGCCTGTGCGGCATCGAGTCACTGGGCGAGATCATGCGCGTGCCGCAGCCGGTGCATAGCCATGCCATCTTCGATCCGACTGTCTTCGATGCGGCTTTTGCCGCCCTGGTCAAACGCCAGGCACTGCTGCGCGATACCGGGGCGACGCACGCGGCGGCGTGGCTGCGTGCGGATGGCGCATTGGCCTTTGTGCGCGAAGACGTGGGTCGTCACAATGCGCTCGACAAACTCGCCGGTGCACTTGCGAGCACCAACGAGGATACCAAGCGCGGCGCGGTGATTATCACCAGCCGGGCCAGCTACGAGATGGTGCTCAAGACGGCATCGATCGGTGCGGGGATCCTTGCCGCGGTATCCGGTCCAACGGCGCTCGCCGTGCGGCTGGCAGACTCCGCTGCGATAACGCTGGCCGGCTTTGTGCGAAGTGGCAGCCTGGTCGTCTACACACATCCGGAACGGCTGCGTATCCCGTAGGTACGCTGACTGTCCAAATGTAAATCTACCCGCCCAACTCCTGAAAGGCGTGGCCATTGGCCTCCAGACCCTTCAATATCCCGGGTGGCACCTCGTCCTGCCCGACACTACCTTCGCGTTGCCATTGATCTGCGTCGGCCAAGTCAGGGAGCCCTGCTCCCTTGCGCACATAGAGGCCGAGTGTCGGCTTTTTCAAGTTGATGTAGAAGTCAAATTCCTGCATTTGCGAAATCTCCCGCGAGACCGATATCGGGCGCCGGTCGGAAAGCCCTCTATGGCATGTGCAGGCCCCCAACGATGTCACCAGCGATGCCCTGCACGACGCCACGTCGCTTCAGTGTAGTTGCGCTCGGCACGCCTCGCCCCCCTCTCAAGCGTGCCTGGGAATTTAACCATGCCGCGGTGGCGCCTCATACACCTGGCAAGCGCAGCAATCGACAGTAATTTGATCGCCATCTATCCAGAGAGGCGTTGGGGACGCTTGCCATGCAACTGTAATTAACGTGCTGCAAATGCCCGGCTGTGCCCGCTTCCGAGCCTGAGGCGCAGGTATTGGGCATTGGGCATTGCGGACCACCAGATTTTTCTGGCCCCGGGGACGGATGCGCTGTTACACCTTGTTGGCACATGGTCATAGAGATTCGTCCGCTCCCCTCTTGAGGGAAAATGGGAAATAGCGGCGCGCGTTACCAAAGCAGATATCCGAAACCATGCGTCCAAGAAATGGGATATCGTTTGGCCATTCACCACGAGCAACGAAATTTCCAATCAGATTGCACAAAATACGTCGAAAATACTCGTGTCGGCTTACGGACAGGAAGCTACGCGAATCGGTAAGCATGCCGATGAAATTACACAACAGGCCGATGTGCGCAAGCTGCGTGAGCTGATGCTCCATCCCATCCTTCTGATCATTGAACCACCAGCCGGAGCCAAGCTGAATTTTTCCGGCGACTCCCCCGCCCTGGAAGACACCGGCCAGCGTTGCAAGCGCGGCCTGATGCACCGGATTGGCGCAGTAAAGAATAGTCCTGGGCAAAAGGTCGTCGTGCTCGAGCGCGTTCATCACACCTAGCAGTGGTCGCACGATGGGCGCATCGTCCATGCAGTCGAACCCGGTATTGGGACCCAGCGCAGCCAGCCTCCTGGTATTAGGCGAAACGATGGCACCGATATGCAGCTGCATTACCCAGCCGCGGCGTCCATACTCTCGGCCCAGCGCCACTTGGACAGCGGTTCTGAACGCAGCAGCTTCGCGAGGCAAGACGACGCCACCAGCCAACCTCTTGCGCAGGATTGCCGTCAATGCAGCTTCATCACACTCCTCGTAACACACGTAGTCGAGGCCGTGATCAGCAAGGCGACAGCCATTTGCATGGAAATACTCGAGCCGGCGCTCCACCGCAGTCCAGAAGGACTGGAAGCTCTCAATATCAACATCGGTTGCCGCAGACAGGCGGGCAACATACTCAGCGAAACCCGCAGACTCGATCTTGTACAGATTGTCGGCACGCCATGTCGGAACAACCGTCAGATCAGGATCCGCTGAAAGCTTCCGGTGCCAATCGAGACTGATCGTCGGGTCATCGGTTGTCCCGACCAGCGCCATCTTGGCGCCAATCAGGATATCGCGCGCGCCCATATTGGGCTCGCCGAGCCGTGCATTCGCTGTCTGCCAGATCATCTCCGCGGTGTCTGGCCCAAGCAGGCCGCCGTTGACGTCGAGCGGGCGCCGCAACTCGAGCATGGACCAATGATAGAGCGGATTGCCAATGGTTCGCGGCACGGTTTCCGCCCATGCTTGAAACTTATCGCGCTCACTGGCGTTTCCACTGATACGATCTTCATGGATGCCGTTTGCACGCATCGCGCGCCACTTGTAGTGGTCTCCGGCAAGCCACGCCTCGGCTATGCTGGAGAATTTCCGATTTTCGGCAATCGCTTGAACGGACAGATGAGAATGATAGTCGTAGACCGGTTGGTCGCATGCGAAATCGAAGTACAGTTCGCGCGCAACATCGGTTTGTAGCAAGAAATTTTCGCTAGGGAATGTCATCATTGCTTGAGTTAGTTTTAAATCAAAAGAATGACCAACGCACATGCTGTCAAATGGTCATGCCCATACCTTTATACATAAGTCAGCCGAGCCCCTCACGTAGCGCGCGCAGCGTTTCAGCAGCGGCAAGTACCCGATCGAGTCCGCGCCAGATTGTCTTGGCGCCGGGTTCGCCGTCGCCCTTGCGAGCGAGGAAACCGCCGATTTGCGCAATCAGCCGCACGACCTCGTTCACGGTAGGCGGTGTCGCCGGCATCTTCTTTTTGGCCAGCAGATACGCACCACGAATTTCGTCTGGATCGAAGAACAAAGAGGCGTCCAGCTCGGGGCAGGTCCGGCCTTTGCGCATCAGATAAGTCACGCGCCATGCAACCACCAGGAACAAGGCCAGGGCGCGCTCAATCCGGTCAACGGCGGCCAACTGCAAGGACTCCACTTCGCAACCGTTCTTGAGCACATGGAAATAGATTTCGATTTCCCAGCGCGCCCGGTACCAATTGATCAGTTCGACAGCTTGTTCTTGCGTCTCGACCACGCGGTTGGTCAGCAAGCGCCATTCAATCGGCTTGATGCCTGCCGGCGCTCCCACTTCACGCGCGATCACGCAGTGAACCTTGATCTTTCCCTGTCTGCCATCCGCGATCTCGACCTCGCGGGCCCACAGTTGCTGGCGCACGGTGCGGCTCTTCTGGCCCTCGCGCGCGCCGCTCACGAAGGTGATCTCACCCAAGGGCTCCGTGCTCGTGGTGCTGGCCCACAACCGGACGCCCTCGCTCTCGGGCAGGCAGCGGTCATGCTTGGCGCGCACCAGCCAATCCGCCGGCCTGCCCAATTCGTCGGCTCGGCGCATCATCTCCACCATGTCCGCCTCGCGGTCGGCCACGTACACCAGCCGCGTGCCCGGCATGTCGAGCGCCATTTCAGCCACGCGCTCGTACCCTTCAACCCAGCGGGTGCTTTCTTTCTGGCCGGGGCGCACACCGTCGGCACCGCGCTCTTCACGTGCCCACATCCACGCGTCGAGCACGCCCAGCGGTTCCCGTTCAGCCGTCACCGCATAAGTCGGGTGCAGATACATGCCGCGCCGCGCTTCATAGTTCAATGGCCCCAGTCCGTCGATGTCCTGGGCATTGAAATCCAGTTCGGTCGTGTCCTGGATGCACAGCACGACCGACTGGCTGCGCATGCGCTCCTGCGTGCTCGCCCAATGCGGTTCCAGTATGGCATCCCAAGCCACATCCGTATTGCGCAAAAAACGGTAGGCCGCGCACGTCTCGCTCCAGCTATCGCACGCCTCAGGGATACTGGCCTTCGGTTTGGCCGCAAGTCGTTCTATCAATTTCTTCGCCCTTCTGTTGAGGCGGGCGTCGCCAAGATTCAGCCCCGCAAACTCCTGCTC
>NZ_JBFTQG010000085.1:0-12761 GCF_056398885.1 Cupriavidus sp. 01T418
GGCGGCTATGGCTTCACCGACGAGTATCCGGTGTCGCGGTTCTATCGTGGGGCACGCTACGGCACGCTGGGTGGCGGTACGACCGAGACGCTGAAGGACTTGGTCGGCAAGAAGCTGATGAGCGACTTCGATCCCGTCGATGGCTTCCTCAGCATGGGATCGTTCTAAATCAAGTTCGCTCCCGCAAGCTTGAACATCATAGCAGGTCCAAGCACGGCTGCTTTGCCGCAGGCCGTGTTCTGCTCGACTCCGTACGCAATCCATTCTCCAGTACTTTGAAGCGTGAACATGAGAAAAGGCGAGCTTGCTGTCGAGTTGACGGCACTACTACACGAAGTGCGAGCAACCAGCGGCGAAATCAGCCGCGCAGCGCGCAGCAGACAAGGGCTTGCGGAGACGCCGCTGCAGCGGTTGCTGGAGCAATGGATCGCAAATACGGATTCGCGGCAGAAGGTCGTATGCTTCGCATGTGCAGCGGAATTAGGGGTTCGGCTTGGCCATGCATTTCAGGAGGACTGTCTGCAGGCGGCGAGGAAGTCGTCAGCGCTAAATGCATTGTTCTGGGCCGCCATGCGGCGGCTTCCCCCCGCGAGAAACGGAGCGCGACTGAAGAGCGCGGTAGCGGGATCCACCGCGGCGGTCGTGCCGTAGGGTGCTAGCTTTTCACATTCGACGGCACCCATGTTACTATAAATCATATAAATGGTTTGACAGTACCTGCAACTGCTTCTACGATGCTTAACCAGAGAGGCCTGCATCTCCCGGCGCCAGCCGGGGCGATGCCAGGCGCCAACCAATGACCGATGGAGAGAGACAATGCGGATGATTGCCGCCGTAATGTATGAGCAAGGCCTGCCGACGCCCTATGTCGATAGCCAGCCGTTCCGGATCGAGGAAGTGGAACTGGAAGGTCCCGGGGAGGGCGAAGTACTGGTCGAGATCCGGGGCGCGGGCCTGTGCCATTCCGACCTGTCGCAAGTCGCGGGGCTCAGGAAGCGCAAGCTGCCAGTGGTCGGCGGCCACGAAGGCGCCGGCATCGTGCGCGAGGTGGGCCGGGGCGTGACGCACCTCAAGCCCGGCGACCACGTGGTCATGACGGCGGTGGCCGATTGCGGGCACTGTCAGTTCTGTAACGAGAACCGCCCGGTGCTGTGCGAGAGCGTGACGATGGCGCGTTCGCAGGGACTGCTTTCCGATGGCGAGCGCCGCCTCAGCTATCGCGGCCAGCCGCTTTATCACTACAGTGGTATCTCGTCGTTCGCCCAGTACGCGGTGACCGTGCCGACCTCGCTGATCAAGATCGACCCGAGCATTCCGCTTGACGTGGCGGCGATGTTCGGCTGCGCAGTTGTGACCGGCGCGGGCAGCGTGTTCAATTCGGCCAAGGTGCGACCCGGCCAGACGGTGGCGGTGTTCGGGCTGGGCGGAGTGGGGCTCAACGCGGTGATGGCTGCGCGCATCTCGGGCGCTTCGGAAATCATCGGCATCGACATCAACGAGAACAAGTTCGGACTGGCGACAGAACTGGGCTGCACACGGACGCTTAACGCGCGGGACCCAAAGCTTGTCGAGACGGTAAAGGACCTGACGCGAGGCGGCGTGGACTTCACCTTCGAAATCTCTGGCAGCCCGGTGGCAATGACCAGCGCCAACGCGCTCACGCGCAAGGGCGGGGAGATTATCTGCGTGGGTCTGGGCGCCACCGGTGAGATGTACCAGTACGCCCATGCGGCGCTGGTGTCGGAGGAGCGCGTGTTCCGCGGCTCGTTCATGGGCAGCTGCGTGCCCGTGCGCGACATCCCGAAGTACCTCAAGTTCTACCAGGAAGGCCGCATGCCGGTTGACCGGCTCAAGAGCGGCACCATGCGCTTCGAAGACCTGAACCGCAACCTCGACCTGCTGGACCGCGGCGAGGTGGTGCGCCAGGTGCTGCTGCCGCACGGCTAACGCACGCTATCGGAGCCCTTCATGACGCTCTCTCGAAGAGACTTCATCCTGGCGACGTCGTCCATGCTTGCCCTGGGCGGCAAGGCATGGGCGCAGGCGGAATATCCGAACAAGCCTATCCGCATCGTCACGCCGTTCGCGCCGGGCAGCTCAGACGTGATCGCGCGCCGGCTCGGAGAGCATGTGGCGAAAACGCTCGGGCAGCCGGTAGTGGTGGAAACCCGCCCGGGCGGGCAGGGCACGGTCGCGACGCGGGCTATCGCCAAGGCGAGCCCCGACGGCTATACGCTGCTGCTGGGCACTAATTCGACCCATGCGGCGAGCCCTTACCTGTTCAAGGAACTGGGCTACGACCCGGTCAAGGACTTCACGCCCATCATGCGCTTCACGGTGAATCCGCTGGTGCTGGTGGTGAATGCCGCGATGCCGGTGCGCACGTTGCAGGAGTTCATCCGCTACGCGAAGGAGCGCCCCGGCAAGCTCAGTTACGGCACCGGCAACACCGGCAGCCTAGTGGCGGCGCAAATGCTCAAGACGCAGGCCGGCATCGACGCGGTAGGCGTGAACTACCCGGGCAACGCGCAGGCCGTCAACGACTTCGTGGCCGGACGGCTGGACTTCATGGTGACCGACCCGATGATCGTCAAGTCATTCCTGCAGACCGGCAAGCTGCGCGCGCTGGGCCTGACGTCGAAGCAGCGGCTGATGACCCTGCCGGACGTGGCGCCGATGGCTGACCTGGGCCTGCCGAACTTCGAGTACGAATCGTGGATCGGCCTGTTTGGTCCGGCCAGCATGCCTCCCCAGATCGTGCGCCGTCTCTACGAAGCCTTTGCCAAGGCGCTGGCCGAGCCCTCAACGGTGAAATTCCTCGCTGACATCGGCATGGTGGCTTCGGGCGCCAATCCGACCCAGTTCATGGCCTACGTCAAGGAACAGATCCGGTTCTGGGCGCGCGTGACCAAGGATGCCGGCCTGACCGCCTCGTAAGCCGCGCAGCTATCTTCCCAACTGGTATCAGGATTCACACCATGAGACTCAAGTGCTTCGGCCTGCTGCTGGCGGCGCTGGCCATCCTGCCTTTCGGCGGCGCGCAGGCGCAGGCTGACTTTCCGAACCGTCCCATCAAGCTGGTGATCTCGTTCCCGCCCGGGAGCACCTCCGACTTGCTTGCCCGCCGGCTTGGCGAGCATGTCGGCAAGACGCTGGGCCAGCCTGTGGTGGTGGAGTCGCGCCCGGGCGCGCAGGGGGTAGTGGCGGCGCGCGCGGTGCTGAATGCGCCCAGCGACGGCTATACGCTGTTCCTCGGCACCAATTCCTCACACGCGGCCAACCTCTACATGATCCGCAACCTGGGCTATGACCCGGTCAAGGATTTCACACCGATCACCCAGTTCACGGTCAATCCGCTGCTGCTGGTGGTGAAGGCCGGCATGCCGGTGCATTCGCTGTCGGAGTTCATCCGCTACGCCAAGGAGCGCCCCGGCAAGCTCAGCTATGGCACCGGCAATTCGGGCGGGCTGGTGGCCGCGCAGTTGCTCAAGGCGCAGGCCGGCATCGATGCGGTGGCGGTGAGCTATCCGGGTACCGCGCAGGCGCTGACCGACCTCGTGGCCGGACGGCTGGACTTCATGCTGGTCGATCCGCTGGTGATCCGCCCGATTGCCCAGAGTGGCAAGGTGCGCGTGATCGGCCTGACGTCGAAGCAGCGGCTGCCCTCCATGCCGGAAGCCGTTCCCTTCGCGCAGGCGGGCCTGCCGGATTATGACTATGCCTCGTGGGGCGGCCTGTTCGGCCCCGCTCGCATGCCGCCGGCGGTCACGCAGCGGCTGAACGAGGCGTTCACGAAGGCGGTGAAGGATCCCGCCACTGAGAAGTACTTTGCCGAGCTGGGCATGATCGCCACCAGCTCCACGCCGGAGGCCTTCCAGGCTTTCGTGCAGGACCAAATCCGCTTCTGGGGCCGCCTGAGCAAGGAAGCAGGCTTGGCGGCCCTCTGAGTCGACTCCCGTAGACATCTGTGAGATTGCGAGCATGCCAAAGGAAAGCGTCACCATGGAATCGAATGCCATTCATACCCGGTTGCTGATCGGCAACGAGGATCGCGCCGGCGAGGGCGAGCTGCTGAAGGTCATCGACCCGGCCACAGAGGAGTTGGTTGCTGAGTTCGCCGGGGCCTCGATCGCCCAGGTCGACGAGGCTGTGAACCGCGCCAACGCCGCCTTCGAGAGCGGCGTTTGGAAGAACCCCGAGTTCCGCAAGCAGGTCCTGCTGAAGTTTGCCGACCTGATCGAGGAGCACCGCGACCAGCTCATGGACGTGCTGGTATCGGAGGTCGGCACGCCGGTGTCGCTGAAGTCCAACCATATCGACACGCCGGCGGCATTCGTACGCTGGTTTGCCGAGGCCGCCACGCGCGACCGTACCCGGCACCTGGGCTTCAACAACACCAATACCGCCGTCAGCATGGTGGCCTACCGGCCCGTCGGCGTGGTGGCGGCCATCTCGGCGTTCAACTACCCGATCCTGATCGGCGCGACCAAGATCGGCGCGGCCTTGGCCGCCGGCTGCACCACGGTGCTGCTGTCGTCGCCGCAGGCACCGCTGGCCGTGCTGATGCTGGGCGAGCTGGTGCGCCGCGCGGGCTTCCCCCCGGGCGTGGTCAACATCCTCGCCGGGGGGGCGGAGGTAGGGCGTGCGCTCACCGAGCATCCGGGCGTCGCCAAGGTCAGCTTCACCGGCTCGGTGAACGTCGGGCGGCAGGTCATGCAACAAGCGGCGGCCGGGCTGCGCAGCGTCGTGCTGGAGCTGGGCGGCAAATCGGCGGCCATCATGCTGCCGGGGGTGGACTTCAACAAGTACGCCTATTCGCTGCATGCGCGCTATGCCCGCAACGCCGGCCAGGGCTGCGGCTCGCCCACCCGCATCCTGGTGGAGGAGTCCCGCTATGAGGAGTTCGCGGAGATCAGCCGCAAGGTGTATCCGCAGATCAAGGTGGGCGACCCCCGCGACCCGGCCACGGTGCTCGGCCCGGTGGTGACGGCGGCCCAGCGTAGCCGCATCGAGGCTCGCCTGCGCCAGGCGCTGGAAGCGGGCGGCAACATCATCGCGGGCGGCGGACGGCCGAACATCGACAGGGGTTGGTTCCTGAACCCCGCGCTGGTGGGCGGCCTCGACAACCAGTCGCCCCTCGCGCGCGAAGAAATCTTCGGGCCGGTGTCGGTCGTGCTCACCTACCGGACCGTCGAAGAGGCTATTCAGATCGCCAACGATTCCGAGCTTGGTTTGAAGGCCTACCTGTTCGGCGCGAAGGAAGAGTGCCTGAAACTCGTGCCCGAGCTGCGCGTGGGCACAGTCCAGATCAACGGCGGCAGCCCGCTGCGGCCGGATGCGCCGATGATCGGCTACAAGCACAGCGGCGTGGGCGCCGAGTGGGGCGAGGACGGGCTGCGCGAGTTCTTGCTGCCGCAGCATATCGACTGCGCGCTGAACTGACATTGGGCGGGCGGCCGCGGCGGCAGCGCCTGCCGAGCGTGGCCGCGGCTGCCATGGCATGCGAAATAAGGAGACAACATGCAATCGTTTGGAACGGGCATGAAAAAGAGACTTACCCAATGCCTGATGCTGTCCGCCATGGCCGTCTCGGCAACGCCGGCGCTTGCGCAAGCCGAGCGTTTCCCGGCCAGGCCGATCCAGGTCATCATCACCAGCACGCCGGGCTCGACGTCCGACCTGCTCACCCGCTTCCTCGGCGCCGAGATGACGAAGACGCTGGGCCAGCCCATCGTCGTCGTCAGCAAGGCCAGCGAGACCGGCACGCTCGGCGCCGATCAGGCGCGGCGCGCGCCGCCCGACGGCTACACGCTGTTCCTCGGCGGCAACACCACCATGGCGGCCAACGTCCATCTGGTGAAGAACCTGTCCTATGATCCCATCCGCGACTTCGCACCCATCACGCAGGTCACCATCAATCCGCTGGTACTGGTGGTGAGGTCCAACCTGCCGATCAAGTCTGTGCCGGAACTGGTGGCCTATGCCAAGGCCAGGCCGGGGCAGATGAACTACGGCGTGGGCAATGCCGGCGGCAAGGTGGCGGTGCAGTTGCTGCGGTCGATCACTGGCGTGGAGGCGCAGGAGATCTCCTACAAGGGGGCGTCGCAGGCCATGCTGGAACTGGTGGCTGGCAGGCTGGACTTCATGATCGTGGATCCGATGGTGGCCGATCCCTTCCTCAAGCAGGGCACGGTCAGGGCGCTGGCGGTCACCTCGAAAGAGCGATTGCCGTCGCTGGGCGACTTGCCAACCATGGCCGAGGCCGGCGTGCCGGGGTACGAGTATGCCTCCTGGCTTGGTTACTACGCGCCCCGCGGCACGCCCAAGCCGGTGATCGACGCGCTCAATGCCGCCTTCGTCAAAGCGATCAACAGCGGGGAAGCGCAGGACTTCTTCCTGCGCATGGGGATGATTGCGCGCCCATCCACGCCGCAGGGGCTGACCGGCTTCAACCAGGAGCAGATTGCAGTCCTGGAGCGACTGGTGAAGGTGTCCGGGATGCAGCCGCAATAAGGTGGCCGCGGCCAGTAGCTGAAGAAAACCCTATCCGTACATTCCAGCATAAATGATCTAAATGGTTTTACATCGGAGTCTGGGCTTCTTACCATGGCTTTCAAGGCCTGGGATGACCTGAACCGCCGTCGCCTAGATCGGTGCTATCCAGGATGGCAAGCCCGTCGTGGTGGGCAAGGTCCGCTAAGCAGCTAAGCGGCGGTCGCTATAGAAAAGGAGTATCTCTCATGATTGAGCAGATCGTCGTCAACGGTCTCCTGGCCAGCCTGATCTACGTGATCATGGCACTCGGCTTCACGCTGATCTTCGGCATCATGCGCATCGTCAACTTTGCGCATGGTGAGTTCTACATGATCGGGGCAGTCGCCGTACTGTTTCTGTTCGGCACCGCCGGCTGGCCGTTCTTCGTCGCAGTGCTGGCCGGCGGCGTGATCAGTGCCGTGCTGGGCATGGTGGCCGAGCGCGTGCTGTTCCGCCCGCTGGTCAACGACGAGCTGGCCTGCATGATCATGTCGCTCGCGCTGGGCATCATCCTGCAGTCCGGGGCGCTGATCGTCTTTGGCCCTGCCGAGCAATCGGTCACACGGCCCTTCTCGGGCACGTGGAGCCTGGCCGGGACCGTCGTCCCATGGGACCGCACCATCGTGGCCGGCTGTGCGCTGGGCATCCTGGCCGTCTTCTACGCCTTCCTGAAGTTCTCCCGTCTCGGGCTCGCCATGCAGGCGGTCGCGCAGGATCCCGAGACCTCCAGCCTGATGGGTGTCGAGTCGGGCGCGGTCTACGTGGTGGCGTTCGGCATTGCCTGTCTGCTCGCCGGGCTGGCCGGCGGACTGATGGCGCCGATCTACACCATCGGGCCGTACATGGGCGAACTGCCGATGCTGAAGGCCTTCGTGGTGGTAATTCTTGGCGGGCTGGGCAGCATTCCGGGGGCAGTGCTGGGCGGGCTGTTGATCGGACTGAGCGAGTCGACCCTGTCGACGCTGCTCGATTCCGGCACGGCGATGATCGCCTCGTTTGTCATCGTCCTGTTGGTGGTGGTGACACGTCCCACCGGACTGCTCGGAAGGAGTGCGCGATGAAACCGGTCTATGTCTTCCTGCTGATCGCGGTGCTGGCGCTGGTGCCGTGGGGCCTCGATAACACCTACGTGTTCCATATCGCCACCATGGTCGCCATCATGATTCCGATGGCGCTCAGCATGAACCTGATGCTCAAGCTCGGGCAACTCTCCTTCGCCCAGCCGGCCTTCATGGGCATCGGCGCTTACGGCAGCGCGCTGCTGACCATGCGGCTTGGCCTGCCGCCGGCACTAGCGCTGCCGCTGAGCGCCCTCGTGGCGGCGGCTTTCGCGGCCGTGCTGGGGCCGGTGTTCCTGCGCATCAAGGGCGTGTATTTCGTGCTGCTGACTTATGCCTTTGCGCAGATCGTCAACCTGGTGTTCCAGGAATGGACGTCGCTGTTCGGCGGCAACAGCGGCCTCTACGGCATCCCGAAGTTCTCGGTATTCGGCATGCAGTTCATTGCGGTCCAGGACTACTACGTCTTCGGCCTGCTCGCCGCCGCCGCGTTCTACGCGTTGATCCAGGCGCTTGAGCGCTCGGACATCGGCGCCATCTTCCAATCGCTGAGCGCTGACGAGATGCTGAGCCGCGCCATTGGGTCGAACGCGCTCGCATGGCGGATCGCGGCCTTTACCCTGAGCGCCTTCATGGCCGGCGTCAGCGGCGGCATCTATGCTTTCTACCTTGGCTTCCTCTCGCCCGACCCGTTCGGCTTCCGGACCTCTGTCGACCTGATCGTGATCAACGCCATCGGCGGCGCGGGCACCGCGCTGGGGCCGTTGCTCGGTGCGATCGTGATCGTGCCATTGCCGGAGGTGTTGCGCGAGGCGCGTGAGTACCAGTTGCTGATCTACGGGCTGTGCCTGATCGTGTTCCTGTTGTTCCTCAGGCGCGGCCTGGCATCGCTGATCCAACGTCAAGGGAGGCCGGCATGAGCGAGATCCTGCTGCAAGTCGATGGACTGATCCGCCGCTTCGGCGGCCTGACCGCGGTCTCCAACGTGTCCTTCGCAGTGCACAGCGGGGAGATCTTCGGCATCATCGGTCCGAACGGGGCCGGCAAGTCGACGTTGTTCAACGTCATCGCGGGGCATTTCCGGCCCAGCGCGGGCACCGTGGTCTTCGGCGGCCACAATATTTCCGGCCATTCGAGCGACGAAATCGGCCGGCGCGGGATCGGCCGGACCTTCCAGGCGGTGCATGTGTTCGCCGAACAGACCGTGGCGGAGAACTTGCGACGCGCGGGCGTCATCGCACGCAGCCACAGCCCGCTGGCGTACTTCTCGTGCCGCGCCACCGCCAGTGCAGTCGATGTGGCAGAAGTGGCCCGCTTCATCGGCCTGACCGACGTGCTAGACAACCCCGCTGGCGGCTTGGCCTATGGCCTGCAGAAGATCCTTGGCATCGGCATGGCAATGATGGCCGCGCCGCGACTGCTGCTGATGGATGAGCCCGCGGCCGGCCTCAATCCCTCTGAAAAGCGGGCCATGGGCGCGCTGATCCGCAAGCTGCGCAAGCAGCGCGGCATCACGATCCTGCTGGTGGAGCACGACATGCCGCTGGTAATGAGCAGCTGCGACCGCATCCTGGTGATCAACCAGGGCAAGCCGATTGCGCTGGATACGCCGGCCGCCGTGAAGTCGGACCGGTCTGTCATTGAAGCCTATCTCGGGGAGGACTACGAATTTGCTTAATACATCCCACCTCTGCGTCGACTACGGCGGCGTGCACGCGCTGCGCGATGTGTCTGTGACGATTCCCGAAAAGCGGGTCGTCGCCATCATCGGGGCCAATGGTGCCGGTAAGTCGACCTTGCTCAAGACGATCGCCGGCCTGGTCCGGCAAAGCCAGGGCGCGGTGCGCCTGGACGGCGAGGATATTTCGGCGCTGCGGCCGCACGAACGGCTCGACCGCGGCATCGTGCTGTGCCCGGAGGGGCGACGGCTGTTTCCCGAACTCACCGTGTACGAGAACATCCGCATGGGGGCCTACCGCACGCGCGACAGCCGCCAGTTCCGCCAGCGCCTGGAATTCCTGTACGACATCTTTCCGCGCGTGGCCGAGCGTGCCAGGCAGGTCGCGTCGAGCCTTTCCGGCGGCGAGCAGCAGATGGTGGCGATCGCCCGCGCCCTGATCAGCCAGCCGCGCATCCTGATGCTCGACGAGCCAACGCTGGGCCTGGCTCCCAAGCTGATCCTGGAAGTGGCCCGACTGGTGCAGAAAATTAACGCCGAGGGCATCACCGTGGTCATGGTGGAGCAGAACGCCAAGCTGGCGCTGCGCATCGCCGACCATGCCTTCGTGCTGGAAACCGGTGTGGTCGCACTCGACGGCACCAGCGCCGAGTTGCTGCGAAGCGACCGTGTACAACATGCCTACCTGGGAGGGGACAGTGGCGAAGCAGTCGATCCTGCCGAAGTCCGCGCCGTCTAACGATGGGTCTACCATGCCTACTCGATATGCTTCGTGCAGTTGGGGAAGCGGCGCGCCCGCGAAAAACTCATGCACCCCGACGTGCACGACACGAGCTCGACGCACACTGACGACGATTCAGACTGAGCTATAGGCAGCTTCCGGGGCGAAAACGCCTTGACAGCCGGTAGTATCAATTCTACATTGTACGTAAATGATTTAAATTAATTAGACGAGGTGATCGTGTTAAGGCCGGCCGATGACAGCCACGGCTAGGTTCGAGCGCCAGGCTGAGGAACGCATCGCTGACACGCTGGAAGCAACTCAGGCCGGAAAAGGCATTCAGGCCGACTGATCGAAACACCGCGACACAATCAACGCATAACGCAAACTAGCTATGAGCAAGACGATTTCCCTGAAACAACTGCGCTTTGCCGAGCTTCTGCGGGAGAGCGAGGTGATTAGCTGGCCCCAGGGGCCGGGCGAGCCGCTCGCGCTGACCGAGGCGCTGGTGGCGCAGCGCGACGAACTCCGGTCGCCGGTGCTGTTGTTCGGCCTATCGTCCTCTGAGACGCTGAAGCCCGAACTGGCGCAGTACTTCGGCCTGCGCGCCTTCAACGGTGCCGGCACCAACCGTCGCGTGACATCGCTGGCCGAGATCGTGCCATGCCACGTCAGCACGGTGCCGTCGCTGCTGCGCAGCGGCCAGTTGCGCGCCGACGTGGTGCTGGTGCAGGTGCGGCCGCTGTCGACCGGCGACTTCACGCTCGGCGTGATCTCCGATTACACGCAGGCGCTGATCCGCCAGGCGCGCCTGGTGATCGCGCTGGTCAACCCGGCATTGCCGCTGGTGCGGGGCGACACGTGGGTAAGCAGCGAGGATATCGATGTGCTGGTCGAGAGCGACGAGCGCCTGATCGATATGCCGGATCCCGAGCCCACCGCCACGGAGCGGCTGGTGGCGCAGCAGGTGGCAGCGCTGATCCCCAACCGCGCCACGGTGCAGCTCGGCGTGGGCACGCTGCCGGCAGCGGTGGCTGCGGCGCTGTCGCAACACCGGGAGCTGGGCGTGCACAGTGGTGTGGTCTCCGATGTGCTGGTCGACTTGGTCGAGCAGGGCGTGGTGACAAACGCGCACAAGGGGCGCGATGCGGGACGCACGGTCACCGGCGGCCTGTTCGGCACGCAGCGCCTGCGTGATTTCGCCGAGCGCACGGGCGCGATCGACATGCGCAGTGTGGAGTACACCCACAACCTCGCCGTGACGGCCACGCTGTCGCAGTTCCACTCCATCAACTCGGTGATCGAGATCGACCTGTCGGGACAGGCAAACGCCGAGATTGCCGGTGACCGCTACCTCGGCGCGGTGGGCGGGCAGGTGGACTTCGTGCGTGGCGGTGTGGCCTCGCCCGGCGGGCGCTCCATCATCGCTTTTCCGTCCACGACGCCGGACGGCAAGCATTCGCGCATCGTGGCGTCGCTGAACGGACGACCGGTGACCACCGCGCGCAGTGACGTCGACGTGGTGGTCACCGAGCAGGGTGTTGCCCACCTGCGCGGCTGTTCGCTGCAGGAGCGGGCCCAGCGTCTGCTGGCCATCGCCCATCCGGATCACCGCGAGTCGTTGTCGCGCGCCCTGCACGACAGTCGCGCCGCAGCCTGAATCTCGTTCTGCAAAAGGATCTAACGTGAATCAAGACGTGACTCTCGACGCGATTGGGAAAGACGCCTTCGAAATCCGCCTGCATCGACCGGAACGCATGAATGCGCTGGGCGTCAATACATGCACCGCGCTGCTGGAGGCGGTCAACCAGGCGACACAGCAGCGCGCGCGCATTGTGCTGATCCGCGGCAGCGGACGTGCCTTCTGCACCGGCGCCGACCTGAAGGAGCGCCAGGGCATGGACCTGGATGCCCGGCTGGCCCATAACGGTCAGATCCGCGCAGTGATCGATGCCATCGCCGGCGCGCGTTTCGTGACCATTGCGGTGCTGAACGGCCTTGCGCTGGGCGGCGGGTTGGAATTGGCGCTGGGCTGCGACATGCGGCTGGCCGCGGCCGGCATCACGCTCGGCCTGACCGAGAGCCGCGTAGGCGCGTTCCCCGGCGCGGGCGGCACGCAGCGCCTGCCGCGCCTGGTGGGCGCGAGCCGGGCGCTGCAATTGATGCTGACCGGCGAGCCGGTCAGCAGTGACTACGCGCTGGAGATCGGATTGGTCAGCGAAGTGCTTGCTGCAGAAGTCCTCGACGAACGTGCCCGCGCGCTGGCCACCCTGCTTGCCAGCCGCTCGGCCCCCGCGCTGGCGGCGATCAAGCGACTGGTCTATGCCGGCATCGAGCTGCCGCTGGCGGAAGCCTGCGCATCGAGCGCGCCGCGCTGCCAGGCATCCTCGGTTCGGCCGACTATGCCGAAGGCCTGGCCGCCTTCTCGGAACGCCGGCCGCCCCGTTTCACGGAGGTCGCGCAGTGACCGCACGTATCCCGATGCGCGTGCGCGAGCGGTGCCGCTAGGCGTCCGCCCCCCAACCCATTACTAACACTGCAATCCCCGCGCGGCCTGGCCGACGCGGGGGCTGGAGACCCTGCACGCCGAATTTAGGCCGTGCCACCGAAGGAAGACAGCAAATGAGCAATACCAGGTTGCAACTCACTTCTGAACAACGCGCACTGGTCGGTACCGTGCGTGAGCTGGCGCGTGACCGTTTCCGCGGCCGCGCCATGAAGTGGCTCGACGGCACGTTCCCGTGGGAGAACCTGCACGATTTGGCCGAGA
>NZ_JBFTQG010000086.1:0-12676 GCF_056398885.1 Cupriavidus sp. 01T418
GGCCGTGCGTCGAGCATCGGGCTCTCTGGCCAGATAGTCCGGCGGCCTGTCGGCCAGCGCGTGCTGGCCGGACAGGGCCAGCCCGAACTGGGAGCGAGCACCCGGCTCGACTACGAACTGGAACTGGGAATCTTCATCGGTGTCGGCAACGAGCAGGGCACGCGCATTCCCATCGACAAGGCCGAAGAGCACGTATTTGGGCTGTGCCTGCTCAATGATTGGTCCGCGCGCGACATTCAGTCCTGGGAGTCGGCCCCGCTAGGGCCGTTTCTTGCCAAGAACTTCGCCACGACGCTTTCCCCGTGGATTGTCACGATGGACGCGCTGGCACCCTTCCGCGTTGCATGGGAGAGGCCATCAGGCGACCCGTCGCCGCTTTCGTATCTGGCTTCACCGGTCGTGCTGGAAAGCGGTGCGGTCGACATTCAGCTCGAGGTCGCGTTGGAAACGAAGAGCCATCGTCTCGGCGCGATGCCTCCGACGCCTGTTTCGCGAACAAGCTTTCGCCACCAGTACTGGACCGTCGCGCAAATGGTCGCCCATCACACGGTAGGGGGTTGCAACCTGCGCAGCGGTGATCTGCTGGGCAGTGGAACCATTTCGGGTCCGACGGCAACGGAGGCCGGTGCGCTCATCGAACTAACAGAAGCAGGCCGAACGCCCATCCAGCTAGGCTCCGGCGAGACCCGCTCTTTTCTCGAAGATGGCGATGTCGTGGTGATGACGGGTTGGTGCGAACGGCCTGGGTACGCACGCATCGGTTTTGGTGAGAACCGTGGAGAAGTCCTTCCGGCGCAATGGGAGTGAGCGCGCGAGCAGGCGCGCCGGTCAGACGCATGGATATCAGCGTCCGCAAACGCGAGTGTCTTGCGCAGTGAATTCCAATCAATAGGAATAGCTGCGATGGGTGCGCCCAATCACATCCGCGTACTGGATCTCACGCGAGTGCTCGCCGGGCCATGGTGGAGGCATACGTGACACGCAGGCATCGTGATGCGACAATGCTCGGTGGCATGGTGCTCGCTCGCGCGGTACGCTCGGAGGCGCTTTCGCAAGCGCTTCTCGATGCAGTTCGCCAGTTGCGCTGACAATGCCAAAAGGAATGGAAGGAGCATTGAGGATGAGCATTCAGTACTTGGAAGACCTGGCGCCGGGGCAAAAATACCAGTCGGGGAAGTCGCTGGTGGACGCGGAGCGGATCAAATCCTTCGCTGCGGAGTTCGATCCGCAGCCATTTCATATCGATGAGGAAGCGGCCCGTAATTCGATCTTTCGAGGCCTGGCGGCGAGCGGTTGGCACACTGCCGCCATGACCATGCGCCTTCTAGTCGATAGCGAGTTTCGCCCCGCGGGAGGCATTCTTGGTGCCGGCATGGAGGAGTTGCTTTGGCCACGCCCCGTGCGACCCGGCGATGAGTTGCGGGTCGAGAGCGAGATTCTGGATGTTCGCACTTCAAACTCGCGGCCGGAACAGGGCATCGTGAAAGCAAGGTGCACAACCTTCAATCAGAAGAATGAACCGGTACAAGTGTTCGTGGTGAATTTGGTCGTGCAACGGCGTGCCGCCGGCGTTTCATGACCTTCGATCGATGAGGGGCAAGCGTTAAGCAGCTTATTGGACAGAGCCGAGGCCGCCGGCCTGCCGCTTGCAGGAACCCGGGTTGCCTGCTGTAGCCGACCGCTCAAGTCCGAATATCCGAATCAAGAGCGGGGCGGTGGGCGCTTCCGTATTACCAGCGTTCCATGTATGGGCGCAGATCCAACTCGAAGGTCCACGCATCGCGAGGCTGAGTATGCAGGTACCAGTAATTCTCTGCGATGTGATCCGGATTCAGAATACCGTCCTGTTCCTTCAGGGCATAGCGTTCCGGAAACGTATCACGGATGAACGCCGTGTCAATCGCACTGTCCACCACAACATGTGCGACATGAATATTTTGTGGACCGAGTTCTCGCGCCATGCTCTGTGCCAGCGCTCGCAGGGCGTGCTTGGCGCCAGCAAACGCGGCGAAGTTTGCCGCGCCGCGCAGAGCAGCGGTGGCGCCAGTGAACAGGATCGTACCTCGACCGCGACCGACCATGCGCCGTGCTGCCGCCTGGGCATTGAGAAAGCCACTGAAGCAAGCCATCTCCCATATCTTGAAGTACTTGCGAGGCGTCTCTTCCAGGATGCTGCAAGGGACATTTGCGCCGATGTTGAAGACAAGTACTTCAATCGGCCCGTGCTCGGCTTCAATCTGTTCGAATAGCGCCGCCACGGACTCTTCTTTTCGGGCGTCGCTGCTGTAGCCGTAGGCTTGGCCGCCTTCCGCACGAATGCTGTCAACCAGTGGTTGCAACTTGTCTGCCGTACGACGAGTAATGCAAGCGATATAGCCTTCTTTGGCGAAGCGCCTCGCGATGGCGCCCCCGGTAGAGTCGCCGGCGCCAATCACCAATGCAACCTTGGACTGCTTGTCGGTCGAAGTCATAGTCCCTCCATGAAATAATCAACGTTTAGTAAACGAACGTTAAGTTAATGAGGGTAGGCTGTCAAGCGACGGCAGTCGTCAGGGAAGTTGGTTGGCCGAGAAACCGATGACGCCTCAGTCCTTGCTTTCTGTAGCCCAAGGGACTGCTTTGCTGAGAAATCGCCGGCTCGCCGCGAGGATTTCCTTGCGGGTCTCATGCACGTTCCATAGCTAACTTCGTGAGATGAGCGCCTCCCTGACAAAGTCCAATCTGTGGCTTACGGAGCCACCACCCAGTCGCGGCCAGCAATCGGACCACCGGCTTGCTGCATGCGACCGCCCGAAATCAGGCCRCCAAGGTCCACTGATGCATAGCCAAACTCGTCTACGAGCCTGATCACTACGGCCTTTGCGTCCTTGTCGTCGCCGGAAACGAAGATTGCGCGCTTTCCGTCATGAAACCTCGGCCCCTTGTCATAGTGCGCCATGCGAATGGCATTGAACGCCTTGACCACGCGAGCCCCTGGCGCATGTGCTGCGACGATTTCGCTGGCGCCGGTTCCTCCCAGGTCGGCCAGAACGAGCTCAGGTTCCAGTTGTGTAAAGGGGTTGGTGGTATCCACCAGGATTCGGCCTGCCCAGTTGGGCAACCCTTCCAGGGCCGACGGGACTTGAAGCCATGGAACGGCGAGCATTACCAGTTCGAGCTGGGCCACCTCCTGGACCGTATCCGCCGACGCCCTCGGGCCGAGTCCGGCCACGATCTCGAGCAAAGCATGCGGACCGCGACGCGCGCTCAGGACAACTTCATGTCCTGCTTGAATGGCGCTATTGGCGATGGACTGCGCTACAGCACCGGCTCCAATGAAACCAATCTTCATTTCAACACCTCAGTGGCAAACGTAAGTTGACAAGGCCATGCTCGCTCAGGAGCAAGGCACTTCGGAAACAGGATGGTCAGCAGGCGGATCGCAGGTCGATCACCCGCCGCTCCTCATGACAAGGAGCGCCTAGAACGCGAGCAGCACCATGCCGGTCTTGCCTCTGCGGCAAGCGTGTGCAATCGCCTCCGGGTAGTGGCTCGCCTGATATCGTTCCGCTATGGGGAAAAGGCCCGGAAAGTTGCGTGCGAGCTCGAGCGCCTTGTCCAAGTCCGCAGCGCGTACCGTGGCAGGCTCGAATTGCCAGTTGAATAGCGACACACCCGTGATGGTCAGCGCTTGAGGAGCGATGGAACGAATGTCCGTCGTCTCTCCTCCCAAGGAGCCGTAGCTGACGATCGCTCCACCGCGTGCAAGAAAGCTCGCTACGTCGGACAAGAGCGGACCGCCGACGCCGTCGAATGCCACATGGACGGACTTGTTCACAAGCGCACCGCGAAGTTCGTCTTTCCAGCCCTGGTTCTCGGTGGCGATGACAGGCAGGTTTGGTCGGGCAGCCTTGAGAGCTTGTGCGCTCGCCGCGGAGCTGACGAGCAGGATCGGCTTGACACCCACTTCGATAAGCAGATGAGTCAGCAGCTTGCCGACCGCGGAATTGGCAGCCGTCTGAATGACCGTGACGTCATTGCGCTTGTCTTCAGGCAATGCATTGTGACCGGCTCGCATGGCCAGTCGCGCAGTCAGTGTGTTGACCAGCATCTGTGCAGCGACCTCATCGCTCACTTCATCAGGCACGGGTATCAGGGATTGCACGGGCGCGGCGATCCTGGAGCTCCAGGTGCCGTCGACAGGAAAGAAAGCCACGCGAGTACCGACCTGAACCGGGTGTGAAGGGTCGATGCCAGCGGCCAGCGCTTCCACCACGCCTACACCTTCGACGCCAGGCACTCGACCTTGTCTGGGGATAAAGGGAGCCGCCCCAAAGGCAGGGGAGGCGGAAACGCCCAGCAGGTCGCCCGGGTGGACCGGTGCCGCGGACACACGCACGAGAGCCGTTCCGCTCACAACAGCGGGGGCATCGGAGAACGCTTCTTGCCTAAGCACGGCGGCGGGTTCGCCGTGGCTAGTATGAACAATTCGTTGCATGACGGCTTCCTTCTGCATAATGTTTATTGGAGTAATCGCTCCACTATGCGAGAATAGGTTCGTCTCTACAGCCTGTCAATGATTTTTGGAGCCATGACTACAAAAAAAGATACGCAACCTCGGCGCAGTCGCGGCAGGCCCTCGACCTTCGATCGCGCGGAAGCCCTGAACCGGGCAATGACGCTCTTCTGGGAGCAGGGATACGAAGGAACCTCCTTCGACCAATTGATCCATGCGATGGGGATCAGCCCATCGAGCTTCTATAACTCGTTCGGCAGCAAGGAGCTGCTCTACAAGGAAGCGACTGACGCATACCTGAGCGTGTCGGGAATCTGGTTTGCCGGGAGACTCTTCGATACGGCCGACACGCGAGAAGCGTTCGAGAAGCTTCTCCATGCCAGTGCTGTGGAGTTCACTCGCCAGAGCCACCCGTTGGGCTGCATGATCTCTCTGGCCGGCACGCATCTTTCCCCGGAACTCGCTTCTATTCGTGAGACGATGATCGGGCACCGCGCAAACGCTGAAGCGATGATGGCACAGCGGTTGCGCAGGGGTATCGAAGATGGCGATCTGCCGGCTGGCACCGACGTGCCTGCAGTGGCTGCCTTCTACAGCGCCGTGACTCGTGGAATGGCCGTCCAGGCGCGAGACGGAGCCAGCCCTCAAAAGCTCAAGGCAATCGCAGACTTCGCCATACAGGCATGGCCCGGTTGAAAGACGCCGGGGAACTCACCTGTTCAAGGTGACGCAGGCTGAGCGGGTAGGCCACAAACCAGCGCACGCAGGTCAGCATCACTTCCAGCGGGTAGTGCAGGCGCTTGAGGACCTGCGCAATGTCCGGATTCAAGACCGCTACATGCTACCGGGCGCTTGCAGCGACAGATCCCACAAACACCCTCTCCGGATGCGGATGGCTAAGAAAGTCGTGATGCGAGATATGCCAGCCGTATGCCCCCGCCAGCATAAAGACGATGCGGTCTCCAACGCGCACGCGCGGCACCGTCACCTCCTGCGAGAAGACGTCCTTCGGCGTGCAAAGCTCGCCGCAGATCGTGAGCTTCGCATTCGTGAGTTCCGGGCGCGCAAACGGGTAAGGCCACGCGTCGTTCGGCACGACGATGAACGGGTGATTGTGCTGCCAGGACACCGGCAGCCGGAAATGATGCGTGCCGCCGCGCACGATGGCGAAGTGCTTGCCGTGATTGTGCTTCAGGTCGATGATTTCGGCCACGTAGCATCCGCAATCGGCGCTGATGAACCGGCCGCATTCCAGTACGATGCGGCAGCCGGGCCGCAGCTCCTGCAACAGCCGCGCCAGCCCCGCGCAGAAGCGCGGCCAGTCGAAGGTGCGCTCGGGATCGGCGTAGTCGATCCCGATGCCGCCGCCGACATTCAGCCATTCCAGCGTCAACCCGTGCTCGTCCCGGCATTGCTGCGCCAGCGCGATATGGCGTGCGATCAGCGCCAGATGATTGTCGGCATCGAGGCTGTTGGAGCCCGCGTGCAGGTGCAGCCCGACCACGCGCACGCCGGGCAGGTCGCGTGCCAGCGCGATCACGGCGGCGAGTTCCGCCTGGTCGATGCCGAACTGCGTGGGGCGCCCGCCCATCTGCAGCGTGGCGCCAGGGAGGCTGTAGGCCGGATTGACGCGCAGCAGCACGTCGGCGCGCCGCTCCACGCGTTGGGCGATGCGTTCCAGCCGGCGCAGCTGCAGTGCGCTTTCCACGTGGATCAGCCGCACGCCAAGGCGCAGCGCGCCCTCCAGTTCGGCATCGGTCTTGCCGGGGCCGCCGAAAACGACCGCCACGTCGGCGTCGACGGCGCGCACGCGTTCGATTTCGCCCAGCGACGCGACTTCGAAGCCTGCCGTTGCGCCCAGCAGAGCGCGCAGCACTGGCGCATCGCTGTTGGCCTTGATCGCGTAGTAGAGATCGCAGTCCCCGGGCAAGGCGGCAACCAGGCCGGCTGCGCGCGAACGCAGGTGGTTCAGGTCATAGAGATATGCGCACGCAGGTCCCTTGCGTGGATCTAGTTCATCCAGGTAACGGGTGATGATTTTCGGGTTCATGTTGTGGCGAGAGGAGCGGCTTTATGTTGATGACCGGGAATGCGACTGCAGCTGCGCAGCCATGGCCCGGCGCGCGATGCCGCGGTCGTCGCCGAGCACCAGCATGCGGGTGCCTTGCCGGCGCCACTGCGCGGCGTCCTCCGGGGTGCGCGGCAGCGCGCAGAAGTGCTTGCCGTGCCGGCGCGCGGCGTCGGCAATGCGCGCCACGGCATCCTGCACCAGCGGATGACGCGTCTGCCATGGCACGCCCAGCGATTGCGAGAGGTCCGCGGCGCCTTCGAGCAGCACATCGATCCCGGGTACCGCGGCGATGTCGTCGAGCGCATCGAGTGCCGCGCTGTCTTCGATCATCGCCACCACCAGCGTAGCGGCGCCGGCAGCGGCGGTGGCCGCGGCAAGGTCGTCGCGGCCGAATGCGCTATGCCAGGTAGCGTTCAGCCCGCGCTCACCAGACAGCTGCGGGTGCTGGGCGTAGTGGCAGAGGCGGGCCGCCTGCCTTGCCTGCGTCACGCCGCTGATGCGCGGGAAGACGATGCCTTCGGCACCGGCGTCCAGCGCCGGCGCCACCTGGTGCGACGCCCCCACGCGCACCAGTGCCGCGATGCCACTGGCGCGTGCCGCCAGCAGCATCGCGTTGCGCTGTGCGCCATCGACCAGTGTATGTTCCAGGTCGATCACCACGAAGTCATAGCCGGCGGCGGCAATCAGCTCGACGGTCAGCGCCGCAGGCGTCGAACAGAACAGGCCGTGGACCGGGCCGGCGCCCGGATCCGACAAACGCGCTTTCAGCGATCTCATGCCACCTCCGCCAGCGCCAGCGGATTCGGCGCCTGCCGCGTGCGCAGCCGGATTTCGGGCATGAAGCGGCGGCTGGCCAGCAATTCGATGGACATGGTGGGCGCGAAGCAGTCGAAGCGCCGAAAGCTCTCGGCCAGGCGCGGGTGCGCGCGCTGGTAGCTGCGAATCACGCCTGCGACGATGGTCCAGAACGCTGTTTCCTCGAGCTGGTAATGCCCGGCAAGCAGCGGGGCGAGCTCAGCCAGGTTGACGAAGAACAGTGCGTCGCAGGTGAAGTCACGCAGTTCCTCCGCATCGTCCGTTTCGATAAACGAGTTCGGATTGACGCGCGCATGCTCCGCCGGCGGCGGCGTGAGTTGCGGGGCCGTGCCGGACAGCCACTGCCGCGAGAAGCGGCGGCTGCTTTACCAGCGGTGCTGGTACATCGCGGTCAGCGTGATGCCCGCAGCCGGCAGGCGGCTGGTGTTGTTGCTGTTGCGCATCAGCTGGCTGTACAACGGGTAGTAGTAGCGGTTGAACAGGTTCTCGATCCCCAGCGTGATCGTGTCCTTCTTGCTGACCTGGTAGCGGCTGATCAGGTCGACGGTGGTGTAGCTGCTGACATCGCGCCGCCCGAAGCCGTTCTTGCCGTTGAGCCGGTAGTCGCGGCTGCCGTAGTAGGTCACCTGCAGGCGATTGCTCCATGTGCTGATCGGCCGGTACTGGACGTAGGCGGTCAGCTTCAGCGGCGGGATGCGATAGCCCGTCATGTTCTGGAAGTTGCTGCTGTCCTGGGGCTGCTCGCGCCCGTTGATCCAGGTGAAGGTGCCGCCCRCACCCCAGGTCTCGCTGTCGTTCAGGTAGTCGGCGGAGGCCTCCACGCCTGCGATGTGCTCCTTGGTGCGGGTCAGGATCAGGCCGTTGTTGAAGCTCTGCACATCACCGAGTTGCGAGGTGGTGTAGAAGACGGCAAGGGTTGCCAGCGTATTGCCGAACGCGCCGCGCCAGCCAATTTCATAGTTGTTGGTCTTGACCGGCTCCAGGCTCGACGAATTGATGTCGAAGCCCGGGCGTGCATTGCGGATCTGCAGGCCGATGTCGGGTAGCTGGAAGCCCTGGCCGAACGAGGCGTAGAACTCCTGGCCTTTCACCGGCGAGTAGGCGCCGCCAAGGTTGAACAGCCAGGCGCCGTAGTTGACCGTGCCTCCCTTGACCGCGATGGGGTTGCTGACCTTCGACTGCGACAGCGGCACGAAGTCGTCGAAGCTGGCATTGGCGCGTTCATAGCGCACGCCGCCTTCCATCGACCACTGCTCGTTGAACTTGTGCTGCAGCTGGCCAAAGATCCCGCCGCTGCGGGTGGTCAGCGGCGGCATAAAGGTCAGCGAGCCGGTCTTGTTGAAGACCAGCCCGCCGCTCTGGTCGTAGGCACGCGGATCAAACACGTCGAGCGGCATGTCGCTGCGCTCCTGGTTGTAGTCCGCGCCCCACAGCAGCTTGGTCTTCTTGTCGGCACCCAGCGGGGTGCTGATGGTCAGGCGCCCGCCGAACATGTCGCTGTTCTGGCTGACCTGGTCCACGTTGCCGCCACGCGTGGCCACCGCGCGCGCATCGAACGGCGGGAAGGCGGTGAAGTAGTCGCGGTAGTAGATCTGGGTGGACACCGTGCTGCCGAGCAGGTCCAGGTTCTGGTAGCCGAGGTTGACCACGGTGTTGCGCAACTCGTTCTGGTTTTCCAGCTGCAGCCCCGTGATCGCCCGCGCCGCCGCGGTGCCGGGCGGCAGCCTGGCCACCGACGGATCGGAGGCGTAGTCGGTGTTCTGCCTGGCCTGGTACTGGCTCACGCTCAGTTCGATGCGCTGCTGGCTGTCGATGCGCCAGCCCAGCTTGCCACTCACGTTATAGACGTTGGAATCGAAGAGGTCGCCCTGGCTCGGCTCCGGCGCGATGCGGTGGCCATGGGCGTCATAGGGGCTGCCGATACGCTGCGCACCCAGGTGGAATGCATAGTCGATCGGCCCCTGGCTGCCCGAGAAGTGCTGCTGGACATTGGCGCTCAGGCCTTCCTTGCTCAGCCGCGTCAGCGGGGTGCCCAGCGTCACGCTGGTATCCGCGCCGGGCGGGGCGCCGGCGGGCCGCGTGGTGATCGAGATGATGCCGCCGTTGGCGCCGGCGCCGTAGATTGCACTGCTGCCGCGCATGATTTCGATGCGCTCGATGTTGCTCGAATCGATCGTGGCCAGGTTGCGCGCGGAATCCCGGTGGAACCCACCTTCAGTTCCTCGATTTCCTCGCGCTGCAGCACCGTCACCTGCCGGGTCGGGCTGACGAGGTCGCTCTTGAGCCGGTCGACCCTGACCTCCACCGCATTCAGCTCGCCGCCGTCGGCCCGGGCCGACGGGCCGTCCTGCTTCGCACCCGCACCCGCTGTGCCGGTTTGCACGACGGCGGCGCCGGCGGCCACGGCCTGCGCCTCGGACAGTAGCGGAGTGCCCGCGCCGATGGCGGCTACAAGAAGAGTGAGCGGACGTACCCGGCATCGGCCGGACGTCGCCGCCAGGGTAAGTGCAGGCGCGTGAGGGAAGCGCGGCCAATCAGTTGCTTACCAATGCGCTGGCGCTTCAGGAAGCCGGGGCGGCGATGGTCGTGCTCGAGATGGACCCAGCTCAATTGGCGGCGGGGCTTACCGCGGAGTTGCAGTCATGCGCGACCAATTGGCATTGGCGCCGGCAGCGGAGCCGCCGGGCAGATGCTTGTCATGCATGACATGTTGGGGATGAATCTTGGGTGAATGCCGAAGTTCGGTCGAAATTTCATGGAAGACACTGGCGGCATCCGGGACGCCTTTGCACAGTACGTGGTGTCCGTGAAGGATGGCTCCTTTCCGGACAACGCGCGACACGCTTGGTAGGCGCATTCATTAAGCCCATGGCAAATTACCAGAGAGGAATTTGTATGGCAAAAGGATATTGGATCGGGCAAACCGAGGTGAACGGCCCCGAGGAATTTCCGGCAGCATCGCCTATTATTACCGCATTCTGTTCGGCATCATTTCCAGGTTCATGACCCGCTGCCGCCTACGTGCTGAGTTCGACAGCGGCCCAACCTACCGGAAGCCTATTGCGACATAGCCATCCCGGTTTACCAAAACCGGGTGGCTTATGCCGCTTCTGATTTAAACATCCAGCACAATCTTGCCTAAGTGCTGCTGAGTTGACTGATAGCGAAAGGCGTCGGCAATCTCATCCAGCGGAAAGTGCCGGTCGATGACGGGGCGAATGCCGCTGACATTGAGTGCGCGCACCATGTCAAGCTGGTGCCGCCGGCTACCCACCAGAAGGCCGGTGAGTCGCAACTGCTTGCGTAGTATCTGCCTCACATTTAGCGGCCCGTCGGAGCCAGCCAGGACGCCGATGACAGCGATATGTCCACCGACACGCGCCGCTGTCATCGATTGCTCCAGCGTTGCGGTGCCACCGATTTCGATGACATGGTCAACGCCCACGCCACCAGTCAGTTCGCGCACGGTGTTGCCCCACTGCTTGTCCTCGCGATGGTTGATCACGTAGTCCGCGCCCAGTTCACGGAGCCGGGCAAGCTTTTCGTCCGAGGATGACGTGGCGATCACGGTCGCGCCGGCGCTCTTGGCGAACTGCAAGGCGAAGATCGACACGCCGCCGGTTCCAAGCACCAGCACTGTCTCTCCCAGCTTCAAGGCCCCATCGACGAAAAGCGCTCGCCAGGCCGTCAGGCCGGCCGTCGTAAGCGTCGCCGCTTCCGCATGGCTATAACCGGCTGGAGCCAGTGTGAACGAGGTCGCGGGCAGCGTCACGGTCTCCCGCGCAAATCCGTCAATGCCGTCGCCTGGAACGGTCGCGAAGTCGGACAGGCGCGGCTCGCCATCCAGCCATGACGGGAAGAACGTGCTAACTACATGATCTCCGACTGCGAATGTTTCCACACCGAGCCCTACAGCCGTGACTTCGCCCGCTCCGTCAGCCATCGGAATGCGCCGGATTGCCCCTACCCCCCGAATTGCCACGCCATAGTCGTGGTAGTTCAGCGAACTTGCACGAATGCGCACTGTGATTTCGCCGGGCCCGGGTGTCTTTGCTTCGGCCTTTCCAATGGCCAAACACTCGAGTCCACCCGGCGGCTCGAGGTAAATCGCCTTCGATGCAGTCATCCACTTCTCCTGATATTTCACACGCGCAGCAGTCTCGATAGAGGTTTCGGATGCATTCCTTCCCCCAAGATGCTTCGCGCGAATTCGAGAATCCACTTGCTGTGGCGTGCGAGGCCATGCACTACGCAGTGGCCAGCTTTTTGTCATTGTCGTTGAACTTGCCCGTCTCGAACAGAAGCCGCCGCTGATCTCTGGCGATCAGCATTGCGGCCTGCCGGGACGCACGCAATGCCGGCCGCACTGCGGCGCGCTTTGCACCAGGGTCCTCCGATGGCTGTCATGAAAAGGCAAGTTCAAGGCGCGCAAGGTAAAGCGGGAAGTGGCGCCAAGCCAAATGATTCGCTCGTTACCACAGACACTCGGACATCAACTGGTTAGAGGAGAAACGGCCGATACGCAGCGACGCGAGAAATCGGTTGTTGCACAGTGGGTTGGCGAGACAGACAGCAAGTAGCAGGCTAGTTAATAGTTAAAATACATGGGGACGACAATGTCAATATTAAAAAAGCTAGTCGCAGTCACGGTGTGCGCCGAGGCATTCATTGCCTTGTGCGCACCAGGCCCGGTGCAGGCACAGGCGGCCTGGCCCGCGCGCCCGATTCAAATGATCGTGCCGTCGTCTCCCGGATCGGGAACCGACGCGCTGGCGCGGGTCATGGCGCAGCGTCTTTCCGAATCGCTGAAGCAGGCTGTGGTGGTGGAGAACCGGCCGGGTGGCAGTGGGGTGATCGGGACCAACGCCGTCCTCAAGGCGGCGCCGGATGGTTACACGATTCTCTACACAACGGGATCCAACATGGTGGTTGCGCCGGCCGTCATCAAGTCCATTTCCCAAGAGGCAAGAAAGGGCCTCGTGCCGATCGCGCAGACAGCCGTGGGTGGGGTGTTGCTGCTGGTGAGCCCGGATCTGCCGGTGCACGACTTGCCTGGACTCGTCGCGTTCGTGAAGGCGAATCCGGATAAGTACAGCTATGGCAGCTGGGGTACCGGCTCGTCCGCGAACCTGACGATGGAGTGGCTGAAGAAGCAGACCGGCATGAAGAGCGAACACGTCCCATACCGGACATCCACGCAACTGCTCACCGAGCTTTCCTCGGGTGTGCTGAAGATCGGCTGGACCGATCCCAGCGTGGCGGTTCCCTTCCTGCGTTCCGGGAAGGTGCGCGGC
>NZ_JBFTQG010000087.1:0-11374 GCF_056398885.1 Cupriavidus sp. 01T418
GAGATATCGTGTTCCATGCTGGCCTCCGCGCTGGAAATCGCCGGGTGTGGCATTGTCCACACCGTGCGGCTCTGGCAGTCATGCTAACCCGCGTTTGATTCCTCGCGGCGGGCCGGCCCTCTTGCCCTCAGGGGAGTCATACTGACTAGCCGGCGTTCCATGCCGGGAGGGGAGAGCCCGTGGATGGCTCTGCCTGGCGCGCCCGGGCTGGCATGCCTGGCTTGACAGGGCGGCTGGCGGATCCCGGTTCAGATCAGGTCCACTTGCCGCATCGTGGGGGCGTTACCGCCGGCCAGAGCCAACGGCGCCACGCCGCCGCGCGGCGCCTCGCCACCGCCGGCTCCCCAAGCCAGGCTGAGGCCCCGCTCCCGCGCCTTGTAGACGGCCTCTTCCTTGCCGCTTACCTGCAGGTGCCTGTAGATGGTGCGAGCATGCGTCTTGACGGTATGCACGGACATATTCAGCAGGCGGCCGACGGTCTTGTGCGCATGGCCTCGGGCAAGCAATACCAACACATCGTACTGGCGCTGCGTCAGCCCCAGCATCGTCGCCTCTTTACCAGGCCGCTTGAGGCCGGCGGTGGATTGCGACGCCAGCGTGGGTAATGTGGATAAGGCAGGTAGGGCGGGTAGGGCGGGGAACAGTGGCAGCTGGCTGGCGCCGGCATGGCTCGAGTGGCCGGCGACGATCCGCCGGATAGCCGATTCGAGTACATCGATCGATGCCGATTTGGAAAGGCAGCCGCAGAAACCCGCCGTGATCCCGCCCGGGGGCAATTCCAGTGGGACGACATCGGAAAGCAAGAGCAAGCGCGGTGCGGACCATACCTTGCGCGCCATGCCGAGCCACTGCCAGCCCGTGTCCAGGCTGCCAGGCATGCCGAAGACAATCAGGTCAGCTTCACCCCCGGCATGCGCAGGCGCGGGGTCTTCCATGGGGTCGATGGCAAGGACATGATCGATACCTGCAATACTCTTCAACAGCTTGAGCATCGCGATCCGGAGCAACGGAAAGCTCTCGACGAGCAGCACGTTCATACCTGACTTCCCCGTACAGAATGCAATGGAGGCAGGCTGAACCCGCAAGGTCGGCGCGGCGCTGCCAGCGCCGATCAGCGCTATTGCGCACCCGATACCTTCGGATTTCGACCCCATCCCGGCTGTGCCGCCAGGTTGACTCTGTGCGTCTTGGACGCCTGCCCGGATATATTGGATTTCTTGTTGTGCCGCGTGATCTTATGTGCGGAATATAACGAAATCAAGAGATTATTGTCGCGGCGGCGAAACAACAGGGAAAACCGCGAGGCCATCGGCCCGGACCGGGCCGAGCGCAGTTGCCTGAAACGTTCGACGCCGATCGGCCTGTTGCCGGCGGGACAGCAGGCGCCTGCGCGAAGGGAGGCGCCCGCTGTCCCTGCTGTCCATCACAGGAAGGCAGCTTGCGTACCGTTGCCGAAGTTCTGCAAGGTGGGGATCTTCAGATTGAGGTGTGTGCTCGTGTCGATCGTGTTCACGACCGGCCCGACCTGAAGGCCCAGGGTCGGGCTGGCGAAGCCGCCGCCAATCCCATTCTGCGCGTTGCCGCCGACAGCGGAGAAGGCGCTGCCGCCGCGCACGGCGGACATGGTCTTGCCGTCGAGTTCTTTGTCCAGCGGCAGGTCCTTGATCATCAGGGTCGATTGCATGGTGAGTCTCCTAAGGGTTCGGTTGGGAAGCGCCCGTCAAATGGGCGCCACCACATTGCGTTACAGCGCGGCAAGTTGCTTGCCGTTGCCGAAGTTCTGCAGGACAGGGATCTTCAGGTTGAGATGCGTGCTGGCATCGATCGTGTTCACGATCGGCCCGATCTGAATGCCAATGGTCGGGCTGGCAAAGCCGCCCCCGCCGAACACGTTCTGGGCGTTGCCGCCAACCAGGGAGAAGGCGCTGCCGCCGCGCACAGCGGACATGGTCTTGCCGTCGAGCTTCTTGTCGATCGGAAGGTCCTTGATGATGAGGGTCGATTGCATGGTGAGTCTCCTGGGGGTTCGGTTGGGGGGAGCAGCTTGTTGTTGCGCTCGAAGGGGATAACGCACAGGGCGTGCCATGCCGCGCCATGTGCCTGGAAATAAATCATAAGTCATTGAAAAATAAACGTTTTAGCCGGTGGCATGCACGCCTTCCGATGCCAGTGGACCAGCAGCTGCGAGGTCGTGTGTTGGGCCCGCGCCAACGCATTTCATGGCCACTGTTTGCCAGAACAGACACATGGCGCCCGACGAAATGGCCAACGGGCGCGACTGCCGTCACGCCGGCCGCTGCTTCAATGGGCAGGAGGCGCCTTGATCACGAGGCCGCGCTCGCGATCCATCGAAGCCAATCACGGGCAAGCGCATCCGTGGTCGCAAGCGCACACCTGGCGGTGCGCATATCGAACCCTGCAGGAGAAGGAACGCGCGCATTTCAGCTTGGTGACGCCGAAGAAAGTGGACTACCGCACGCGTTGCCAACCGCGCGCTTGCAGCCTCATGCGACCATCGACTATGTTGAACCTCAAGGCCGACGTGGCCGCTTCCACGAGGAGCGATGATGAACAGGGTCATAGGACACCTGGCCGTGCTCGTTGTCTTGGGCCTGTCTGCCTTTGATGGGGCGAGGGCATCGGACATCGACTGTCAGTCAGCGCTCGGCGCGGGATCGGTCCGCTGTGAAGATCCACAGGGCAACGGGATGCGATGTGTGCTGGAGACCGACCACCGTCCGCGCAACAAGCACCTGGTCTGCGATAGCCCGCAGCTCTCGATGCGCTACGAGCGCCTCTACGCCGAACAGCAGAGGCTGCTGCGCAGCGGCGTCACGAACGCTGCCGACATCAGCGCCTGGCGCGTCCAACGGGATGCTTGCGGCTCCGAGCGCTGTCTCGATAGCCTGTTCCACCAATGGTGGCGGTGGCGGGATGCTGCCCGCACCAAGCCAGCACGGCCCGCCGTCTCGCCACTTGCCGCCGTTGCGGCGCCTGTCCCACCAAAGCAAGAGCCGAAACCGCCCGCGGGGGATCAGGCGGCGCCGGCTCCGTTGACTGCCATGCAGGAGAGCCGGCAACCGACCGGGCCAACACCGCCGACAGCCACCTCTTTTCAGACCTCGCCGGCCTCGATCGCAACCGAGCAGGCCCCGCCCAGGCTCGCCTCGGGCGCCTTGGTGTTACCAGGCTTGCTGACAGGCTTCGCCGCCTTCGGCATCGGCACGGCCTGCCTGTGGAAACGCAAGCGCGCTCGGCGCGCCTCGCCAGAACATGAACGGCGTCGGGGCATCTCCGCCGACGTGGCGATACTCTATGGCCTGCTCATCGTGAATGCGCTGCTTCTGGCGTTTGCGCTGGGGCTGGGTTAAATACTCTCTGTTCATCGCGCTAAGCCGGAACGCTACCGGTTTCGGCATCAGAAGACGCCAAGCGCAAGACCCGCCGCCAATCCTGCGCCGAGCTCGGCACAGCGCGCAAGGTCCTCGGCGCCGATCTCCTTGCGCGCCAGAATGCGCTCGGGCGTCTGTGCATGGGTGCAGACGATCAGGCCTGGCGCCACGCACTTGAGGCGCCAGCCGGTGGCGATGCGGTCGACCTGGCGCAGTGCGTTCTGCCCGTCACTGCCTGCGCAGATCATGGCCGCGTACGGGCGACCGTTCACACGGTCAAGTGCCGCGTAGTAGCAGCGATCGAAGAAGTCCTTCATCAGTCCGGACATCGCAGCCAGGTTCTCCGGCGTCGCGAACAGATAGCCGTCGGCTGCCAGCACGTCGTCCGGACCGGTCTCGGCCGCACGCTGCAGCCTGACAGCGACGCCAGACTGCATGCGCGCCGCGTCGGCCGCCGCCTCGGCCATCTGCTGTGTTCCCCCGGTCATCGTGTGATAGATGATCAGCAGTGTCTTCATAGCGTCTTCATTGGATTCCACCCGCCGTCCGCTGGTACGCTGCGAAATGTATCACGCCATCGTGAGCGCGAGACGCCCCGGACACCGACCCGACGCGGCAAGCGCGCTAACCACCCTCTGCATAATCAAGGTGAGGATCCATCGCCTCGCGGCGCGACTGAAATTTCGAAAGCGTCTTCACCGCCGAAATCATTTCGGCCTCGATGCGCGCGATAATCTTTGCGAAAGGCTCCCTGCGATCGGCAAACGCGACTGCCTATCCGAGCGAAATCGCACCAGTCGAGGCATCACCTGAAATGTAGGCTTGCTTGCCAAGGATGCCTGCTACATGCGGCCGCAACACGCTGAAATCGCCGGCGTGGGTGCGCTCCAGTTCATTCACGATGCTCGTTGTGGCGTTACGCAGGGCACGTACGGTATTCCGAACACTTTGCATCATGAGCGCCGTGTCGGTTTCCTTCAGGCCGACGAGCAAATCCTTGTAGCTCCCATGTGCCCAGATCTCATCCGCCACCAGGAAGCGGGTGCCAATAGTCACGCCGTCGACGCCGAGCGCCAGTGCAGCGATAACCTGCTTGCCCGTGCCGATGCCACCGCCAAGCAATACCGGAATGTTGAACGCGTTTCCGGCGAGCGCGCCTTGAATCATGGTTCCAATCAAATCGACGCCAGGATGTCCGCCGCACTCGGCGCCAACAAGTGATACCGCGTCCACGCCCAGCGATTCGGCCTTCTTGGCATGTCTTAGCGATGGGGCTTTATGCAGCACCTTGACTCCTGCCTCATGAAGGCGAGGAAGGTATGCCTCCGGGCTCCGTCCCGAGGTCTCTACGAACCGCACGCCGCCTCGGATGACTTCCTCAAAGTACTCGTCGACCTTTTCGTCGGGAGTGGGCTTCGGAAGCATGGAGACATTGACACCAAAGGGCTTGCCTTCGGCCAGATCACGGCACTTGTCGATCTCAGCCCGCAGACGGGCGCCGTCAGAGAGGCTGGCTGCGGTAATGAAACCGATAATTCCGGCCCGAGCTGCCGCGGCAACGTAGTTTGCGTCGGCGAGCCATTGCAAACCGCCGGCGACAATCGGCAGTCGCGTCCCAAAAAATTCGGTAACGGGTGTTGCGAACTGAGTGTCCATGATCTTCCGGTGACGTTATTTCGGAACTAGTGTTCCGTTAAAATGCTATGAAGTCAGCGTATTGCAACATTTGTACGGTTGTCAATAGCCAGAATTGCAGGTTGTGTGCGGGAAATGGAGAATAATTGACGTACAATGGAACCCGTGTATCATTGTGGCAAGGAATGGAGGGCTGACTGTGGCACGTGGTCGAGCAACGGCGGGCGAAGATGTCGGCGAGAAAGATCAGGTTTCGGCACTTGCACGGGGGCTGCAACTGCTGGAATGTTTTCGCTCGTCCCAGCGCTTTCTGAGCATGCAGGATCTGGTTGATCGCGCCGGGTTGCCGAAGGCTACCGTCTCCCGGCTACTCAATACCTTGCTGGCGCAAGGGTACCTGGAGTACTCGCCGACGCAGGAGCGCTACTACCTTGGAACGGGATTGCTATCGCTCGGATTTTCGGCACTTGGGTCCATGGGGATACGGCAGATCGCCAGGCCATTCATGCGCGAACTGGCCGAACAGTCCTCCGCTTCCGTTGGCATAGGCGCGCGCGATCGGCATACGATGGTTTATATCGAGAACTGTGCGAGTGCCGCGAACCAGAATTTTCGACTCTCGACCGGCTCACGTGTCCTGCTGGCAACTTCCGCGCTTGGCCGTGCGTATTTCTGCGGTCTTGACGATCATGCCAGGGAGCGCCTTCTGGCCTCTCTTGCCGATCGTGATTCTTCTGATAAGCGTTCAGTGCGGCAGTCACTTGAGGAGGGTCTGAAGTGTTATGAACAGCATGGCTTCTGCGTCTCTGTGGGTGATTGGCAAAGCGACGTCAACGCCGTAGGCATCCCGTACCGTTGTCCAGACGGAACCGCTGTCCTGGCGTTCAATTGCTGCGGTCCTGCCTTTCAGCTGCCGGAAGACAAGCTCTTTGAGGTTTGGGGCCCGCGTCTGGTGAACCTTGTGCGGAATGTCGATGCCGCTATGCGACCACTTTGATGCCGGCAGGCATCCGGTGCGACGCAATATTCTTGCTCGCAGAGTGCATTCAATGGTTTCAAGGATTAACTCGTCCGATACCCCGCAAACGCCCGCGCAACGCAGGCCGGACTGTTGGACTGGCTAAAGCCAAGGCTTTCGCCATACAAACCGCCTGGCGAAATCATCTCTCTATCTTCATTCCCATCGCTGCCAGGCAGAAATTCAAAAAAGCGGATTTGAAGGACCGCGTGCAAAAGACGCCTGTTTCCTGATTCACTCGCGGTCGCGCAACTGTATGAGCAACCAGGCCATGAATTCCTGTACCTGCGAGCGGTAGCCATGCTCCTCGGGATACACGGCGTAATAGGCGTCCTTGATGGGTAGCGAGTCGGTGGTCAAGCGAAGCAGCGTCCCCGCGTTCAACTCGTCCATACATAACTGCTTGCGCCCCAACGCCACGCCATGGCCAGCTACGGCGCTCTGTATAAGAAGGCTGGCGTCCCTGAACATCATTCCTTCCCGACGCGGAGCATAGGAAGTCTCGCCAATGGACTTGAACCAGATGGCCCACGGGAAGCGCTCGTCATGAAGCAGTCTTGAAGCTGCCATCTCCTCGGGCGAGAGCGGCAACCTTCCTTGATTGAAGGCAGGGCTGCACACCGGAAAAAGCGCTTCGTCCAATAATTTGTGCGTTGAAAGTTCAGGCCATTCACCGTCGCCGAAGCGGATTGCCAGGTCGATGCCGGCAGTTTTGAAGCTCGCCAACGAGAGCGAGGTTCGCACGCGTATCCCTATCTCGGGATGTGCCTCACTGAAGGTATGTAGCCGTGGGATCAACCAACGGGCGGCGAATGCGGGATGTGAATTGATTGTCAGGAGTCGAGGCGAGGCCATGCCTCGGGCATTCTGAACTCCCTCGTTCAGTTTCGAAAAGGCCTCCGATACGAACATCAGCAATTCGGCGCCATCCTGCGTGAGGTGCATTTCACCGGCCTTTCTCACGAATAGTCGTTTGCCGATCGCATCCTCAAGGGCCTTGATCTGTTGACTGACTGCGCCATGGGTGACATGGAGTTCCTCGGCCGCGCGGGTGAAATTCCGGTGGCGGGCCGCGGCTTCGAAGAAGCGGAAAGTATTGAGTGGTGGCAGACGTGGCAGACGCATGATCTCTCAATGTTAGTCAGACTAACTGCGCCCGTCAAAAAATATGGCTGGCTCGACGCGGGCAGAGGCAGGGATACTGAGAGCTGGAAAAAAGAGTCCTTCCAGGGTTGCGGCAGTAAAGGTTCAGCAGGTCTGATTGCCAAATCGTTGCAAAGCGTGATTCGCCTGCTTTGGTCTAATGAATTATCCATGAACTACGGAGTGAGTATGAGACAAGGTCATTTCAGCATCCCACCGATGGAGCGAGTCTACTTCGGACGCTCGTTTGTCGAAGCTGTGCTCGAAGAGGTTGCGAGACTGGGCTCGCAAAGGGTCTTCCTGCTGGTCAGCAACACGCTGAATAACAAGACCGATGAGATCGACAAGCTGAAGGCTGCCTTGGGTGAAAAGTTCGCCGCACTTTATGACGATATTCCGGCGCATATTCCGCGGGACGCGGTGCTGCGGGGCGCTGCGGTGGCGCGTGAAGCAAAGGCCGATCTGATTGTTTCGGTGGGCGGCGGCTCCGTGACCGATGCAGGCAAGAACATCGCGCTTTGCCTTGAGCACAACATCACCGAACTCGATCAGTTCGAACCGTTCCGGCTCAAGACTGACCCGGTGAGCGGAAAAGTCGATGCCCCGGTATTTCGGGGTCCCACGGTTCGCCAGATTGCCGTGCCGACGACGCTCTCGGGTGGCGAATTTCACCAGAGCGGTGGCTCCAATGATCCGGTAAAGCATCTCAAGCAAAGTATCCGCAATCCGTTGATGATTCCGCGCACGGTCATCTTCGATCCCGTATTGACGCTGCATACGCCGCTCGGACTTTGGCTGTCCACGGGCATGCGTTCCGTGGACCATGCCGTTGAATCCTTCTACTCGCCGTACGGTAGCCCCTTCGTCGACGGTGCCGCGTTGCAGGCGCTTCGCACCTTGCCCGATGCCCTGAGGAAGACAAAGGCAGACCCGAGCGACCTCGATGCACGTGCGCAGGCACAGGCCGGCATGTGGCTGTCGCAGATGGGTATGTGGTCGCTTGTTCCGATGGGAGCGAGCCACGGCATCGGCCACGTGCTCGCGGGGACTGCGCAGGTTGCGCATGGCCATTGCACGTGCGTCACGCTTCCCGAGGTCTTGCGATTCAACAAGCCCGTTACGGAAAAAGAGCAGAGACTGATCAGTGAGGCGCTTGGGGATCCCAATCGTGAAGCCGCCGACCTTGTGGCGGAACTGATCGACTATCTTGAGATGCCGAATCGCTTGCACAAGGTGGGCGTCACGCCTGACAAATTCGAACTGATTGCGAAGAACGCGATGCTCGACCGCTGGGTACACAGCAATCCACGCAAGCTCAATGGTCCCGAGGATGTCTTGAGCATTCTCAATGCAATCGCCTAAGGCCTCGGCGAGACGGGCCGACCCCTATGTTGGTCCCTTTCGGTAACGAACGTTCGCCAGGAGGACAAGTGCGCGGCGGTCGTGTCAGCACATCGTGCAGGAGACAAGATGTTTAGTTGGTATCGTAAAGTCAGCCAGCGTGAGCAGCGTACCTTTTGGGCCTGTTTCGCTGGCTGGGCGCTGGATGCAATGGACGGGCAGTTGTACGCCGTTGCGATTCCCACCCTTATCAGCGTGTGGGGGCTGACGACGGGGGAGGCAGGGATCCTCTCCACCGTTGCGCTGATCAGCTCGGCATGTGGAGGATGGTTGGCGGGGGTGCTGTCCGATCGGTATGGTCGCGTGCGGGTGCTTCAAGGGACGATTCTCTGGTTTTCATTCTTCACGCTGCTTAGCGGCTTGACGAACTCGTTTGAGCAGTTGTTGGTCGTGCGCACACTGCAGGGCTTCGGGTTCGGTGGTGAATGGGCTGCAGGCGCCGTGCTGATGGGTGAAGTAATCCAGGCAAAGTACCGTGGCAAGGCCGTGGGTCTGGTTCAGGGCGGCTGGTCGGTCGGCTATGGCGCGGCAGTGATCCTCTACAGCATTATCTTTTCGTTCGTACCGGCGGTCATTGGATGGCGGATCCTGTTCTTTATTGGTGTGCTTCCCGCTTTCCTGGTATTTATTGTGCGTCGCTACGTCGAAGAGCCGGAAGTCTATGTGGCAACACGCAAGGCGATCGCCGCAGGCGCCGCTCCAGCACGCGCGACTGAACTGTTCTCAAGGGCCTACCTGAAGACGACGATTCTCGCCTCGCTTCTGGCCACGGGCGTACTGGGCGGAAATTACACGATCCTGACGTGGCTTCCGACCTATCTGAAGGTGACACGGGGGCTTTCGGTTTCAAATACCGGCCTCTATCTGATCATCAATATCTGCGGTTCATTCCTGGGCTATCTGGTGAGCTCGAATCTTAGTGACAGGCTTGGAAGAAGGCCTACCTTTGTATTCTTCGCCATGATCTCCGCTGCGTCGGTTTTTGCGTATATGTACCTGCCACTGGAGCCACTGAGCCTGATGCTTCTTGGGGCCGTGCTGGGCTTCAGTCAATCGGGATGCCTGGGCGGGATGGGTGCCTTCTTCACGGAGCTTTCCCCGTCGCGTATTCGGGGAACGGCGCAAGGCTTCAAGTACAACGCTGGTCGCGGCATCGGCGGGCTGTGCCCGGCGCTGGTCGGTCTTCTTTCCGCTCGCATGCCGCTCGGCGATGCCATTGCGATGCTGGCTGCCGGTGCGTACATGCTGGTGGTTGTCGTTGCCGTGAGCCTGCCGGAGACTCGCGGGAGGGAACTCCAGGTGTACTCCTGAGGAGCGCTTCTTGCCGGCCGCTCACTGCGAGACGTGACGCTGTCACATTGATTTCAGTTCGAGTATTGACGCCATTGCGTCGGTTACGCGTGGTGTCGATCCATTCAATGCGTCAGGAGATAACGATGGTTTTGGAAGGCGACGCTCCAAGGTAACGGTCTGTATTTGGCTAACTGCAATCTAAGTCCCACAGAGTCCACATCATCCTGCGCACCGGCAATCCAGTGCGGCAAGGCGACAGTCACGCGGGCCATTCCATGGAAAAGATCCTGACTACGACGGCCGAGTATGGATTCGAGGCCTGGCATCAGTTTACCTGCCAGAAGTTCTCTGCCTCCGAATGCTGGCAGGCATCCGATTCATCGTTCCAGGCGAGAGTGTCCAGCCGGCAGCTCGGCGCATTGGTGCTGAGCGAGGTGTCATCGTCCGCGCTGGACGGCGTTTGAATACGTCGCGGCCATGGCGAGATCCGCAAGGATCCACGCGATCACTTTATGTTCTACCTGGTCCTGGACGGCCGGGTGGACCTGCTCCAGTGTGAGCGGCAAGCTAGCGCGGCGGCAGGCGACCTGCTCCTGTATGACCAGGCGAGGCCGTTTACCCTGGATTTTTACCGGCATCACTCGATCCTGGTGAACATCCCCCGCGCGCTGCTGGTTTCCAGGATTCCCGCGGCCGCGGGCTTCACCGCGCGCCGCATTGCGGGTAAGTCCGGGCTCGGGGCACTTGCGGCCACGGTCATGCGACAAATCGCCGATCTTGATGCGCCGACGACGGCCGAGGTGGAGAATCGACTGGCGACGTCGGCGATGGACATCATCGCCGCTACGCTGGAGGCGGAACTGGCCGATGGCACGGCAACGCGGGCCGCGCGCCATCGGCTGATGCCGCAAGTGGAGCGCTATATCCTCGCCCATCTTCATGAGAGCGATCTGGACCTCGAAACCATCGCCCGCGCGCAGAACATTGCGCCACGGACCTTGAATCGGATCTTTGCCGCGGAGGGCATCACGCCGATGCGGTGGCTCTGGCAGCAGCGTCTTGCCGCTAGCTTCAGGGCTCTGTCGGAGGGAAGCCAATTGGCAGGCAAATTCCGGGCAGGCCGGCGCAACTGGAGGGGAAGGCATTGCGCGCAAGCGTGATCCGGTTTACCGCGTGTCCCGCAACGGTGAACTGAGACCACTGACAGGACATGGGCGCGGGGTCCCAATTGGCGAGGGAGGGGCAGTCGAGGCGAGGCTGCTAGTACTACTGTGTTAACAACTACTCGGTTTTCCGACCGCAGCACGGGCACCGTTCAAGGCGGGCAAGCAGTGCGGCAGCGAGYTCCAATCGCAGCGTGGCGATAGAATCTGCCACATGACGCTGCTTACGCAGGGGTGCCCCGGGGCCGGAAGCCTTCGGGTAAGGTAGATCCCTCGCCGAGTAATCGATGGGCTGGAGTTTTTTTTTGCGCCGCCAGGCGTTCGGTGAC
>NZ_JBFTQG010000088.1:0-9693 GCF_056398885.1 Cupriavidus sp. 01T418
TTGGCGTCACACCTTGCTCATGCAAGACCAGATCGCCCAGTTCCAGCAGCGCGACCGCCGGCAGCGGCCCTGGATCTGGCTCTAGCGTTCGCCTCAGCAGCTGGGCAGCGCCGCGAGCACCTGTGCAACCGACCGGATGCGTCCGATCCGCGGAAACGTGAACTTCACGGTCGCTGCATGCGCCTCGGCTGAAGAACTTGCCATGGCGTCCTCAACGAAGACCTGGTCGTAGCCGCGCTCGAAGGCATCGCGGGCGGTCGACTCCACGCCCACGTTGGTAGAGATGCCGGCAAGCACGATGGTCTTGACGCCCCGTCTGCGCAACTGAAGGTCGAGTTCGGTGCCATAGAAGGCGCCCCACTGTCGCTTGGTGATGAGCAGGTCCGACTCGACTTGCCCGAGTTCCGACACGATCGTGGCCCAGTTGTCGGCACGCGCAGCGGCAGGTGCGGCCGGCGTGTCGGTCACGGGCTTGAGCGCATCCTTGCCGTCCGAAAGGTTGGCAACCCGCACCAGTGCCACGACGGCGCCTGCGGTGCGGAAAGCACTGGCCAGACTGGCTGCGCCTGCAACCACGTCGGGGCTGGGCCACGGGGCGACCTTCATGCCCACAATGCCGTATTGCAGGTCGATGAGCACCAGGGCCGTCGTTGCGGGATCGATCGAGAACTCATTTGACATTCATCACTCCAGGTTCGGATTCGGGTTCAGCGCTCAGTGGACACCGAGCGGCGGCAGTGGGGCGTTGCGGTCAGGGCGTCGCATAGCGCCGCTCCAGCTCTTGAACTTCCTGCATGTTCATGATCGAAGGAATACCTTGCGAGAAAGGAAGAATGATGTCGCTCAATCCGCGTACGCTGCCGTCGATGCGAATGCGTTCGAGGGCCGTCTGCATGCCCCGCATCGCCGCGCGCACGACGGTACCCGGCAGGCTTAAGCGTGCCACGCCCAGGGTCTGGATCTCTGCGAACGTGAGATCGAAGCGCGTCTTGCCGCCCTCCACGATGTTGATGGCAACCGGTCCACCGATGCGCTTGACCACTTCGATGATTTCCTCGCGCGTGCGCACGCCCTCGACCAACACCATGGTTGCACCGACTTCCAGGAACGCGTTGCACCGGCGAACCACCTCATCCATGCCAGCGACGCCCAAAGCGTCCGTGCGCGCATTGATCACGAAATCGGGATCGGTACGCGCGTCGCAAGCTGCCCGGATCTTGACCACCGCCTCATCGAAGGACACGATCTGCTTGCCATCCAGATGACCGCAGCGCTTGGGTGACACCTGGTCTTCAAGGTTGATGCCGGCCGCTCCGGCCTTCTCGAAGGCCCGCACGGTGTAGTAGGTGTTAACAGCGTTGCCAAAGCCCGTATCGCCGTCGGCCATCACGGGAATCGCAACACTCTGCGCGATATGCGCGGATGCGGTGAGCATGTCGTTCATCGAGAGGATGCCGTAGTCCGGCCGTCCCAGAAACGACGCCGAGATGCCAGCGCCCGTGCATTGAATCGCGTGGAAGCCAGCACGCTCCACGAGACGCGCGCTGATGGGGTCGTAGGCGCCGGGCATGATGAGCAGCTCCGGGGCCAGGATCAATTCTTTCAGGCGGGTTGTGACTTTCATCGAATGTCCAATCAGGGAAAAAGATGGATGGAGACGCCCGCACAGGACGGGAACGCGCGTTGATCCCAGCGCGTGGCGGTCATGCGACTGCGCCGGCGCCAGGCATTTCTTTGAGCACGAGGCGCCCGCCGAGGATGTCAGCCAAACGCGATGGCGGCTCCAGATCGGCGCCCAGGCTGCAGGCCATCCGGTACGTCATGCGGGCGCTTTCGAGCACCGGTGTCATGACCGGTGTCTGGCGCGCGAGATGGGCGCAGATGCCCAGGTCCTTCTCGCATGTGCGCATCACGGCATGACGCGGATGGTAATCGGCAATCAATTTCGGCGCCAGTTCCTCCAGCTTGCGGCTGGCAGCCCAGCTGCCCTGCATCATCTCCAGCAGCAGCGCCAGATCGATCTCCAGATGCCTGGCGATAGCGAAAACCTCGGACAGCACCGCGTGCGTGGTCATGACGACAGCGTTGTTCATCGCCTTCATGGCTTGCGCATTGCCCAGGGCACCGGCTTGGATCACCTTCTCGGACACGCACTCGACAATCGGCAGCGCTCTGACGACAGCGTCCGCTTCTCCCCCGATCAGGATATGCAGCGTTCCATTCCAGGCCTCCAATGCGCCGCGCAACATTGGCGCATCCACGAACTGCACGCCGCGCGCATTGGCCCGTGCTCCCTGCGCAATGGCCATGTCCGGTTCGCTGGAACTGGTCTCGATGATCAGACTGCCGGCGCGTGCGGTTGCCACCAGGCCGTTGGGCCCATCCAGCACCTGGCGCACGGTCGCCAGAGTGGGAAGGCAGGTGATGATCACGTCGCAACGCGCCACGAGCTCTGCGACATCGCCAGCGACCGCGGCGCCGAGCTCACCGACCTCGCGCCGCGTCTGGGCGCTCACGTCGTAGGCCAACACCGAGCGGCCATGGCGCAGAAGATTGCGACACAGGCCCCGGCCCATATTGCCGCATCCGATTAGCCCGATGTCAGCCATCACTCAACCCTCACGGCAAACTTCTGGAGCAGCGGAGTCCAGACGGCCAGGTCCTTGCGGATGAATTCCGAGAACGCTTCGGGTGTGCTTCCTTCGATGAGCATGCCTTCGTTCTCCAGCTTGGCGACGACCTCCGGATTGCGTATGGCAGACACGACTGCGGCGTTCAGCTTGGCGATCACCGGCGCAGGCGTGCCGGCAGGGGCGAAAAGTCCATTCCATCCTCCCATGACCATCTTCGGATATCCGGACTCCGCAAACGTCGGAACGCCCGGAAGAAGCGGTGATCGCTTCTCGGCCGTAATACCGATGGCGCGCAGTCTGCCATTCTTGTGGGGTTCGATCGAGGACGTGATGACATCCACGAACATGGAGACCTGGCCACCCATCACGTCCATCTGCGCAGGCCCCGCGCCCTTGTACGGGACATCGACCATGTCGATCTTCGCTTCGTCTTCGAAGATCTCGCCAACCAGATGCGTCAGACCGCCGCGGCCCAACGTGGCATAGCTCAGCTTGCCCGGGTGCGCTTTGGCGTAGGCGACAAATTCGGTCACGTTCCTGGCCGGGACCTGCGGACTCACCACCATCACGAACGGCAGGCGCACCAACAGACTGATCGGAGCGAATTCGGTGATGCGGTACTGCGGCTTATTCCAGATCACCTCGTGCTGGGTGATATTGGGCGTGTGCAGCAAGATGGTGTAGCCGTCCGCCGGCGCCTTCGCGACAAACTGCGCCGCGACCGAGCCGCCGGCACCTGGCTTGTTGTCCACGATGACAGTCTGACCGAGCTTTTCGCGCATGATCGGCGCCAGACGTCGCGCAATCTCGTCCATCTGGCCGCCTGGGGCATAGGGCACCACCAACCTGATCACTCGGTTGGGAAAGCCATCCTGTGCATGGCCAGTTGCGCATAAGCCCAGCAACGCCGTCGCGCCCAGACGCACCGCGTTCTTCAACAGTTTCATGGATGTCTCCTTTGCTTGTCGGACGGACCTTCAGGCTCCCGCAGGTGGACGCGAAGCCTGTATCTTGGTGAGCCGGTAGTCGCCGGCCAGCGTTTCATGGATGTCCCCTTTGCTTGTCGGACGGACCTTCATGCGCCCGCAGGCGGACGCGAAGCCCGTATCTTGGCGAGCCGGTAGTCGCCGGCCAGCACGGGCGCGTGCAGTACCGGTCGGCCTTCCCCGCGGCAACTGGCCAGGCACTCGATCAGCACGTCCTCCCGCGGATTGGCGAAGAACGCCATCGACATGCGCCGCGCCGATGGACCCGCGCCCGCGGGGGGATTGGCAACCCTATGAAGGGTCGACACCCAGACATCATTGGTCCAGGTCATCAACATGTCCCCCACGTTGATGACGAACGCATCCGGCGGGGTGGGCACGTCGATCCAGCGGCCGGAGCGCGTCTGCACCTGCAGCCCGCCGGGCACATCGTCACCCAGTAGGATGGTGAAGGCGCCGTAGTCCGTGTGCGCGCCTGCTCTGAGCTGCCCGGGCACAGGCGGCGTCGTCTGTGGCGGGTAATCGACGACTCGAAACGAGCTGTTGTGTCCCTTGAAGCGTTCCAAGAAATAATCGGGCGCCACGTCGAGCCCCAGGGCAAACAAGCGAAGCAGGCGATTTCCGAGATGATCGAGCGCCACGTAATAGTGCTCCAGAGCCTGACGGAATGCATCACGGCCGGCCGGCCAGACATTCGGTGCGTAGTACTCCGGCGAGTGGCCGCCAGGCCCGACAACCACGTCGATCGGGCCCATGCCGAAACTGTGCTTGAAGTCGGGTGGACTGTCGTTGCCTAGGGTACGGGCGAGTGCCGAGCCCCCGATCGGCAGGTAGCCGCGCACGGAGTTGGTCGAACCGTTAAGAATCTGCTTTTTCTGTTCGACCGGCAGATCGAAGAAGGCGCGCGACTCCTTGCGCGCACGCTCGACAACGGATGCAGGCACGCCGTGGTCCACGATCGTGAAAAAGCCGATCTCGCGCAGCGCGCGGTCTATCTTGGCCGCAATCTCGCCATCGCGTCCGTCGAGTGAAATGACCGGAACGGTCTCCATACAAGTCTCCTTCATGTCTTTTGGGCGCCTGAGAGCGCCCGACTCTTGGTCGAAGCCCTGGCAGGCGCCAGCGCAGCGTCCTCTTTCTCGGCGCCGCCATGCGATCCGAACACATGTGCAGAGGCATGGCCGATGTGGGCGCGCATCAGGGACTCGGCTAGGTCACCATCGCGCGCCCTGATGGCGCGCAGAATCTGCCAGTGTTCGACGTACGCCTGCTTCTTGCGCTCGGGAATCGACCCGGGAAGTCGCCTGTAAAGCCGCAGCAGGTGGTAGAGGTCACCACACAAGGCATCGATGATCCGGTTGTTCCCACAAGCGCGTACGACGCGCTCGTGAAAATCGAGCGACACGGGAACGACTTTGGCTGCATTGGTTACGGACGGCTGGGCTCCAGGGTTGTAGCGCTCCAAATCCTCGGTCAACAACTTGATCTCTGCATCGCTCATGCGTTCTGCCGCCAGCCGGCACGCAACACCCTCGAGCGCCAATCGCATCTCGAACAGTTCACGGGCGCCATCGGCCGTCAGACCCACGACACGCGCCCGGGTGTAGGGCTCCCGCGTGATGAGCTGAATGCCTTGCAGGCGGCGCACCGCCTCGCGTACCGGGCCGCGGCTGACGCCGAACTCGTTGGCGAGCAGCGCTTCGTTAACGATGCTCTCGGGCGGCATCTGCCCATCGTAGATGCGATCGACGAGAACGGAAAAAATCATGTCGGCCAATGGCAAGGCATCGGGTTCGACTGGCGGATCTGCCGCAGCAGAAGATTTGGGTGCCATCGTGTTTGGTATAAGGATCGAGCGAATACTCGATTGACGACGAGCGTCAATCGACCCAAAGAGTTGACAGTTTAATGGCTGTCGCCACGTTTGGCAATGCTGCGTCGAGAGTTTTCCCCCTTGCGATCGAGTCGACCCCTGCCACCGCACCGCGTTTCGACGAGGAAGTGTTGACACTGTGCTTATCCGGTTGCCTCCCAAAACCTCTACCGATAGTATGTTGGGCATCTGTGCCAACCCGGGGCAACCATGGTTATTGACGGGATTGACCGAGGCGATTTGCCGTTTCCGGGCTCGCTGCCGGAGTTTCAGCGGATGTTTCCAGACGAAGCGGCATGCATGGCCGACCTTGAGCGCGCGCGATGGAGCGATGGGTTCATTTGTGACCACTGTGGCTTGCTTGGTGAGCCGTACCGCTTTGCCAATCGCCCCGGCGTTTTCCGTTGTCGCCATTGCACAGGCGACACGAGCCTCACTGCTGGCACCGTCATGGACCGCACGCACACACCGCTGTCGGTTTGGTTCTGGGCGGCATAACTGGTCGCCAGTCAGACGCCTGGCGTGTCGGCCGTTCAGTTCCGGTGCCAACTCGGCCTGTCGCGTTACGAGACCGCCTTCCAGATACTCCACAAGTTGCGCACCGGCATGGTGCGCCCCGACTCTAGTAGGTTTGGGAGCTAACCGGATAAGCACGATTGATACTATGGACATCTTGAATTCAATCGACTTGAACTGTGCACTGGCGTCAACCGTTCTGGCGGGCCGGCGCTGCCGCTACGTCGCGATCGACGCTCTCTGCGCCCTGCTGGGAACGAGGACCGCCTCTGTGCCACATGTCGTGCGGGTCCTACTGGAGAACGTCGTGCGCACGGCAGTCACTACTCGCGGCGATGAACGCGAGGCGCTTCGAATGGCCAGGCGCCTTGCTTCGTGGCCCTCCCATGTCGGTCAAGACGCTCGCATCGACGTCGCACGCGTGCTGCTCCCGGATTCGAGTGGCCTGCCCGTACTGCAGGATCTCGCAGCGTTGCGCGACGCCATGGCCCGGTTGGGCCACGACCCGGAAGCAATCGATCTGCGCAAGCCTGTTGACCTGGTCGTCGACCATTCGGTCCAGGTCGACCACTGGGGACACAACGACGCACTGGTACTCAACATGCGCCGCGAAATCGAGCGCAATGATGAACGCTTTCGCTTCCTCAAATGGGCGCAGCAAGCGTTCGCCAATCTGCGTGTCCATCCGCCTGGCACAGGGATCATCCACCAGATCCACATCGAGCGCATTGCACAAGTCGTGCGGGCCGAGCCCGTGGGCGGCGAGGTCTGGGCCTACCCGGAATTCGTCGTGGGATGCGATTCGCACACGCCCATGGTCAATGCACTGGGAGTCCTCGGCTGGGGCGTCGGCGGCATCGAGGCAGAGGCGGCGCTGTTGGGCCACGGCTACGGGTTCGCCATCGCCGAGGTGGTCGGTGTCCGGCTGACCGGTGCAATCCCTGCCGGAAGCTTCACCACCGACGCCGCCTTGCTGATCACCCAAGTCCTGCGCCGCGCGCGTGTCGCCAACTGCATGGTGGAGTTCTTCGGCCCCGCAGTCGAACGGATGGCCGTGGCTGATCGGGCAACGATTGCCAACATGGCTCCGGAGTACGGTGCGACCTGTGGCTTCTTCGCGGTGGACCGCAAGACCATCGACTACCTCGAGGCCACGGGCCGCCACGTCACCCAGACGCGTCTGGTCGAAGCCTATTGCCGGACAAACGCCTTGTTCCAGAACTACGCGTCCGAGACACCCGAGTACTCGCGCGTCATCGAGATCGATCTGAGCTCCGTGCGCTTGAGCCTGTCTGGTCCTACCCAGCCACAGCACAGAATGGCGCTATCGACCGTGGCCGCGGATTTTCTGCAGAGACTGTCCACCCCGCTGTGTTCGGGCGGCTTCGATGCATCGCCGGCCGCGCCCGCGGCGAGCGCCCACTCCCTCGGACATGGCTCGCTCGCCATCGCCGCCATCACCTCGTGCACCAACACCTCGAATCCATCCTTGATGCTGGCCGCTGGACACGTCGCCCGTCGCGCCGTTGAACTGGGACTCAGGCCGCCACCGTGGGTCAAGACCACCCTGGCGCCCGGATCTCGCGCCGTGACCGACTATCTGGGCAGGGCAGGGCTGTTGACGCCGTTGGAGCGGCTCGGATTCCACGTGGTCGGCTACGGCTGCATGACCTGCAGCGGCAAGTCGGGTCCGCTGATCGATGAAGTGTCCGAAGCGGTTGGGTCGGCTGGCCTGGTCGTCGCGTCGGTGCTGTCCGGGAACCGCAATTTTGAAGCCCGAATCCATCGGCTGGTGCGTGCCAACTACCTTGGCGCACCGGCACTTGTGGTCGCTTATGCACTTGCGGGGCGCATCACCATCGATCTCGATCGAGAGGCCATCGGCCACGACCACGATGGCAAGCCCGTTTTCCTCCAGGACTTGCTGCCGAGCGCAGACGACCTCAACGCGCTGCTCGCATTCGCTGAGGATCCGGCCCTCTACAGAGATCACGGTGCGGGCCCAGCCCGCAACCTGGCATGGGAGTCCCTGACCGCGCCTACAGGTCCACGCTTTTCCTGGAGCCCGACATCGACCTACCTGGTCGAGCCGCCGTTCTTCAACGCCGCGTCCCGCCTCGACCATATGCTCCATCTCGCCTCGCGTCTGCGCAAGGCCAGAGTGCTTGCAGCATTTGGTGATTCATTGACGACCGACCACATCTCCCCCAGCGGAGAGATTCCTCTCGCCACCCCCGCAGGTCGCTACCTGTCGGCCCAGGGCGTGACGCAGAAGGACTTCAACAACTACGTCAGTCGTCGCAGCAACTACCACGTGATGGTGCGAGGCACCTTCTCCAACGTGCGATTGAAGAATCTCCTGCTGCCCGACGCGGAAGGGGGACTGACGCGCCACTTCCCCAGCGGTGAGATCGTGGACATCTTCGAGACAGCGATGCGCTACGCCCAGGAAGAGACTGCATGCATCGTGCTCGCAGGCGACGACTATGGTGTGGGCAGCAGCCGGGACTGGGCCGCCAAGGGCACGGCCCTGCTGGGAATCGATGCCGTCCTGGCGGGCTCATTCGAACGCATTCACCGCGCCAATCTCGTCGGGATGGGAGTTCTTCCCCTGCAATTCGACCGGCAGGGCTGGCGCGAGCTCGGTCTGCGCGGCGACGAGACGTTCGCATTCCACGGCATCGAGCGCGGCGTCTCGCATGGCGACCCGATCACCGTGACGGCGATGGCGCCTTCAGACAAGGTGACGACGTTTACCGTGCACGCGCAGATCACGACACAGGCGGAACGCCGACTGATGCGTGAAGGCGGAATCCTGCGCAGCGTCCTGAGCAAGTGGGCCTGACCGGTCAGCCAGCCGAGTTGGGCGATGGTGCCGACAACAGCGGTGCGCTCCTCGAATATCATATCGACGCATGCCGACGACCCGCAAAGAGCTCATCAAAAAAAGCGCGTCGCGCGCCGCCAATCTGGCCGACGGATTGATTGTTCGCATCCGTTCTGCGATCTACCAGGGCGTGTACGTGCCCGGGCAGCGGCCGACAACGAACAATAGTTGAGATCGCTGCACCAGATGCGGCTGCAGGTGCGCGCATCGATAGACCGCAGCTTTCGCGAGCACTCGGTGCGCGAGCATGAAGACGTCGCCCGCGCGCTGCTCGTCGCCGACCCGGATGGCGCCGAGACAGCCATGCGCGCCCATCTGCGCGGCGCACGCCAGCGTGTGTTGACGCTGACCGAACGCAGCGGCCGGCATCAACCAATCCGCGTACGCTGCCGTCGATGCGAATGCGTTCGAGGGCCGTCTGCATGCCCCGCATCGCCGCGCGTACGACGGTACCGGCAGGCTTAAGCGTGCCACGCGCAGGGTCTGGATCTCTGCGAACGTGAGATCGCGAAGCGCGTCTTGCCGCCCTCCACGATGTTGATGGCGACCGGTCCACCGATGCGCTTGACCACTTCGATGATCCTTGAAGACCAGGCGTCACCCAAGCGCTGCGGTCATCTGGATGGCAAGCAGATCGTGTCCTTCGAAGAGGCGGATCGGACGCATCCGGTCGGTTGCACAGGTGCTCGCGGCGCTGCCCAGCTGCTGAGGCGAACGCTAGAGCCAGATCCAGGGCCGCTGCCGGCGGTCGCGCTGCTGGAACTGGGCGATCTGGTCTTGCATGAGCAAGGTGACGCC
>NZ_JBFTQG010000089.1:0-9652 GCF_056398885.1 Cupriavidus sp. 01T418
AATGCGGTAGCCAACCCGCGGATATCAGCGTGATCCACCGTAATGCGGTAGCCAACCCGCGGATATCAGCGTGATCCACCGTCGAGACTTACTGCTACGTCGCCCTCAGGAAATTGGGTGAGGAACAACATGGAACTGTGAAACTGAATCAAACCAATCTCGATTGACACGGGGAGTCATATCAGCTCGCCAGCTTCCTGAACGTTTCCAGTACGGCATCGCCCTTGAAGGGCTTCACGATCCATCCCTTGACACCAGCTGCCCTGCCCCGGTCCTTCATGGCGGGACTGCTTTCGGTGGTCAGCATGACGATGTTCACAGTCTTGTTCGCGAGCTCTGCGCGGATCTTCTCGACCATGGTCAGGCCATCCATGTTCGGCATATTGACATCGCTGATCACCAGCCGGATGCCGGAGCTTGCCTTCATCTTGGCAAGCCCGTCTTTCCCGTCCACCGCGGTGTCCACGTCCAGGCCGTTCTTCCTGAGAAAGCCAGCCACCTCGTCGCGCACCGTACCCGAGTCATCCACAACAAGAATCTTTGCCACGTTTCTTCCCCTGTTTTCAATCAGAACAACTCAAGTTCCCCACCGCTTTCTTCTACAGCTTCTGCGTCTGCAACGAAGTCCAGCGGCGCACTTGCAAACACGCATACCGTTGCGCCCAACTGCACGGATGCGTTGATCGAGACCGTGTACGAAGCGCGATAGTCCGGCTTCAGGCCTTCTATATGCGGCAAGCAGCGCGCGCTCAGCACGTATGGCGTCGACATGCCCAGGTCCGGGAAATGTGTCAGCAGAGCCTGGTTCATAGCGCCGCAGCAGAGATTGCCGGTTTCCACGAATGCTTCCCGCAGCGCGCCCTGAGCGCCATCCCGCATGAAATACGCCCGTGTGGCTTCATCCTCCTCAAAATGCAGCACCAGCAGCAGCCTGAAGACGACGGAAGAGATGGTGAGAACGACAACTTCGGCATCCGCCTCGCCAATGGCAAGCCCGTGCCTTGCAGGCGAGACAACGCAGGCATCGCCGGCCTGCATGGCCAGCCGGGACTGTGCCGCCCGGCAAAAGATACGCTCGAAGCTGTCCTGCGCGCGAGAGCTGATCACGTTGATGCCCGATGCTTAATGAAGCTGCGATTGAAACTGGTTGGCGAGTGCCTCGACGCTGCTCAGCGACGCCGTGATCATCTTTCCACCGGCCTGGATATCCTGGAACGTAGCCGTCGTCGTCAGGTCGTTCCTGTGCAGGCTGTCGCTGTAGCTCTTGGAGAGCGCCTCCGATCGCGCGGCGAGTGCCCTCACCTCTCCGGCCACCACAGCAAAGCCGCGCCCGACCGTGCCGGCGCGGGCGGCCTCGATCGAAGCATTGAGCGAGACAATCACCACATGCCTGACGATCGAGGACAACTCCTGGTTCTGCTCATGCATGTTCTGGTTGCGCTCCATCAGGGAGATCATCTGCTCATGCCAGCGCTCGAATGTGGAAGCCAGCCCCCGCAACCGCGACGCCTCGCCGGCGATCAGCCGGGCGTGGCCTGCCCATTGGTCCCTTTCCGCCCTGGCCGCCTTGAGTGCCGAATTGAAGCCGTCAGCCGCCTCTGCCTGCTTTGCCGCTTCCACGCGCAGCCGCTGGACCAGCGCTTCCAGCGCCTGCCTGTCCTGCTCCCCCTGCGCGATCTGCTCACGCTGGCCTGCGTTGACCTGGGCCAGCGCATCATGCCGTGCCTCCGCATCGGCATGCAGCCGGGTCATCGCCTTCGCGCTGTACGACCTGTGCGCCAACAGCGCCAGCATGGCGGTCACTACGCCGCCGCCGACGGCGCCTATGAGATATTGTCCAATCACAAGTAATCCTTCCCGATTTGCGTCGAATTCCGCATCGAATTCCGTGTCGATTTTCGCGTCGATATCAGATGTCGGTGGCGGCCGTGGCGTGGGCCTGGCCTGCCGCGGCATCGGCCTGCATGCCGACGCTGTACACGGCAAACGTGTCCGGCAAGCAGATAATGGTCTGGAACCGTCGGAACCCGGCGCCCTCGCGATCGTCCGTGAAGCGCAGTGCGATGCTGCCCTTCTCGCGCGCCAGGAAATCATGCACGGCATCCATGCCCACGCCACGGCCCGAAACCGCGGTGATGGCTTCCGCTGTGGAGAAACCCGGGCGGAAGATAAGCTGCGCGATCTCCTCGTCGCCAGGCGCATCGCCGGCGCCGATCCACCCGCGTTCGGCGGCGATGCTCCGGATCCGCTCAAGTGCCAGGCCGCGGCCATCGTCGCTTAGCGTGATTTGCAGCGCGTTCCGATCGACGCCCACTTCGATATCGATCTGGCCGGCGGCCGGCTTGCCGTGCGCACGGCGCACGTCGGCGGCCTCAATGCCGTGATCCATGGCGTTGCGCAGCAGATGCGTGAATACGTTAGCCAACACGGCGCCCGCCTCATCGTGCAAACGGCAACCATTGTCCTGAATGCGCACAACGGGTGACTCCTTGCCAAGCTCCCTGGCCAGCGACGGCAGGGAAGCCAGCACGCCGGACAGCGCCTCGCCGAAGCTCTCGGTGCCCAGCAAGCGCAAGGTCCGATGCACCGCGTCGCGCATCGATACCAGGTCGTCCAGGCTGGCAGGATTGGCCGCCTCGATCAGCCGCAGGCTCTCCCGAATCCTCTCCTTGCCGGTCATCGGCAGCAGCGCGGCGCCGGCGCCCTGGCCCGGACCCTTGCGGCCCAGGCTGACGTCATTGATGCTGGCATAGCGCTCAACGGTTTCCCGCACGCGGGTCAGCTCCTGCATCAGGCCGTCCTGGTCCCAGGCGCCGCCTTCATCGTCGGACTGGCGGAGGGCTTCGTAGCGCTGCTCCGTCTCATGCACCACATGGGTAAGGTGCTGGAGATTGTAGGTGCGCGCATTGCCTTTGATGGTGTGCATATTGCGGAACAGCGCGGCAATAGCGGCACTGTCCGCCTCCGAGTACTGGCGGATGATCCGCTCGTTCTCGTGGATAAAGCCATTTGAACTCTGGATGAAGCTGTGGAACTTCTCCTGGCTGACCGCAAGGATTTCGCCAATGATCTCCAGGTTGCGCCGCTGCTCGCTCGCTTCCGCCGCGAGCTGGCGCAACTGGGTCACATCGCGCACGCACAGCATCAGCCGCGTAATGTTGTCGTTGTCGTCGGTGATGGCAGACCAGCTCAGGTCCAGCATCTTCACGCTGCCGTCCGGCATGCGCCTGGCCACTTCGCCGACCAGCAAATGCTGGTTGAACACAAAGTTCATGGCGTCCTGGCCAAGACAGGCCCCGACCGCCGCGTCGATCTGCGACAAGCTATCCGCGCCCAGATCCGTATCCGAGAAGACCAGGTCCATGAAGTCGCGCCCGGCAATATGGCTGGTCTCGAAAATCTCCTCCAGGTACACCGAGTATTCAGGATGCACCACGGCGCCTTCCACCACGGTCAGGATGCCCTGCTGCATGTTCTGGAGAATCGCCTGGATATCGGCGGTCTTTTGCCTGAGCAAGGCCGCGTTCTCCTGGATCTTCTCGATCATCTGGTTGAACGCCACGATGGAGTGGCCGATCTCATCCATCCGCCCGACCGGAACGCGGCGCGTAAAGTCCTGGCTGGCGGCGATCTCGCTCATCATCGCCTGCATACGCGTCAGCGGACGGGTGATCTGCCGGTACAACAGCGTGCCGATGGCAGTCAGCAGGATGATGGCAATGCCGCTGACGAGGCCGATAGCGGTCGTCGTCGTCTCCAGCTTGCCGTTCAGCCCTGTAATGGCCCGGTCCTTCTCGCGGTTCTTTTCCACCCGCAGCGTCTCGACGATTTTCTCCATCTCGTCGCGATAGCGGGCCACGTTGGCAAACAGGAAGGCTTGCGCAATATCGTTGCGGCCAGCGGCCTTCATCTCCGCCGTTTCATGGATCGCCCCGAAATAGTTTTCCAGGCTCTCCCCAGCCTGCGTCAGCAAGCCCTTCTGCGCGTGACTGTTCGCGCTCTTCGATTGCCGCTCCAGCGCCTCGCGCAGGGCCGCTTCCTTGCCCTTCAGTTCCTCCTGGGCCTGCGCCACCAGGTTGCCATCCGGCGCATACACAAGCGCCATCGTAGCCAGCTGCACGTCCTTGACCAGCGACACGACATCGGCGGAAGCCAGCGCGCTGGGCACGACGCCCTCTGTCACCTCCCTGACCTCCGACGCACCGGCGCGCGTCTGGTAGACGGCATAGCCGCCTATTGCCGACAAAGCCACGAACATCAGGACAACCAATAACGTAATGCGATGACGGATAGTCATTTGCAAAGCCCTGTCAGCAAGCGTGTCAAGCCCTAAAAGAAGGGAAAATTGCCCGTTCTAAACGGAACGAATTATCATTTGCCGTGATTATTGCGGAATTAGTGTGACCGAACGATGACGTCAGCGCGCATAAGCGGGGCTGTGCTTACCCCCTCGCAAGAGGGGTTCCAAATTGCTATTTTCCCTGAAAGGTGCAATGGGGCGCACAGGTTCCCTACGCAGATCGTTTGCATCGCGCGGTGGAGAACACTCAGGGCTACTTGAGGCTGATTGAGGCTTCGTGCCCGGAGAGGGTGTCATGTGGTTGTCACCGCCGGACACTACCCTCTGCGCCACCCAGGGGGGGAGAGCGAGCGATGAAAGGTCTTGTTGGGGTATTGGAAAAAACAGAGGCAGGCCGCGAGGTGCTCGGCCAACGCAACGGGACACTCTGCCGGAAAAGCCGCGCACTGCTGATCATGGTGGATGGCCGGATCAGCGTGGAGGAGATGGTCGGCCGCGCGGGGCAACTGGGGCTTGAAGCGAACGCCATCACGCAACTGCTGGAAGGCGGACTTATCCAGCTCGCTGCCAGGTCCATCGACATGGCGCTAGCTCAGCCGGCCCTGGAAGCGCAGGCCAAGGCCCCGGTTTCCGCCGATGCCGACAGAAAGCGCTCGCTCGCGGCGGCCCGGATGTACCTGATGGACGTGATGGCGCGCACGTTCGGCACCGCGGACCATCCTATCCGGGCACGTCTTGTCGAGGCCACCGACCGTGCCGCGGTCGAAGCAGCATTCGAGGAATTTCAGGTGGTGCTGAAAGATATGGCCAGTCCATCGCTGGCGGCGCATATCGAGGAGGCCTTTCGGGATGTGCTGCCGCTCGGGTGAGTGGCTTGCACGCTATGGCAGAGCCATCTTCATTCGCGCAGCGGCGCTACTCCGCTTGCTCCGGAATGGCCCGGATGAGGTCCTCCAGCTGCGCGCTCATGGGCAGGCCGAGCCGCTGGCCGGTGGGCAGCCGGTCCATGAACCACTGCTTGTACATGCGTTCGAGTTCCCCGGTTGCCGCCAGATCGTTGACCGTCTTCTGCACCAGGCTGGCAAACTGCGGATCGCCCTTGCGGAACATGATTCCGTAGGGATCATAGGAGAGAAAATCACCCGTCACCTGGAATTGTCCCGCGGCCGCCCCTCCACTGAGAAAGCCATACAGCAGCACGTCGTCCCCCGCATAGGCATCCGCACCATGCTGCCGCAGTACCTCGAAAGCTTCGGCCTGATCCCGTGCCTTGATGATCTTCAACTGGAGGTCGAAGCGGGCGGAAAGGCGTTCAAGTGCTTCCAGGTTGGTGGTGCCGCTGGCGGCGACGACGGATTTGCCCTTGAGGTCCCGGAACGTCTTGATCCGCGAACCGCGCGGCACCATCAGTTTTGTCCCGGCGATAAAGATCACGGGAGAGAACGCCACGCGCTTCAGGCGCTCCGGGTTCCTGGTGGTCGAGCCGCACTCCAGATCCGCCTTGCCGGAGGCGATCGCATCGAAGCGGCTCTCCGGGGTAACGGGCACCCATTGGATGTCCACGTCGCGCCCGACCTCATCGGCCGCGGCCTGGACGATCGCGCGGCAGATATCGATGGAATAGCCAATCGGGTTGCCCAGCCTGTTCAGGTAGGAAAACGGCAGGGACGATTCGCGATAGGCGATGGTCAGGGTCCCGGCCTCCTTTGCCTTCTTCAGCGTGCCGGAAAGCTCCCCGGCCTGCTGCGCAACGGCGGTGCCGGCGCATAGCGCCGCGCACAGCACCGCGGTGGCCCACGTCGCGCCTTGCCGGCACCAGCTACGGCCGCGTGTTTCGTTTGCATGCATAGGCGCTCCTACGCCCGGGCCGGGGCCTGCTCGGCGGCTTGCTCTTCCATTTCGGACTCGCCCGCCAGCTGGCCCTCCCACTTCGCCACCACCGCCGCGGCAATCGAGTTGCCCACCGCATTGGTCGCCGAACGCCCCATGTCGAGGAACTGGTCGACTCCCATGATCAGCAGCAGGCCGGCCTCCGGAATGCCGAACTGGTTCAGCGTGGCGGCAATCACCACCAGCGATGCGCGCGGTACGCCCGCCATCCCCTTGGAGGTCAGCATGAGCAGCAGCAGCATGGTGATCTGGGTGCCGATCGGCAGGTGGATATCGTATGCCTGTGCGATGAACAGCACGGCGAACGTGCAGTACATCATGGTGCCGTCGAGATTGAAGGAGTAGCCCATCGGAAGGACAAAGCTGGAAATCTTCCGGTTGACCCCGAACCGGTCCAGCGCGTCGAGCAGCTTCGGATAGGCAGCCTCCGAACTCGCCGTGGAGAAGGACAGCAGGAAGGGCTCGCGGATCAGGCGAATCAGCGTGAACACCCGTTTGCCGAGGAAGGCGAACCCGGCAAGGATCAGCAGGCCCCAAAGCACCAGGAGACCCAGGTAGAAACTTCCCATGAACTTCGCGAAGGTGATCAGGATGCCCAGGCCCTGCATGGTCACGGTCGAGGCAAGCGCGGCGAACACCGCGACCGGCGCCATCAACATCACGGCGCCGGTGATCTTGAGCATCGTTTGCGCGAGGTCATCGATCACGCCGGCAAGCCGCTTGCCGGTTTCCCCGAGCGAGGACAGCGCGGTGCCGAAGAAGATCGAGAACACCACGATCTGGAGGATCTCATTGTTGGCCATGGACTCGGCTACGGACCTCGGCACCAGATGCGTGACGAAGTCCTTGAGCGTAAGCGCATTGGTCTTCAGGTTGGTCGCGGAGCCCACATCTGGCAGCGGCAGGCCGATATTATGTCCGGGCTGCAGGAGCGTGGCCAGGAGCAGGCCAAGCGAAAGGGAAATCAGCGAAGCCACGACAAACCAGCCAAGCGCCTTCGCGCCAACGCGGCCAACCGTACTCGCATCGCCCATGTGTGCGATGCCAACCACCAGTGTCGAAAACACCAGCGGTGCAATGATCATCTTGATCAGCCGCAGGAAGACATCGGTAAAGATGGAGATATAGCCGGCGATCTCCTTGGCGGCGGCAGGGTTTGGGAAGGCCTGGTGACAGCTGTAGCCGACGATGACGCCGAGAATCATCGCAATCACGATGTAGGTGGTGATCGGGCGCTTCTTCTGCATGACGACTCCCCTGGATTCACTTCAGCCTGTGATCCGGGGTGGATACCTACGGCGTGTCGCGCAGGCGATCATCGTCCATTCGAGCGGCCACGGGTACTTGAAATGCCAAGGTTCCCCCCCCCAATAACGATAGTCGCCCGGAGCGGTGATACGCAAGAAAAATGCCTTGCGCACGCGCTCGATCCCGCCGCCTCCCGCCGATAGACTTCCGTGATCTGTTGCAGCGGGGCCTGTCGCCGGTGCAATCCTCAGGCTAGCGCCAGTTGCGGGTGGGCTTGCTTCGGCATGACGGTATTGCGACCAGCCGCCTTTGCTTCATAAAGCCGCTGGTCGGCAAGGTGCACGAGCTGGTCGGGCGTATCACAAGGCATGGCATTGCCGTCGAAAACGGCGACACCAATGCTTACGCTTAGTCTTCCGCCTGGGCTGGTGAAGTTCGCCTGCTCAGTTGCAAGTACCGCAGAACGGATCTTCTCCGCGACTTGAACCGCACCCCGCTGGTCTGTGTTCGGAAGCAGCACGCAAAACTCTTCGCCACCATAGCGCCCGACGAAGTCGCCCGGACGGCTGATGCTCTCTACAATACAGCGGGCGATGGTTCTTAGCGCCCTGTCTCCGGTAGCGTGCCCATAATGGTCGTTGAGGCTTTTGAAGTGATCGGCATCTACCATCAGCACCGAGAGGCCCTGCTTGTTCCTGCTCGCACGTCGCCACTCGGCATCAAGGGTTGAGTCAAGAAGACGGCGCGTGCCCACTCCCGTCAGGCTGTCGGTATTGGCGAGTAGATGGAGTTGCTGTTCCATCTCGAGCCGCTTGCGAAGCTGTCTTGCGAACATCACCGACATCATGACGATGAGAAAATCGAGCACCGCCACAACGCTGCCGATGGCCCAGGCGCGCCGTTTCCACTCGGCGTAGATATCATCGGTGGCCAGCCCCACGACGACTATTAGCGGGAATTTACCGATATGCCTGAAACTGTACAGGCGTTGGGCACCATCCAGCGCCGCATTGCCAATGTAATAGCCTCGCTCAGCTTGAATAAGCGGCTTGAATGCCGGGACGCCCGCAATGCTTTGACCGATATCCTTCTGGATGTAGGGACGTCGCATCAGAACCGTTCCGTCGAGTCGCACCAACGTGATGGAGCCCTGCTCGCCAAGAGTCATTCCATCAAACAGGCGGTGGAAGTAGTTCAGCCGAAGTGTCCCGACAACGATGCCGGCAAATTGGCCGTGGCTATCCGTCAGTCGCTGGCTTAGTCCAATCGACGTTTCCGTCTTCGTTAGATGCGGTGAGAACGGTTTGCTGATGAAGAGACCGGCATCGGCCGACTGCTGTTGAACCGCGAAGTAATCACGGTCACTGAGGTTGAGCTTTCTCGGCGGAACCGAGCGGGAATCAATGACGACCTCGCCCGCCGTGTTCGTGACCAGGAGTGCGCCCATATCCTGGGCGTTGGTGGACCTGTCGAAGAGGACACGCTGCCGAATCTGTGACGGCAGCCGCAATGTGGCCGGGTCGTTGACGCCATCAATGACGGCCTGTATCGACAGTTCGTAGACCTCGATGTTGCGTTCGATATCACGCTGCAGAATCAAGGAGAGATTCTCCGCTCCGTCGCGTGCTCGTGCGAACGCGTCCAAGCGCATTTGGTAAAGCGCGATGGCGGTAATGCACGCCAGGGTCACGGCGGCCGCAAGCGCCCCTGCGATAAAAAGGGTTGGGCGCGCAAGAAAGGCCCCTGCAAACTTCGTCAGCGCCACACCCACTCAACCAATAACAACGTAATTTCTCCTTTGAGTGTGCGCCGGCACGCACACTCAAAGGAGGATCGTGGAGTGCTCGGTGCACGTTTGCGGCGATTCTAATGGCATATCCGGGACCGTTTTGCGGCAAAGGGATTCAATGCCCCTACGGCTCCTTTCGAGGCACTTCGCTGTTGCGATTTACCAACTATTCTTGGACACACGCCGGACATAGGGAAATAAAAGTCGCCGTTGCGGCACTTGTCTCACTGCTGCCAAGGTGAGCCCTGCGCCGTAGCACCGGCTACCCTGGGGACGCGCTCGGCGACAACGAGAATGCCGGTTGATGCACCCGATGTTTTTCGCCGCCGCAAAAGCAAAACCCCCCAGTACTTTCGTACTGGGGGGTTTCAAGGGAGAGCCTGGCGATTACCTACTTTCACACGGGTATCCGCACTATCATCGGC
>NZ_JBFTQG010000090.1:0-7698 GCF_056398885.1 Cupriavidus sp. 01T418
GAGAGAGACCACGCGATCTCTTGGCCAGTCAAGAGGCGGATTCGGGTGAGAGGGGTCGCATCCTTGTGTCGTTTCCTCGCATGAACCTCGATCGCGAAGGGAAGCGACGACCTTCATAGATCGCCATTGCGGCGAAACCTGCCCACTTTTATTGATGTGAAATCCCGCGGGCACAATGCTCGTTCCGGTCCAGTACACAATGGTCTCAAGCCCGGTGATTCCGCATTTCCCCGCCTCCACCCGCACGAAAGGCGCGAAGTGATCGAACCGCTGTCTATCCAGGCTTCCCCCGCCGAGAATTGGCACTGAATTCGTACTATCGATCGTCTTGGTGCAGGCGGCCACTGCGAGTTGATATTCGCGCAACCGTTCAGCCACGTTACCCTGTGCCAGCGAGATATTATTTACAACTGCGATTGATAATATGAAAGGCAAAGTTAGAACTTGGAATTTCGTGCAAATCTTCATATTTTTAAATGTATTGTTGTTGAATTTTATTACGTAGAGAATACTGGAGTGCATCGTCTAATTGACGATTTCTTTAATAATATTTGTTCCCATCTTTTTTCGATGATTTACACGCCCGCGGAAAAAAGGAGGCAGCGGAAAACGAGCATGACGCAAGACGCAAGCATAATGTTCGATGCTTGACGAGATCCTGGATAAGCGCTTTCGATCGTCTTGGGAAGGCGATGTATGGGAAAAAGTGAAGCCAGAACAGAAGGGTGCCAAAGAGGAATAGTTCAGTCATGATGGAACACCGTGAAGTGACGGGTTCCCTGTGAGATCGATCGCCGGCGAATCGGAGGCGCACCACGAGGTGGCGTCTGACACGATGTTGTTGACCATAATGATTTGATTGGACTACGGCAGACTTCGGTGCATTTCCATGGGAAATGCCAGTAGATACCGTCGCAGAGTGCCATGATCCTTGCTACGCGACAACAGTAAGTAAGCAAAATACAATATATTCGATAGCGGGTACCCACGCGGATGTTTAGTTTAGCGAGGCCACCATCGGTGGCAAGGTGTTGTTAATTAAATTCATATGGGACGTAAAAATATGGCAACCTCAAGCGCGCTAACTGCCGTGTCGCTATCTTGACAGGGGAGCATTTGGCTGACATCCTTTTTTAAAAAAAAGTCGCCGATTGGCGAAATCAAAAAATATCAGAGGGACTTTCGAATGGGTCGTTTTCCTGAAATTCGCTGCACTTGTCGGAGCAGTACGGACGCCTGCCGTCACCTGGATCCACGTCTGTCGCCATTCTCGCCTTGTCCTATTGCGACCCCCATCATTGGGCTCGCCGTGTCCCGTTCCACGCGATAGAAATGGGGATGCGGGAGTCAGGTATGGAAGATAGCGAAGTCTCCGCGGAAGATTTTTTTTGGTGCGTCGATGCGATTTGCGCGTTACATGGAAAGCCGCGCTCCAGAGAACTGAATAGTCAGCAGTTTCCGCCTCCCAGGCGTTGCGCAACTATTCTGGCCGCGGCAGACGCGGCCGGCCTTGACGCTTCGAAGGCGATTTGCAAGATATCGCAACTGCATTGCGAAAGCATACCTGTCATTGTGTGGGTGGACTGTGCAAGCAAGGACGCGATAAGGACGCCGCTGATGGTGCTTCGGGCGGACGATAGCCGCGCGCTGGTGGTCAGGCGCGGTGCCACGCAACCAGAGACTGTTTCGCTAACCGAGCTGCAGACCGCCGAAAGCGGCCCGCTCTTGCGCTTCCTGCCCAAGGTCGTTGAGCCCAGCGATGCAGACGCGGTAGCCGCGCGCGCCTCCAGCGTCGTGTTTGGCTTCCGATGGATTCTTGGCGAGTTCGGGAAACACAAGCGCATCTGGTACGAGATCCTGCTTGGTTCCCTGTTTCTGCAATTGTTGGCGCTAGCAATGCCGCTGTTCACGCAGGCGGTAATTGACAAGGTTGTCGTGCATCGTACGGAGAGCACGCTGATTGCAATCGTTGTCGGGATGGCGTTGTTCATGCTGTTCAGTGCAATCATCACGTGGCTGCGCCAATACTTGGTCCTTCACACGGGCAATCGTATTGACGCGGCTCTTGGCTCCAATGTCTTCGAGCACCTGTTCCGGTTGCCACCTCGATATTTTGAGCGTCGTCAGACCGGTGTGATCGCGGCGCGCCTCGGCGGCGTTGAGACCATCCGGGAGTTTGTGTCGAGCGCCAGCGTAAGCCTGATCCTTGACCTGCCATTCTTGCTCATCTTCGTGGTCATCATGGCTTACTACAGCCTGATCCTGACCGCCGTCGCGCTTGTCATGCTTGGGATTATCGTCGGCCTGAGCTTGTTTGTGGCACCGATGTTCCAGCGCAAGCTCCAGCGGCAGTTCCAACTCGGTGCGCGCAACCAAGCGCATGTCACCGAGTACGTAGTGGGCCTTGAGACAGTCAAGTCTCTGCAGTTGGAGTCGCAGATCAAGGCGACCTATGGCGCTTACCTTGCCACCTATCTGCAATCGAGCTTTGACACTAAGCAACTGGCCAATACCTACAATACGATCGCCAATGCGGCCGAGCAGGCTATGACATTGCTGATTTTGGGAATTGGCGCGTATATTGTCATCCATTCGCAGACCTTCACGATCGGGATGCTGGTGGCATTCCAGATGTTCTCGGGAAAGCTGTCGCAGCCGCTGCTACGCCTCGTCGGGCTCTGGCATCAGTTCCAGCAGGCGCAGATCTCAATTGCCCGGCTGGGAGATATCATGAACGCACCGCCGGAACGTTATTCCACTGTGCCAAGTCGACCCGCTCGCGGCGAGGGCACGATCCAGTTGGATCAGCTTGCGTTCCGCTACGCGGACACTGGACCGTTTCTCTTCGAGGGCCTTCACCTGAAGATCGAAGCGGGCCAAGCCATTGCCATTGTCGGCGCTTCCGGTTGCGGCAAGAGCACGCTCGCCAAGCTATTGCAACGCTTCTACGTACCCAGTGCGGGCCGGATACTGGTGGACGGCATAGATCTGCAGTATCTGTCCACAAACGAACTCCGAAGCCGCTACGGTGTGGTACCACAGGAAACTACGTTGTTCTCGGGGACGATCCTCGACAATCTGCAGATGGCCAACCCGAACGCAACGTTTCAGGAAATATTGACCGCATGCAGAATGGCTGAGATACACACCACGATTGAGGCAATGCCTGATGGCTACCAGAGCGAGATCGGCGAACGGGGTGCGGGCCTGTCGGGAGGGCAAAAGCAACGACTCGCGATCGCTCGGGCATTGCTGCGCAAGCCCAGCATCCTGATTTTTGACGAAGCCACCAGCGCGCTTGATGCTCAGACAGCGGAGCATTTCGCGCGCACCATCGATGCCCTGCGTGGCAAGGTAACTATCATCTTCATCACCCATGCGATTCCGCGTTCGCTGCGTTTCGATGCCATCTACAGACTTGGTCGGAACGGCGTGCAGTCCTTCTCGCCGGTTACCGGGAGTAGCCCAGCGCAGCGCGACGGGGTCGGGAGCCCATTGACCAACCCGAATCAGGGCGTTGCGGCATGAATACCCCGGATATGGACGGAGATCATGGCCCGGAGAGCGCCATTCCCCCAAGGACGGCCGCCACGCAGCCAATGCCGTTAGGCGCCCTGCCAACGGCAGGACGATGGCACGACCCCCTTGGCCTGCTACGCGAGACGCCGCCTGAACGACCCTATCGTATTGTGCTCGCGACGATCTTGGTGTTGTGCGCGCTCATTCTGACCTGGGCCAGCGTGGGCAAGCTGGATATCGTTTCGTCAGCCGATGGCAAGCTTGTACCGCAGACTCTCGTGAAGATTGTCCAGCCGGCCGAAGCGGGGGTCGTCAGGGAATTGAAGGTACAGGAAGGGGACATGGTCAGGAAGAATCAGGTGGTGGCCGTTCTCGATGCGACAATGGCTGGCGCCGATACAACGCTCGCAAGCCGCGAATTGGCAGTGCAGCGCTTGCAGGTGCGCCGCCTGGAGGCGGAACTCGCTGGCCGCGAGATGCGACAGGAGCCTGAAGATCCTCCAACAATGTTCGCGGCAGTGCAAAGTCAATTTCAGGCACACCGACGAGCGTACGCGGATTCGGTCGAGCAGGAGCAGGCTTTGCTTGGCCGTTACAGGCACGAACATAAGAGCAGCCTGCAGGTCCTTGCCAAGCTCGAACAGACAGTGCCGATTTATGCCAAATCTGCTCAGGCCTATCAGCGACTACAGGAGCAGGGGTTCGTGAGTGCGCTCGGCTACGATGAGAAGCTTCGCGACTACACGGAGAAGCAGAAGGATCTGGATGCCCAGCATGCAACCGTGGCGTCGCTGGCTGCGACCATTTCGTCGCAGCAGAAAAAACTCAATCAGATGCAGAGCTCATACGAAAGTGAGCTGCGCAAGGAACTAGCCGAGACCATCACCCGGCTCCGGCAACTGGAAGCTGACAAGGAGAAGTCAAACTATCGCGAATCGCTACTGACATTGCGCGCACCACAGGATGGCGAGATCAAGGACCTGGCGACAACTACCGTAGGTGCGGTCGTCCAACCAGGCACCGTATTGATGACTCTCGTCCCCAAGGACGAGCAACTCTATGCCGACGTGTCGGTGAAGAATGAGGACGTGGGTTTTATCCATGTCGGCGACACGGCGAAGATCAAGATTGCAACCTATCCGTTCCAAAGGTACGGCATGCTCGAAGGCAAGGTGATCCACGTTAGCGTCGACGCGACCGAGGGCACCACGAAAGGCAACCAGGTTGACAATGCCCGCGCTGAAGCTGGCTCGACGGCGACGTACAAGGCCAGGGTTCGGCTGAATTCCCAGTGGCTGAAGGATGCTATTGGCACGACCTATGCACTTGGTGCGGGCATGCGTGTCGTTGCCGAGATCCGCTATGGTGAGCGCACGGTAATGGAATACCTGCTATCGCCAGTGCAGGGAATGGTGCAGGAAGCCGCGCGGGAACGCTAATACCGAAACGGGCGAAACCGAGATATGGGACGGATCCTTCTCGCCTGGGAACTCGGCGCGAATTTTGGTCATCTTGCGCAACTTCATGCCGTGGCGGCGACGCTCCGATCCTCGGGCCACGAGGTCACGTTCGCAGTGCGGGATCTCACGCACGCGCATCGCCTCCTGGGCCGAGAACATTATCGCATCGTCGCAGCGCCAACGCCGCCGGTGCCACGACTTCCGATACGTCCCGTCAACTCGCCCAACTCCTATGTTGACATCCTTGCCTTGCAAGGCATGGCGGATATCGATTGCCTGGCGTCAGTGGTCGCCGCGTGGCAAGACCTTTTTACGCTCGGACGCTTTGACGCACTGGTCGGTGAGAGCGCGCCGCTTGCGGCACTGGCGGGAGCAATGAATGGACTTCCTCACCTGGTGCTCGGTACCGGCTTCACCTTGCCGCCCAGCGACGGGCCATTTCCACTTTTCAGGCGAGAGTCCACTTTGCAGCACGAGCAGCGCATGCGAACCGAGGCAGAGATTCTGTCCGCCTTGAACGTTGTGGCCGAAGCCAACGGAAAGCGCGATTTCGATCGGACGAGTGAGATATTCCGATCCGCAAAGCGGCTCTTGGTTACGTGGCCCGAGTTGGACCACTATGGTCGGAAGGTTACCGAGGAGTTCATCGGCCCGCTGCCGACCATGTTGACTTTATGCGGTGATATGGAGGTCCAGTGGCCTGAAGGAGAGCGGCGCGTTCTTGCGTATCTTCAACCCGACTATCCCAATCTGGACACTGTTCTGCAGCTATTGTCGGAGCTCGGACTTTCGTCCATTGTGGTGATCCCAGGCGGTGAAGCATGGTCAAGACAATTTGGTTCGCCAAGTATGAGAGTGCTGACTCGGCGCGCTTCGTTTGCGGCGCTGCTTCCTGCCGCAGAGCTTGTTGTTTTCCATGGCGGGCACAATCTCGCTGTGGAGGCTCTGTGCTGTGGTAAGTCGTTGCTGATGCTGCCGCACCAGATCGAGCAGGCTATGTTGGCAAGAAGGCTCGCTATGAGCGATCTTGGCATTGCGCTGTCGCCTGGTCAGCAGGAAGGCATTCGCGCAGCGATGTTTGCGTTGCTCGACGGGCGGCACCGCCAATCGAGTCTCCGCTTCGCGCAAGAGAAAACGCGGCACGATGCGAACGCCACTGCTCTCCGGATTGCCGATTATGTCGCTGCGCTCCTATAACTTAGCGGGCTGAACGGTTATGGACATCTCGCCAGCCCGCCATTCGAATGCACCGGCTTCAACAGGAAACCTGCGCTTATTGAGAAACCGCTTTACATTCCACCCCGTCAATTTCGATTAGTTAGTAGCTCGCGATACGTAACCCCTGGAGCAGGACGGACGACAGCACGTTCTGGGCGCGGAGACGTCAGCTGCAAACAAGGCCTGTGCAACCAAGTTCCAAATTGCAGGCATTCTTCCGGCGGGGCGCTGAGGGACACCCCTTTCAAGGTGTTTAGACGACACGTCCAGCCTTGATGACACGGGCGGTAGAATCATGCCGCCGTGCTGCGCATCCGGCCACATAGCCTTTCGGCGCTTTCGGTCCGCGCGTATGTTTGCGCATTGCGCGGGGATCAACGTGCGTCGCCATCTTGATCAACTCGCGACCGAACTGAGCTGGGGGTGAGGAGGTCGTAGGCCTGCCACACCTCGGGCGGCACCGCGATCATCATGCCTGCCCGGATTTCGCTGGCGAGGTAATACGGTGAGAGCTCGATGTCGCTGGTATCCAGCTTATGCCGGATTCGGCCGGCGACCCGGCCGTCGGCATGGATCTGAGATTTCACCACGCAACCGGAAGTGTCCTCCAACCATGCGCAATCTGAATGAATCGGCGTGAATCCAGCAACTCCGATCATCTATCCGTCATCTCGACGTGAATTGTTGCATCGCATCGTTGAAACCCATCCCGAATCATCAAATTTCTCTTGAGATCCGTTGATATATCACATACTGTATGTCATCAAGGTCCTTCGAAATGGATCGATAGCGTTGCAGGGCCGGTGACAAACAGGGTAGGGGTCGGCCAGGCAACCAGCCAGCAAAGGGCGAAAGGGTGTCGTGGCAACGGGCCAGGTTCGCGTCCACGTCACAACCTGTCGCAACCCAGTCAACAAGGAGACCAAGACATGTCTGCAGTCGCACCCGCACGGTCCGAATCCACCACGGCCGAAGACACCCTGAAACAGAAGACCCGCGATGCCGGCGTTATTTCCGGCGGCCACCTGGTAGCGAGGGCACTGAAGAACGAAGGCGTCGACACCATCTTCACGCTGTGTGGCGGTCATATCATCGATATCTACGACGGCTGCGTGGACGAGGGCATCCGCATCATCGACGTGCGCCACGAGCAGGTTGCCGCCCATGCGGCGGACGGCTATGCGCGCCAGACCGGCAAGCTCGGCTGCGTGGTGACCACGGCCGGCCCCGGCTGCACCAATGCCGTCACCGGAGTGGCCACCGCCTTCCGTTCGGAGAGCCCGATCATCCATATCGGTGGGCAGGGCGCCCTGTCCCAGCACAAGATGGGTTCGCTGCAGGACCTGCCACATGTCGACATGATGTCGCCCATCACCAAGTTCGCTGCCACCATTCCGAGCACGGAGCGGGTGGCCGACATGATTTCGATGGCCGCACGCGAGTGCTTCAACGGCGCTCCCGGCCCGGCGTACCTGGAGATCCCGCGCGACGTGCTCGACCG
>NZ_JBFTQG010000091.1:0-6753 GCF_056398885.1 Cupriavidus sp. 01T418
AAGCTAAGCTGGTTTCGGTGGCGGCGCTTGGGGCCGCAAATAGCGGACCCTTCGCAAATACGGCGCTCCTGCCGGACACCGCGGAGCCAGCTTACGATCATGGGCGAATCAACGCCTTGTTCATGGGCTTCGACGTCTCGATGCTCGACAAGGAGGGGAAACCGAGAACCGAAGCGATCGCGGCCCTTGTTGCACTGGACAATCTGTTCGCTCCGGAGAACCCGGCGCGAGAGGTACGCGTCGACTACGGCGATGCCTATCTCGTGCAATTCGGCGAGCCGCATGTCACTGACCYGAACCCGGATACCCAAGGCACAATCAAGACGGAACCCGTCTGAATGGAGGTGAAAATCATTGAAAGGCCTCCTGGCCCTCCCGGCCACCGCCGCGCAGACGGCCGCCCCAAATTTCGGTTTAAGCGACCCCTTGGCCATCAAGCCGGTTTTCTCATGCCCAGGCGATGCCGCGCATCACTGGATGATGCCGCCGCCCAGGCAGATATCGCCGTCGTACAGCACGGCGGACTGGCCCGGCGTGACCGCCCACTGCGCCTGCGCGAAGGTCAGTTGCAGCGCATTGTCCGCGCACGCCGTCACCGTGCAGGGCGCATCGCTCTGGCGATAGCGCGTCTTGCCCGACAGCGCGGTGTCGGCCGCCGGGCCCTCGCCCGCCACCCACGACAGGTCGGCGGCGTTGAGCTTGGGCGTGAGCAGCCACGGATGCTCGTGGCCCTGCACCACATATAGCGTGTTGCTGGCCATGTCCTTGCGGGCCACATACCAGGCGTCGCCATTGCCGGCGCGGCTGCCGCCCAGGCCGATGCCCTTGCGCTGCCCCAGCGTGTAGAAGGCCAGGCCGATATGCTGGCCGACTTCCTTGCCGTCCGGCGTCAGCATCGGGCCCGGCTTGGTCGGCAGGTAGCGGTTCAGGAAATCGCGGAAAGGCCGCTCGCCGATAAAGCAGATGCCGGTGGAATCCTTCTTCTTCGCATTGGGCAGGCCAATCTCGGCGGCGATCTCGCGTACTCGCGTCTTGGGCATCTCGCCCAGCGGGAACAGCGTGCGCGACAGCTGCGCCTGGTTCAGCCGGTGCAGGAAGTAGCTCTGGTCCTTGGTGTGATCGAAGGCCTTGAGCAGTTCGAAGCGCCCGGTCGTCGCCACTTCGCGCACGCGCGCGTAGTGGCCGGTGGCGATGGTGTCCGCGCCCAGCGACATCGCATGGTCGAGGAAGGCCTTGAACTTGATCTCGGCATTGCAGAGCACGTCGGGGTTCGGCGTGCGGCCCGCGGAATATTCGCGCAGGAAATCGGCGAAGACGCGGTCCTTGTACTCGGCGGCAAAATTGACGGCTTCCACATCGACGCCGATCAGGTCGGCCACCGAAACCACGTCCAGCCAGTCCTGCCGGGTCGAGCAGTACTCGCCGTCGTCATCGTCTTCCCAGTTCTTCATGAACAGGCCGATCACCTCGTAGCCCTGCTGCTTGAGCAGCCACGCGGTCACCGAGGAATCCACCCCGCCCGACATGCCCACGACCACGCGCTTGCCCGCGCTCATGGCTGCGCTCCGCCGGTTATCACCGAGGGATGGGTGTAGAGCGCGTCGAGCGCGAAGCGCTTGCCCGCCAGGAAGTCGTCGATGCAGGCCATCAGCAGCGGCGTGCGGTGCCGCTCGGGGCAGGCGCGGATCTCGTCGGCGCTCATCCACACCGTGCGCACGATGCCGACGTCAAGCTGGCGCCCGGCATCGAGCGCGCCCAGCTCACCGGTAAACGCAAAGCGCACGTAGGTGATGTCGCCACCCGGCCGCGCCGTGCTGCCGGCCGACTGCGCCCGGGCGGTATAGCAACCCAGCAGCGCGCGCGGTTCGAAGGTGTGCGCGGTTTCTTCCAGCGTTTCGCGGATGACCGCGTGGATCAGGCTCTCGCCCGGATCGAGATGGCCGGCCGGCTGGTTCAGCCGCAGGCCATTGGGGGTTTCTTCTTCCACCAGCAGGAAGCGGCCGCCGCGTTCGATAACCGCGGCGACAGTGACGCTGGCCTTCCAGTCGTGTGACATGATGCACAAATTTTAAGCAATTTGGCATTCTACCGGTTGCCGTCCTTTCGCGCATCCGCGCATCTGCGCCACCCCCGTGCTCCATCGCTAGGCCGGCAACAAAGTGCGCTGCACGTCCTCCACCGGAGGCAGCAAGGCGATCGCCTGGTCCAGCCGCTCGAGCAACTTCCGGCTGCCCGGCACCAGCGGCCGCCTGACTTCGGCCCCGGCCAGACCGCATAAAGCCAATGCGGTCTTGACCGGCGCCGGATTGGGTTCGGAGAACAGCAGCGAGATCAGCGGCGCCAGTTGCGCGAACAGTGCACGCGCGGCCTCGTGCCGGCCCGCGGCAACCAGTTGCAGCAGACGCACGAACAAATCCGTGCGGATATGCGCGCAGGCCGGCACCACACCGTCGCCGCCGGCGAGCAGGTGGTCGAGCATGGCCGCGTCTTCGCCGCAGAACACAGCCAGCAGATCGTTGCCCGCGAGCTCGCCCAGCCCGGCGGCATCGCACTCCTTGACCGCCACGATGCGCGGATGCAGCGCCAGCCGCCGCACCAGTGCCGGGGACAGCGAGCAACCCGTGCGCTTGGGCACGTTGTAGAGCATCAGCGGCCGCCTGGTCGCGTCCGCCACGCGCTCGAAATGCCAGGCGATACCTTCGTCGTCCGGCCGCAGGTAGTACGGCGGCGGCACCAGGTAGCCGGCCAGCTCGAAGCGGTCGAGCTGGCGCACTTGCTCGCAGACAGCGCGGGTATCCACGCCGCCGGCACCGGCCAGCACGGGCACCGCGCCGTCCACCGCCTCCAGCACCGCGCCGGCAAACATCAACCGCTCCGCCGGCGAGAGCAGTCCTCCTTCGCCTGTCGTGCCAAGGATGACCAGCCCATCCACGCCGCTCGCCACATAGTGCGCGGCCAGGCGTTGCGCGCTGGGCAAGTCCAGCTCGCCGCCCCGCATCGGCGTGACCAGCGGCAGCCACAGCGCCGCGCGGGTCCCCTCGGAACGTGCAGGCGCGAAGCCGGCGCGCGCGGCACCGCTGCCCTTGCGCGCGACCGCGCCCGCGTCAGTGCGCGGCATGGTCCTGCCCCAGCATGGTGGTAGCGCCGAACTCGGCAGCCGGCAACGCCATCATGATGGCGTGCATGGCGGCATCGCGGCCGCCGCGCTCGACTTCCACGTGCAGCGTGGTCTCGCCATGGCGATGGTCCACTTCGACCACGTAGATGTGTGCGAGCTGGCCGATCGCGCGGTGCAGCGACTGGCGCAGCGCGAAGACCTGGCCCGACGCCACCGCCAGCCGCAGCCGGATCCAGCCATGCGCGGTATTCGCGGCAATCCCCGGCGCGGTGGCCGGCGTGGCTTCGATGCCGGATGCGGGGACGCGTCCGGTGCGGGATTCGCTGCCGGATTCGGCACGGGAAGGACGGCGGCGCGGCACGGAAGCAAAGGCCACGGCAAGGCTCGACTGTCGCATTTGAGCGGGACCCGCGTTGCGCGGGTCGTCTGTTGAAGATGGGTCCATGCTAGGCAGGACGGCCTCAAGTTGATGCAGTAATCGCCGCCGGCGCCATCAAAATGTCATCAAGATGACGAGCGCATCTCTCACGCCGGCACCGCAATCGGAACGTCCTGGTGATCGCAAGACATCGATCGGCGGAGATAAGCCAACGCTCGCGGCGGCCCGAACAGTACGGGGACGCGCCTCAAATCGGTGTCAAAAAAGTTACGCCTCGTCAACGCAAGGCGTGAGAGTCCCATCAATGCCGGCGCAGCGTGCCTGCCGGTGCAGGAATGGTCCAGGCTCAGGCCCGAGCGCCCGCATGCACCAGCCGGATACCTGCCATGCGTTGACAGCGCTGTTGTGCAAATGCCGAATGGCTGGTCACCACTAATCGTCAGTTTCCTGTAAGCTGCGAAAAAATTGTGCGCTGCGTTTGGCTCCGGCCGACCGCATGACGGGACACAAGTGCCGGGGGCGTCAGCCCACGTAATGCGCTTAAAGCAGGTCAGCGGCATTGTCAGAATGAAACGAATCGGTTCTGGTCAGGCGCGTTGCCTTGCCGTACACGTCGTACGACAAGTCTCGCCTCATCGCCAGAATCATTTTGACAGCGCCTCAAAGACGCCAGCAAAAGGAGAAATTGACGATGCACATCGGCATCCCGCAGGAAACGCGGGCAGGTGAGACTCGCGTTGCCGCCACCCCGGAGACGGTCAGGAAATACGTGACCCAGGGCCATCAGGTCCTTGTCCAGTCGGGAGCCGGCGTACGCGCCAGCGTTCCGGACTCGGCCTATGAGGCGGTCGGCGCCACCATTGGCACCGCGGCCCAGGCCCTGGGCGCGCAGCTGGTGCTCAAGGTCCGCGCCCCCGACGATGCCGAACTCGCGCTGATGAAGCCGGGCGCCGCGCTGATCGGCATGCTCAATCCCTTCGATGCTGAGAACAACGCGCGCATGGCGCGTGCCTCGCTGACGGCCTTCGCGCTGGAAGCCGCGCCGCGCACCACGCGCGCGCAGAGCATGGACGTGCTCTCCTCCCAGGCCAATATCGCCGGCTACAAGGCCGTGCTGGTCGCCGCCCACCATTACCAGCGCTTCATGCCGATGCTGATGACCGCCGCCGGCACCGTCAAGGCGGCGCGCGTGCTGATCCTCGGCGCCGGCGTGGCGGGCCTGCAGGCCATCGCCACCGCCAAGCGGCTGGGCGCGGTGATCGAAGCCTCCGACGTGCGTCCCGCCGTCAAGGAGCAGATCGAATCGCTGGGCGCCAAATTCCTGGATGTGCCGTTCGTCACCGACGAAGAGCGCGAGATCGCGCAGGGCGTGGGCGGCTATGCCCGCCCCATGCCGCCCGACTGGATGCGGCGCCAGGCCGAGCTGGTGCACGAGCGCGCCAAGGCCGCCGACATCGTCATCACCACCGCGCTGATCCCGGGGCGCCAGGCGCCGGTGCTGCTCAAGGAAGAGACCGTGCAGGCGATGAAGCCGGGCTCCGTGGTGGTCGACCTCGCCGCGGCGCAGGGCGGCAACTGCCCGCTCACGGTGGCCGACGAAGTGGTGGAACGCCATGGCGTCACGCTGATCGGGCACACCAACCTGGCCAGCATGGTGGCTGCCGACGCGTCGGCGCTCTATGCGCGCAATGTGCTCGACTTCCTCAAGCTCGTCATCGACAAGGACGGCCAGTTCACGCTGAACCTGGAAGACGACATCGTCGCGGCCTGCCTGATGTGCAGGGACGGCCAGGTGGTACGCGGCGCCTCCTGAGCGGCGGCGGGCCCGCGGTGGACCGGTCGTCTTGGAATGGCGTCAGGCGGTTCCGGCCAGGTGCGCCATGGCGCGCCCGGCCGGTACTGGCCGGCACCGGAACATTCCATCCAGCATCAACCAAGGACGTATCAGCCATGCAACGCATCATGCTCCGCGCCAAGCTCCATCGTGTCACCGTGACACAGGCGGACCTCAACTACGAGGGATCATGCGGCATCGACGAGAATCTTCTCGAAGCAGCCGACATGAAGGAGTTCGAGAAAATCGAGCTATACAACGTCAACAATGGCGAGCGTTTTTCCACCTACATCATCAAGGGCGTCCGCGGCAGCGGCGAGATCTCGCTCAATGGCGCGGCCGCACGGCGCGCGCACCTGGGTGACCATCTCATCATCTGCACCTACGCGCCGATGAGCGATGCAGAGATTGCCACCTACAAGCCGAAGATCATCCTGGTGGACGACAACAACGCCATCAAGGAAATCAAGAAGGTGTAGGCAGGAATATGCCGATGAGGACATCGCGCCGGGAGCCAACGCCGGCGCCATGCCCGAATCCGGCATGCCATGTCCCTGGATTCAGGGATGGATTCAGCCGCATCGTCGCCACCGGGCGACGCTGCGCAAGCGCAGGACGACAACGCGGCACCAGGCGGGGCATCGATGCAGCAGGCGCGCACAGGCGCCTGGCCAGGCAAAAGAACACGGGGTAACCGCGCAGCAAGGCATTCAAGCAACGAAGGAGAAGTCGATGGAAATGGTGAACCACACGGTGATCAATCTGATCATCTTCGTGCTGGCGATCTACGTGGGCTACCACGTGGTCTGGACGGTGACGCCCGCGCTGCACACCCCGCTGATGGCGGTGACCAATGCGATCTCGGCCATCATCATCGTCGGCGCCATGCTGGCGGCCGGCCTGACCGAGGGGCCGGTGGGCCGTACCATGGGCACGCTGGCCGTGGCGCTGGCCGCGGTCAACGTGTTCGGCGGCTTCCTGGTGACGCAGCGCATGCTGGAGATGTTCAAGAAGAAGGAACCCAAGGCCAAGTCCGGCAAGGGCCATGCGGAGGGCGCAAAGTGAGCATGAATCTCGTCACCCTGCTCTACCTGCTGGCCTCGGTGTGTTTCATCCAGGCGTTGAAGGGCCTGTCGCATCCCAGCTCCGCGCGGCGCGGCAACGCCTTCGGCATGACCGGCATGGCCATCGCCGCGGTGACCACGCTGGCGCTGATCGTCAAGCTCAAGAGCGAATTCCTCGCGATCGGCGCGGGCCAGTCGTCGGTCGCCGAAGGCATGGCGCTGATCTTCGGCGCGCTGGTGGTCGGCGGCGGCATCGGCGCCGTCGTGGCAAAACGGGTCGAGATGACCAAGATGCCCGAACTGGTGGCCGCCATGCACTCGCTGATCGGTATGGCCGCGGTCTGCATCGCCGTGGCCG
>NZ_JBFTQG010000092.1:0-6003 GCF_056398885.1 Cupriavidus sp. 01T418
ATGAAGGCCGAGCCCATGATGCCGAACATGTCGGAGACGCCGTTGGCGGCCAGGGTCTCGACGAAGGCTTCCGAGGGGGTCATGGCCTGCGGGCCGGTGGCGACGGTGGCGTCGGTCTTGAGGGCGTCAGGAAGGTGTTCGCTCATGGTGTGTCTCCGATCTACTTATCAAAACGGAACTAATTGTCCCGGAAAACGTTGTTGTATTGAAATGTAGGTCGGTGCTCGGCGAAGGTCAATAGGTAGTTACAATAAACGAGATGATTTGTATCTAAAAGTGAAACTACTCTATGATGAGTCAAAGGCGACCGGCAGGCGCCGCCGCGCGCGCACATGCGTGCCACCGCCAGGACATGACGCAGAGGAGACAGACGTGACGGAATTCGAAACGGATTTAGCGGTGGGCAAGCCAGACAGGATGGTCTCGGTACGCAGCCTGTTTGGCATCGATTCCGGCCTCATGGTGCCGGCCTTCAGCGAACGGGACGATCACGTTCCGGAAATCGACGCGGCCTACCGCTTCAACCCCGAAGTGACGCTGGCGATCCTGGCGGGTTTCACCCGCGACCGCCGCGTGATGGTGCAGGGCCTGCACGGCACCGGCAAGTCGACCCATATCGAACAGGTGGCGGCCCGGCTCAACTGGCCGTGCGTGCGCGTGAATCTCGACGGCCACATCAGCCGGCTCGACCTCGTCGGCAAGGACGCCATCGTGGTGCGCGACGGCCGCCAGGTCACCGAATTCCAGGAAGGCATCGTGCCGTGGGCGCTGCAGCGCCCGGTGGCGCTGATCTTCGACGAATACGACGCAGGCCGCCCGGATGTGATGTTCGTGATCCAGCGCATGCTGGAGCGCGACGGCAAGTTCACGCTGCTGGACCAGAACCGCGTGATCCATCCCCATCCGTCCTTCCGCATGTTCGCCACCACCAACACCGTGGGGCTGGGCAACCTGAACGGCTTGTACCACGGTACCCAGATGTTGAACCACGCGCAGATGGACCGCTGGAACGTGGTGGCCACGCTCAACTACCTGCCGCGCGCGGAAGAAGCCGGCATCGTGCTGGCCCGCGTGCCGGAACTGGCCGACGAGGCCGGGCGCGCGCTGATCGAATCGATGGTGAGCGTGGCCGAACTCACACGCAAGGGTTTTGCCGCCGGCGACCTGTCCACGCTGATGTCGCCGCGCACGGTGATCAGCTGGGCGGAGAACTGCCAGATCTTCCGCGACCCGGCGCTGGCCTTCCGCTTGAGCTTCCTGAACAAATGCGACGACGCCGAGCGTCCGCTCGTGGCTGAATATTTCCAGCGGTGCCTGGGGACCGAGCTGGAGGCAACGCGCGACGACGCGCCGGAGCCGCGCTGATGATCGCGGACCGGCAGGCGGCCCGCCGCGGCCAGCAGCGCGAGGCCCTGTGCGCGGCGGCGGTGCGCGCCCTCACCGGCGATGCCGCGCTGCACTATCGTGACGGCCGCCTGTGCCGCCATCTGCGGCCGTTGCCGTTGCATGCGCCGCACCTGCGCACCGATGCGCAGGACGACTTTACTTCCCAGCGCGGCGCGGCAGACGGGGCCGCTTTGCGCATTGTGCACTCCGCTGTCGACTTGCACCGTCGCTTGTGTCCCGCCGATCCGGTGGAGCGGCTGGTGTTCGAACTGCTGGAGCAACTGCGCTGCGAATCGCTGCTGCCTGCCGGCATGCCGGGCCTGGCGCAGAACCTGCGCCACCGCTTCGAGGCGTGGTCCCGCGCGTTCCATCGCGCCGGCCTGGCCGAGAGCCATCTGGGCATCCTGCTGTACACGCTGGCGCAGATCACGTGGTCGCGGCTGTCAGGCTGGCCGGTGCTGGAAGACACCGAGGACCTGATCGAGGCCACGCGCGCGGCCATCGTGCCGGTGCTGGGCGTGTCGCTGGCAGGCTTGCGCCGCCAGCGCGCGGAGCAAGGCGCGTTTGCCGTGCATGCATTGGAAATGGCGCGGCTGGTGAGCGAGATGCTGCACGCCGAGCGCGCCGGGCGGGCACAGGACGATGCCGGCGACCCGGAAGATGAGGAAGCCGCGCGCGTGGCGTTCTCGCTCGCACTCGGTTTCGAGGACGACGAGTACGAGGCCATGGGGGTTGCGGCCACCGGCAATAGCCGCGTGCTGCACGGCGCCGATCAGGGCTACCGCGCCTACACAACGCGCTATGACCGCGAGATATCGCCGGGATCCCTGGTGCGCAAGGCGCTTCTGGCTGAGTACCGCGAACGCCTCGACCGGCGCATTGCCGAACAAGGCATCAACGTGGCGCGGCTGGCGCGTGCGCTGGCGGCATCGCTCGCCGTGCCGCAGCGCGACGGCTGGTCCTTCGGCGAAGAGGAAGGCCGCATCGACGGCCGCCGCCTCGCGCAACTGGTCAGCTCGCCGGCCGAGCGCCGGCTGTTCCGGCAGGAGCGGCACAAGCTGCAGGCAGACTGCGCGGTGAGCTTCCTGATCGACTGCTCGGGCTCGATGAAGGCGCACATCGAACGGGTTGCGATGATGGTCGATATTCTTGCCCGCGCGCTCGACCAGGCCGGCGTGGCCAGCGAGGTGCTGGGCTTTACCACTGGCGCGTGGAACGGCGGCCGCGCCCGGCTGGACTGGCTGGCCCGGGGCCGGCCCGCGCATCCCGGCCGGCTCAATGAAACCTGTCATATGGTGTTCAAGGACGCCGCCACGAGCTGGCGGCGGGCACGCGCCGATATCGCCGCGCTGTTCAAGGCGGATCTGTTTCGCGAAGGCGTGGACGGCGAGGCGGTCGACTGGGCCTGCGCGCGGCTGCTCGCCAGCGCGCGGGCCCGGCGCATATTGATCGTGATCTCCGACGGCAGTCCGATGGATACGGCTACCGGGCAGGCCAACGATGCGTATTACCTGGACAACCACCTGAAGGACGTGGTGGCGCGGCATGAGACCTTGCGCGACGTGGAGGTGCTGGGTCTTGGCGTCGGGCTGGACCTGAGTCCATACTATCGGCGCTGCCTGGCGCTGGACTTGTCGGTGCCGCCGGATATGCCGGTGTTCGCGGAGATCGTGCGCTGGATTGGCGGACGCTGGTGAGCGTCCACGCAACGTGGGTCGCCGCGTTCTTTCGCATGCCGTACTCTCACGCTTCGCCCAATTGATATCAATGCTATCATTTAAGGGATGGGTTACCGGGAGCATGACATGGCAAATTTGTTGGTCCGCGGCATCGACGATTCACTAGTCCAAAGACTGCGTGAGCAGGCGGCTGCGCATGGACGCAGCGCAGAAGCCGAGCACCGCGAGATTCTGGCACGTGCACTACGTACCACAAAGCGCAAGAGTTTCGCAGAGGTGCTGACGAGTATGCCGAACGTTGGCGAAGACGCAGATTTCGAGCGCGTTGACGACTCGGGCGAGGCCGCGCGTGTATCTGGTTGATACCAGCGTCATCAGTGAGGCGAGGAAGCGCGAGCGCGCAAATAAGGGCGTTCGCGCCTTCTTCCGCAATGCCGTTAAAGACGAGGCTGATTTGTATATGTCAGTCATAACGGTCGGCGAACTACGCCGGGGTGTCGAACTGATCCGGCATCGTGGCGACTCTGCGCAGGCAATGGTCCTGGAAAGCTGGCTGGAGATGGTGCTGCACGAGTTCGCGAACCATATTCTCCCGGTAGACGACGAAATCGCTCAGGTATGGGGCCGACTTCGCGTCCCCCACGCAGAACATGCGCTGGACAAGCTGATTGCCGCGACAGCCCTGATCCACGACCTTACCGTCGTGACTCGCAACGTCGATGACTTCACGGATACCGGGGCTCGATTGTTAAACCCCTTTGATTGACGGGAGGGCGTGACCGGCACGAAGCCCTAAGTGACGAGGTCAATCAGCCCCGGCAGCATCAGGTACCCCCCAATCGCCACCAGCACCCCAAATGCAATCCGCCGCGTTGCCACGCCCGAGAGCGGCGGTGGAAATCGCCGGGCCGCGATCGTAGCCACGGCTACGACAGGTACCGCGAGCGCTGCCTGCAGCCAGATATCGGCACCGAGTTCGCCCTGCCACGCGCTGAACAGCGTGCGCGTGACCGAGGTCGCCGTGAACACAAGAATCAGCGCGCAGCGAATCTCCACCAGCGACAGCGGCTGCCGATAGAACTGGAAGATCAGCGGCGGCCCCGATACACCGAACATGCCACTAAGCAGTCCGCCAAAGATGCCACTGACAAAGAAGCTGCGGTCGCCCGAGCGCCGCTGCAGAGGCGCAGGCCGCAGCGCCGCGCTCAGCCCGCCATATAGCACCACCGCGCCCAGCAGCACCTGCAGGATGCCGGAAGCCGCGCTGCTCAGGTAGTCGAGCATCAACACACCCACCACCACCGAAGGAAGAATCCCCAGCGTGGCCGCGCCCACCGCGCGCCAGTCGATATGGTGCATCTTGCCCGGCAATGCCACCGCGCTGTTGGCCAGCGTCACCAGGCTCACCAGGGTGGCGACGGTAGCCACTGGCGCCAGGCCCAGCCCGCTGGTCGCGCCCATCACGATCATGCCGAGGCCAAAGCCGGTGACTGTCTGGAAATAACTTGCCGCGCCCATCAGCGCGAGCAGCGGCACAAGGTGATCCAGGGTCATGACGAATGCGCGGCCATCGGTGCTTCCGCCTGGCTTGGCGCGGCGGCCTGCGCCTGCACCGCCGTCACGGCGATCACGTAGAAGACATCGTCCGCGCTGCAGCCGCGCGAAAGATCGTTGGCCGGCTTCTGCAGCCCTTGCAGCAAGGGTCCGATCGCCTTGGCGCCGCCCACGCGCTCGGCCAGCTTGTAGGCGATATTGCCGGCCTCCAGGCTGGGAAAGACCAGCACGTTGGCGCGGCCTTCCACCCTGGAGTGCTCGATCTTCTTCCTGGCGATTTCGGCGACGATGGCCGCGTCGAGCTGCACGTCGCCATCGATCGCCAGGCCGGGCCGCTGCTCGGTAACGAGGCGCGTGGCCTCCACCACCTTGTCGACCGCCGCATGCCGGGCGCTGCCGCTGGTGGAGAACGACAGCATCGCCACGCGCGGCGTGTCCATCAACAGGCTTTGCGCGCTGTCCGCCGCCGCCATCGCGATCTCGGCCAGTTCGCCGGCATCGGGGTCCACCACCAGCCCGCAATCGGAAAAAATCAGCCCGCCCTTGAGCGCGTGGAAGGGCTCGCACAGCATCATCAGGAAGAAGCTCGACACCAGYCTGGACGAAGGGTGGATGCCGATGACCTGGATGGCGGTGCGCACCACATCGGCGGTGGTGTGCACCGCGCCGGCCACCGAGCCGTCCGCGTGGCCCAGACGCACCATCAGGTTGGCAAAACACAGGGGCTTGAGCACCTCGCGTTTGGCGTTCTCCAGCGTCATGCCTTTCTTTGCGCGCAGTGCGAAGAGCTTTTGCGCCAGGGACGGCGCGAGTGCGGAGCTGGCCGGATCGATCACGTCCATGCCGGCAAGGTCGATGTCCGCGCCGGCGGCAGCCTGGCGGATGCGTGCAGCATCGCCTGCCAGCACAATGCGGGCGATGCCCTCGCGCGTGGCGCGTTGCGCCGCCTGCAGGATGCGTGGGTCTTCTGCCTCGCACAGCACGATGCGCTGGGGCGTTGCGCGGGCGCGCTCGATAATGCGGTTGATCGCTTTCATGATGGGTATCGCTCGGAATGGAATATGGCCGGAAGCAGCGGACGCCGCCTCCGGCCAGACGTCCGCTGACTGACTGGCTCAGACGTAGTCCTTGTACTTGTCGAGCATGCGCACGGGCTTGGCCAGGGCGTCGCGGCGGAAGGGGTCGCCCAGTTCGCGGGTGCACATGATCTCGATGATGGTGGTTTTGCCGTGGTGCATCTGCAGGTCGATGGCGCGCTTCAATGCGGGGCCCACGTCTTCCAGCTTGTCGACCACGATGCCCTCGGCACCCATGGCGCGGGCGATCTCGGCGAAGCTCTGGTTATCCAGTTCGCCGGCGACGAAGCGGCGGTTGTAGAAGTCGA
>NZ_JBFTQG010000093.1:0-4663 GCF_056398885.1 Cupriavidus sp. 01T418
TGCCCTTGCCTGAGGTACCGGGGGACGAAAGCTGGATGTCCAGGCGCCCGTCGGAGCTACGGGAGACACCGTCGCGTCCACCAGTGGTGTGGGTCTTGCCTGTGTATAGAACTTTTCCGGTTTGGGTCATGATGGTTTCCTTGTTGAGCACGTAACAAACACTGCCTTCCGGCGTGGAGAAAACAGGCACAGCCAGCTGCACCCGGATGAGGAAATTGCGCGGTGCGGCGCGTCAGCTTACCGCGCGGGCACCATCGGTGAAGACGCTGCGCTCGCCGATGCGGGCGCCGTCCAGGAACGGGTCAAGTGTGCGGGCCGGGTCCGCCGACACACCGGTGCGATCCAGGCCGGCAACGGTACGGGCACCATCGGTGAAGACGCTGCGCTCGCCGATGCGGGCGCCCTCGGTGAACACGTCGCGATCACCGATGCGGGCCGCCGCCATGCTCTGGCCATCGCCGCGCACCAAGGAGGCGTCGGCGGCGAAGGCTGCGTGCATGCTGCCAGCGGAGGCAGCAAGGGCGATGATGGAAACGAGGCGCTTTGCGATGATGGCGTTCATGATCAATGTCCTAAGTATTCTGTAGAGTCGGTGAGCCAGCCTGAACGTGGCGGGTACTGCATTCGCGGCGGCGTCATTGGTTGACTTCCGTATCCGCTGCACCACGAGATCCATTTAAACCGACCGAAGTATCTGGCCCGTTTCGACTTGGGGGCAGAACTGTGTGCACGCGTATCGGCCCGACGATGCGATACAAGCCAGTACAAAGTCATCCGCCGCGGCGGCGGCTACCCCCGCCATCCCCGCATTCCGCAGCGCTCCAGGTACGTGGCCACCAGATCACGGAGCTCGCGATCGTTGTCAACGATAAGGGGATGGTCAGGCTGGATCATTTACGCGTTCCATGTGCCAGGGTGGCGTTGCATGACGCTACGGTCACTTGGAGACCGTCCCGCGCCGGGCCGAGGCGACGAGCCGCACGACAGGCGGCCGCGAAGGTCCCCAGCGGCAGTTCACGGCCCCGCGAAGCTCATACACGAGCGCGGACAGGATCATGGCGACAACAAGCAGTGGGCGCTTCATTCGATGGCCCTCCTCACGGATTTCGGCGCGCGGTCTTGCGCGGTGAAGCCATTATGTGGCGGGCCGCGCAATGCCTTGTATCGCTCTGTATCCAGGCCATCGCCAGACATGAAACTATTCAATTGAGGGCGCTTTCCGAAACAGGCCCGATACGCGTGGGCGTTGAAATGGCGCTACCCCCCATTCAACCCTGGAGCCGGAACCATGCGTCACGTACTAAAAGCCGCCATCGCCGCTGTCACCCTTCTCGGCGCAGCCACCCTGCTCGCCACAACGCACATCGCTGCCGCACCCACCAAGCCGCCCGCTCCTCGCCAGGCGCCGGAGTTCGTCGGCATCGAGCGGTGGCTCAACGCCGAGCCCCAGACCATGTCCGCCCTGCGCGGCAAGGTCGTGCTGGTCGACTTCTGGACCTACAGCTGCATCAACTGCATTCATACGCTGCCGTATGTCAGGCACTGGTACGACAAATATCGTGACAAAGGGCTGGTCGTGGTTGGCGTGCATACGCCGGAGTTCGCAAGCGAGAAATCGACCGAAAACGTCAAGGCCGCGATCAAGCGCTTCGGCATCCCATATCCGGTCGCGCAAGATAACGCCTATGCCACCTGGGGCGCATATGGCAATCAGTACTGGCCAGCCCTCTATCTGATCGACGCCAACGGCAACATTGTCTACGAGCACTTTGGCGAAGGACGCTACGCGGAAACGGAGGCGGCCATCCAGCGGCTTTTGTCAGCGCGAAACTAGCGCTCGCCCCTTTATATCGCTACAAAGCGAAAACACGCACTTTCACCTACCGACATGTGGGGAATCCTGAGGCCCGAAGGCCGAGGTGTTCCGCGCGACCAGATAAACGGCCTGGGGTTGGTATTGGCGTTGTGGTAAGCGATGTATTCATTGATGGCGGTGATCAGGTCCGGCACGCGCCGGCAGCCGGGCGCCAAGGGGTGAGTGCGCCCTCGATGGCACGAGACGCGGGCGACAACGCCGGTGCTGATGCCGAACCTGATGTCGAATTCTGGCCGAGGAGCCCTTCAAATTCATCTGGCCACGCTTACGCTGTCAGCACGACCCCGCTGACTTCGTCTTGAACACCATCCCTAGCTGTACCGATCCGCAATCGAAACCGGACGGACGTGAAATCGACGCGATTTCAGGCCGGGATTAACTGCAACTGAGCCTGCACTCCACACCCATTTCCGCTCTACCCGAAATGATCATCCTCGAATAACAATTCTTCCGTTTCAAGTTCAGTTCGATGCCCCGGCTTCCCAAAGACAATCCCGATATAGGCACCCCCATTTTTTCTATTTTTGAAATACAATCTTCCACCCATGCCTGCTACTTCTCTTTCAAATATTTGGATTCCCAGCCCCATCCCACCGAATGCACCGAACGGCTTCCTTGCCTGTCTTAGGCGGCCCCTCTCGAAAACCTGTCCGCGTTCTACTCCAGAAAAGCCGGCGCCATTATCCTTGATCTTTATAACTATGGAATTTGGCATTTTTTCAGTTGTAATGACCACCTTCAGCTTCAACTTCGTGAATGGGCGCAATCCTTTTTGCATAAATGAATCAAAACTGTTTTTTACCATCTCCCTGACATCGTATTCCCTGATTGAAATGGTGCCATATCCGAAGTCCTTCAGCGCCACGTTGATAAAATCCATTATTTTCATTGTTGCATCAATGAATGACGCCTCCCCCCAGCCAAACCAACCTGTTCGTGACTCGGAAAACGCTACGGGATCGGATGTCGTGCAAAGAACAGGGTACTCCATCTCACGTCTCATACGCTCAGGCTCCTTGTCATTGTAAGATTTCCAGACATAGATCGGGTGATTACATCGCCAATTCCAGTATTCCAATAAACGATGGCTTGATGGATGCTGGCCGCCGGAACGCCAGATATCGTGGGAAACCCGTCATCTGGACTTACAATAAAATCAGCGTCACCGTGCCCGATCCGTCCAACTGGATGTCGGACGTGGCGGTATCCACCACGAACCTGCTTAGATTCAAACCCACGTTCACGTCACCAGAGACTTCAGTTAGTGCGTCAGGAGCGGTCGCATTGGCATTTGCGGCCAGGACGATGGACTTGCCCTTCGCAAAGTAGGGGGACGTAGTGTTCGTCCAGGAACTGTTCAAGCCTGCAACGCCGTCCGTCATCAACCAGGCGCCCGGAGCCTGAAGCGTCCCTCCTACAGTTGTTTTGATCTGAAGCTGTCCCGCATAGAATCTCACGTTGCCAATGTTCTGGCCGTTATACGTTCCCAAACCAAAATGACGATCGCTGGATATCTCAGGCGTGTCGATTGCAGTGCCATCCCGGTTGTCGGTAAAGGCCAATGCAAATTTGGTAGGCGCCGGGCAGATTACTGTCACTGACATGGCGTCCCGTTTGACGACTATATAGGAGTTCACTACAGAGAGAAAAAGGAGGGACTCTCTTGAAAGGCTTCCAAAGTCAGTCACCCCACCGCCGCCCAGTGAAATGGTGCATGGGGACGGCGTAATGGTGCCAGTGATGGAGAAACCGGCGGACTGCGCCTGTGCAGCGAATGCTGCCCCGGAAAACATTGCAGCGAAGAGTATTTTTTGGATCATGAAAAAACGATTTCTGAGATGAATTGATAAAATACCCATTCCAGATAATCACGGAAGAGGCAGAAATTAGAGCATTTCAATCCATGCACCTGCACTGCTTCCCGCAATACTGTTGCTCAAAATCCATCGAATTTCACGGACGCAATCGTTCGAAAACAGGCCACCCCGGCAGTATTCCACTCAAAGGAGTACAGGCCTACGGAGCGTTGCGCCTTCCCGGGTCATGCTTCGGCACCACACCGCGCCCTGTGTCCATAGAGCGAGCGCATCATCATAGCGGACGATAACTGGCTTAAATATAGAATTAAATTTAAATGAACAGGGAAATTCTGAGAATCCATAGTTGGGAGCTTCACGAGCGGTGTCACCTTGGGAGGCGGAGCGACCGGTCGGTCTTCCCGCCGTGCGGCATACCGGCAGCGTGCTGGCTGGCGGCGCGCCGGCGGCACGGATCGGCGCAGGAAGCGGGGAAGGCGGACCGGAAGAAGGGCAGGATTTGGTCGTATGTGGCCGCGCGCCGGCCTGGCACGGTAAGAACCGGGAGTTCTTATCGATGGGCCCCAAGTGGTGCGGCAGGCATCCGCTACCCACTGGCATTCGATGGTATTGCTTCGCCGGCCCCGCCGGTGGGCCGGCACGCGACTCGTCATCGAACCGGACGATTGCCAGCGAAGGACAGCGGCGCAAGCCGAAGTCCTTCGCCTCCAGCAGGGATTTTCCCGGCTCAGACTACGTTGATCACGACATCGATATTGCCCCGGGTGAGTTTCGAGTACGGGCACGTCTGGTGCGCGGCGTCCGCCAGGGCTTGGGCGACGTCACGCTCCACCCCGGGCAGGCTGATGTTGAGACGGGCTTGCAGGTAGTAAGCATCGCCCTCCTTGACCAGGTCCACTTCGGCGTCGACCGACAGGTCGGCCGGGAGGGCGACTTTCATCCTGGCGGACGCTAGCCCAAGCGCACCGAT
>NZ_JBFTQG010000094.1:0-3956 GCF_056398885.1 Cupriavidus sp. 01T418
ATCGGTGCGCTTGGGCTAGCGTCCGCCAGGATGAAAGTCGCCCTCCCGGCCGACCTGTCGGTCGACGCCGAAGTGGACCTGGTCAAGGAGGGCGATGCTTACTACCTGCAAGCCCGTCTCAACATCAGCCTGCCCGGGGTGGAGCGTGATGTCGCCCAGGCCCTGGCGGACGCCGCGCACCAGACGTGCCCGTACTCGAAACTCACCCGGGGCAATATCGATGTCGTGATCAACGTAGTCTGAGCCGGGAAGATCCCTGCTGGAGGCGAAGGACTTCGGCTTGCGCCGATGTCCTTCGCTGGTAATCGTCCGGTTCGATGACGAGTCGCGTGCCGGCCGTCCGCCCCGGCCGCCGAGAGAGTAGAACGATGCGCAAGCCCTCCCTGTCAAGAAGCCGCCTTCCCTGGACCCGTCTGAACGCGATCCCGCACCTGCAGGGCCTGCATCCCTGGGTAGCGCTGCAAGAACTGTGCAGTGCGTATCTGCATGGCGGCCTGGGCGGGCTGGTTGGGCGGATCGTCCTGATGGCATGGCCACGCCACGTGTGCCGCTGGCGGGGGAGCCGATGTTCGACCGCGTCGAGATCGTCGAGCTGCTGATTGGCAGGGGTGCGCATCCCGACGCGCGCGATGCCGATGGATGCACCGCGCTGTCTTACGCCACCAGGATGGGTGCGCACAACGCAGCTGGCCTGCTGGCCGGGAAAGACTGACGCCAACCCGGGCAGCCGGCCTGCTGTCAGTCGTCTGCGACAAGCGCGCTTGGAGACGGGTCGTTTACCGGGATGACCCGCAAAGCGCGCCCCGCCTCACGGCACCTGGTACTTCTCGCGTACCAGGTGCCCGATGCCCATGCGATCCAGAAGGGTCAGCGGGCACAGGAACGTGACGCGCACCGTGCCCGGCAGCCGGCTGATCTCGATGGAGCCATTGATGGTGGCGCGGTTCAGCACCTCGTCGTAAGGCAGCCCGGTAACGTCCGCCGCGCGTTGCAGCCCGTTGCGGGTGGCCGCGTTGAGATCCACGCCGCTGCCGAGAAAGGTGATCGGCCCGTTCTGCTCCACCTCGTGCTGCCCCCAGCGCGCGCCAAGTTCGCGGACCTTCTGCCGCTGCGCGCTGTTCATCGGGCGCGCCATCGGCGGCAGGTCCTCGATGTTCTGCAGCAGGATCGGGCCGTCGATAGCCAGGTGCTTGATTACCTCCACTGTCAGCTCGGCCTCGCCGGACACGTCGGTGGCATGGCCCGCGATCTCGCCGTTTCCCTGCTGGGCGTGCATGTCGCCCATGTAGATTCCCGCCCCCGGCACCTTGACCGGGCAGATCAGGACGCAACGAACGGATCGTCGTGATAGCGCCCCTCGACAAAGCGCATCACGCCAGACGATGTAGCCATGGAGGTGACGCGCATGCGCCGGATCTTGAGCGCGACGGCGTCGCCGATCCCGGCGCCGGCCACCGCGACATGCTGCGTCACTTCGTGGCCGCCCTGGAAGGCCGGCGTGATCATCGGCCCCCAGCAACCCGGTGGCGTACCGGTGACCAGCGTGCCGCCGTCGGCCAGCGGCCCCAGCATCGGCTGGCTAGGGCCGATCAGCCCTTGGGTGTAGGTCTGGCACGAAGCCAGTCCTCCTTGGGTTGCATCGCGAGCGGCGACCCGGGCATGGGACGGGCAATTCAGCGGTTGCAATCAGGGTATTTCAGCGAGCGCGTGTATCCCGGCTGTTTCAGTGGCCGGGGGAAATGAAAGGTTGCTTGTCTGGAGAGGCTGCAGATACGCAGGGATACAAAGGGGGAAATGGGCGGCGACGGCCCGGGCGTCTGTGTGCCTCTGGTCACTGGCGAGCGCGGCGGCCCAGATCGGGTCTGCGCCGACCACGCCAGCGCTCCGGCACCGTGCCCAATTTGGTATCGCACTGTATCTCCCGCCGACGCGATACACGCGCTCACGTACCCGGCACCAAATCGCTACGGGCGGGATACATCGGTCGCCTTAAATGCATCCTGTAGCGCGGGGGCAGCGGGAAAAGACTTGATGACCCTGCCAGCGTTGCAACAACGGCCGCATCCGACAGGCGGAACGGCAACCCACTACATAGCCCGGAGAACAGACGATCATGAACACCATCCAAATCGCCACGCTTGCCAAACGCCTTCTCGCCGTCGCCGTCCTGGCCGCCACCGCGGGCGCAGCTCACGTGGCCACCGCCGCTGAACTCGCCGCGGACCATGGCTATAGCCACAGCGCTTCCGTTTCACGTACCGGCGAGCGCGACCCGTACACCGACGGCGCACGCGTTGGCGAACGCGATCCTTTCACCGACGGCGCACGTACTGACCAGCGCAACGCGTTCTACGATGGCGCCTACAGCGCTGGCGCGCCGCAAACCGTTGCCATCAACCTGCAACCGCGTGCACGCGACCCGTACACCGACGGCGCACGTGTTGGCGAACGCGATCCTTTCACCGATGGCGCACGTACCGGCGCGCGTGACCCGTTCACCGATGGGGCGCACGACGCAACGCTCGCCCGCATCAGCAACCGCGACGGCTATACGCCCGACGGCGCGCACGACGCAACGCTCGCCCGCATCAGCAACCGCGATGGCTATACGCCCGACGGCGACCACACAGCGTAAGCCAGGCCGGACGCACCCTCCAGGCGATCTCGCGGGTGCCGGCGGGGCGCTAATCCCGTGTTCGGCACGCCGAACGAGACCGGCATCGGGGCGACGGCCGTGTCTGCTACAGCGGTGCGGACTGTGTCTGGGAGGGCTGCGTTGGCGCGGCCGGCTTCTTGTCGCTCGCGCCGCTGTAGGTGAAGTACCTGGCCTTGGCGCCCTTGGCCCAGTACGCCAGAGTGAACTGCTTGCTGTCGCGTGCGTAAAGCATCTCGAGGCTGCCGTTGGCTGCCTCCCACTCGGCGTAGCCGTTCTCGGCATTGGGTTCGGTCTTGCGCTTAGCCTCATAGCGGGCGTCGAGCTTCCTGCTGACCTCATCCAGCGCGGACCGATCGAATGTCAGGGTAATGAGCGCCACGGCGTCCTGGGCGTCGCAGTTCACGATCGCGCGGGTCAGGCCCGGCAGATTGAAGCGATCCAGTTGCTTGATCTGCACCGTGTCCCCGCCGGCCCACGGCGCCATGCCAGTCCTGACGCGATTTGGACCGGGCGTCATCCGCGCGCACTTGGTCTTGCCAAGCTCAAGGCCGAGGGGCGCCGCGTCCTTGCCGGGCGGTTGTGCGTGGGCGGCGATCGACGCCAACAGGAGGGTGGAGAGCAGGGTGGCCGTCTTCATCATGGTTTTGGCGAGATTCGGGATCTCGAAACGAACAGGAGGGAGATTCTACGGCCTGAGGCCCCTCGCCCAACTCGCGCAGGTTTAGTGAGAGGTGGAAAGAGATTGAAATGCTCCAGTTCGAGCCCGCGTGTCCCTGGTTTTTACGAGGGGTTTCGAACAGGCAGTCGCGCATGTCCTGAGCGTGTTCATCTCCGTGATTATTCATCACCGGTGCGCGAGTGGAAAAGCCAGGCAGCCTGGAAAGCCAGCCGAACAAGTTCCTGAAAGCGAAGGATGAACCTTCGACGTAGTTTCAGGCACTCAGGAGAATGTTTCTCCACCGGCGCCTACCTCATGTTTTCGGTCTTCCGTCAATTGAACGCCCTCGCGGCGGACTCGCCCCCTGCTGAAGCGGCGCAGGCTTCGGGCACCACGTGCACCGGCCCCTCCCTCCAGGTCGATGCAGTGACCCGCAACGCGGCAGCCGCGGCACTGCGGAGCATGGTCTTTCTGGATGACTTGATGCGGGACGTCGCGCTGTGGCTGATCCCCACGCACCCCGACTGGCCGCCGGGCGTCCAGATTCAGCTGCATGTCGACGGCAGCCCCCCCGGGGCGCCCGCGCTCCGGTACGGCGCGGCCACCCAGCCGACCCCGTCCGGCCCGGTGCACATAGTGCGC
>NZ_JBFTQG010000095.1:0-3898 GCF_056398885.1 Cupriavidus sp. 01T418
ATATTGTCGGGATCGACCACGCGCTCGCGGGTGGTGCCGCAGGCTTCGGCAAAGCGGATCAGCAGGTCGGTGTGGCGATCGCCGCCGATTTCTTCTTCATACATATTGGCCAGCAGGAAGTCCTTGGCCTCGGTGAAGCGGTCGGGGGTGCGGGCGTAGATATAGGCGAGGTAGTCGGCGAAGGGGCCGACGTAGTGGTAATGGTTTTCCGCCCAGCGCGCGAGGTGGTCGCGGGAGAGCTTGCCGCTGGCCCAGGCCACGCTGAAGGGGGCCTTGTTGGCGCTCTTGCCCTTGATGGCGTTTTCAAGGGCGGCACGGAAATCATCACGGTTCATCAATTCGGCCATTGCGGGGGCTCCTGTGGACAGCGGGTTCAAGGTTGGGGACTGCGTGGCGTGGTCCGGGGCCTGGTCAGCTGACCCCGATACCTTGAAGATAATTGTATACTATCTACAATTTTGCGGAAGAGGTTTTGGGCCTTTCTTGCCGGCGCGCGGCATCCGCGTCCGCGCTTTTGCTTTCAGGTGGGTTTCGCATCACCTGCCGCTGCGATTTGCCGGTACGCGAAGCCAGCCAATGCCACATCCTCCAGCCCGACACCCACCGACTTGTAGATCAGGATGTCCGCGTCGCTGACGCGCGGCTGCACGCGGCCCGTCACGACATCGGCCAGCTCGACGACTTTGTCGGCGGGCAGCGCGGCGGGGTCGGCCAGCACGATGTCGCCGGCTTCGCGCATCGATTGCGGGCGCCATTCCACCACCAGCTTGCTGGCGCGCGAGAGCGCCACGTCATCCAGTTCCCGGGTGTGCGGCAGGCTCGATCCGATCGCCGCGACGAACGCGCCGGGCTTGAGCGCATGGCCGGAGAACAGCGGCGTGGTCGAGCGCGAGGCGGTGACCACGATATCGGCTTGCGCGACCGCCTGGTCCGGCTCGGCGAGGGCGACGGGGATGCCGCACCATTGCGCCAGGCGCTCGGGCATGGCGGCATCGGCGTACGGGTCGGACAGCAGGATGCGCTTGAGCGGGAGGGTGGCGGCCAGTTGGCGGGCATGCTGCACGCCCTGCGTGCCGGCGCCGAACAGCGCCAGCACTTCCGCACCCGGGCGGGCCAGGTGGCGGGCGGCCACGACCGAGCAGGCGGCAGTGCGCAGCCGGGTAATCGCGCCGGCATCGAACGACGCCAGCGGCCGCCCGTCCTCGGTCGAGAAAATCAGGATGACAAAGGAGAACTGCCCCTTGATGGTGGTGTAGACCTTGGCGCCCGCCACCCGCTGCTCGGGAATCACCGCGCCCAGCGTGGATAGCTTGACACCACCGGCTTCGGTACGGATGCGCTCCTGCATGGCGGCCTTGCCTTCGCCGAAACTGCGGAAGGCGTCCAGCATCACTTGCTGGGCGTCGGCGGGGCTGACGTGGCAGTCGATCATCTCGTCGGTGATATGCAGCATGGTCTATTTCCTGGAGTAGCGAAGAAGGGATGGAAAGTTGGCGTGGACACCATGGAGAAGCCAATCCCGCCCACGCCGTGAATGCGTCCTTACATGGTATACAGTCTACATAAATCGCAGGTGGAAGGCACCTGTCATTAATGCCGAGGATGCGCTTGGCCCGTGAAAGGTGCCTGAAATCCCGCTTTTGGCGCAGCAGTGCAAGGGTTTGCACCGATTTGGGTGGATTCCCTACCTTGGGAAGATTTCGCTTGTTTTGATCTCAGTCAAGAATATAGTATACGTCAATGGGGCAGCCATAGCCCCAGATACGCTGGGCTCTACAGATAAAGATCCAAGGGGAATTCATGCAACATGAAGTGGTGATTGGCGCGGCACACTGGATCTACTTACTGGGCGTGGCGGTGATCGTCCTGACCATGATCCTGCGTGCCAACGTGGTCGTACCGTCGATCCTGGGTACGTTCCTGGTCGTGTTCGCGCTGACCGGCAGCCCGGTTTCGGCGCTGGGCGGGGTCTTTTCGGCAAGCCTGGTGGCGGCCAAGGAGCTGTTCAACATCTTCCTGGTCATCGCCTTCATGACGGCGCTGCTCAACTCACTCAAGACGCTGCGCTCGGATATCCGGATGGTCGAACCGTTCCGCCTGGTGATGAAGAACGGTCATTCCGCCTTCTTCATCCTGGCCGGCATTACCTACGTGATTTCGCTGTTCTTCTGGCCCACGCCGGCGGTGCCGCTGGTTTCCGCCATCCTGCTGCCAGCCGCGATCGCGGCCGGGCTGCCGCCGCTGGCTGGCGCCATGGCCATCGCCATTGCGGGGCAGGGCATGGCGCTGTCGTCTGACTATGTGATCGGCGTGGCCCCCGGGATCAGCGCCAAGGCAGCCGGCGCCGCGGTCAGCGCCGTGGTGGTGGCCGACCGCGCGCTGGTGCTGTCGATCATCACGGGCGTCATCGCGCTGACGCTGGCCTACCTGTCGATGCGCAAGCACATCGTGCCGGCCAGCGGCAGTTTGCTGACCCACTGGCAAGCCCGCGCCAGCGGCGCCGACGAGCGCTTCGAGCAGGCCGGCACCTTCGACAAGGCCGAGATTGCGCGCGGCACCGAGCATGCGGAGCCGCTCGTCACCGATTCCAATATCGAGCGCAGCCTGGCCATGGTGGCGTTGCGCCGGGTCAAATGGTCGAAGTGCTTTGCCGTGGTGACGCCGCTGGCGTTCCTGGCGGTGGTGGCGGTGATGGTGGTGCCGAAGATGGGCAGCGGACTGCCCGAACTCAAGGGTGGCGATGCCGCTGCTCTGGTCGGCGGGGTCGCGGCGGTGCTGATGATGCTGGCCACGCTCGCTGCCGAAGGGCCGCGCAAGATGCTCGACGTGTGCCCGGAGCACATTACCGACGGCTTTGTCTTCGCCTTCAAGGCGATGGGCTCGGTGCTGCCGATTGCCGGTTTCTTCTTCGTTGGCGCCGGCGAAACCGCGGCGCAGATCCTTGGCGTTGCCGCCGGCAAAGCGCCCAGCCTGCTGTTCGAGCTGATCCAGGCTTACCAGCACATGATTCCGGACAACCACGTGCTGGTCGCCTTTGGCGTGCTGCTGGTGGGCATGATCACCGGCATCGACGGCTCCGGCTTTGCCGGCCTGCCGCTGACCGGCACCCTGGCCGGGGCGCTGGGTCCGGTGGTGGGCTTCGATTCCGCCACGCTGGCGGCTATCGGGCAGATGGGCGCGGTGTGGACGGGCGGTGGCACGCTGATCGCCTGGTCCTCGCTGATCGCGGTGGCCGGCTTTGCCCGGGTGCCCGTGCTCGATGCGGTGCGCGCCCTGCTGGTGCCGGTATTGATCGGGCTGGGCGTGTCTACCGTTTGCGCGATGTTCCTCTGGCGCTAAGCGGCTGCACGGCTGCACGCACGCTTGCGCACGACCAGCAGCGAGGCTCTTCCGGGGCCTCGCTTTTTTATTCCCGAAAGACTTGTATACCGTCTTCCAAAAAACGGTAGATAGTATACAATTATCTTCAGAGTATCGGGGTCAGATGACCAGGCCCCGGACCACGCCACGCAGTCCCCAACCTTGAACCCGCTGTCCACAGGAGCCCCGCAATGGCCGAATTGATGAACCGTGATGATTTCCGTGCCGCCCTTGAAAACGCCATCAAGGGCAAGAGCGCCAACAAGGCCCCCTTCAGCGTGGCCTGGGCCAGCGGCAAGCTCTCCCGCGACCACCTCGCGCGCTGGGCAGAAAACCATTACCACTACGTCGGCCCCTTCGCCGACTACCTCGCCTATATCTACGCCCGTACCCCCGACCGCTTCACCGAGGCCAAGGACTTCCTGCTGGCCAATATGTATGAAGAAGAAATCGGCGGCGATCGCCACACCGACCTGCTGATCCGCTTTGCCGAAGCCTGCGGCACCACCCGCGAGCGCGTGGTCGATCCCGACAATAT
>NZ_JBFTQG010000096.1:0-3540 GCF_056398885.1 Cupriavidus sp. 01T418
GGCGCGGCATCGACCGCGCGTTTGAGCACATAAGTCCAGCTCTGGATGGCATTGAGCGACGAGCGCAGGTCATGGGCGGACTGTTCGATCAGTGCGCCGACCTCGACCACGCTGCGCACCCCGGGTGCAGTCACCGCTGCCTGCCGATCCGCCGTAGCGGTGCTGCAGGCGGGAGAATCATCGGATGTGTCCGGCATGGCGGACGGCGATGGTTGCTGCATCATTGCTCTCGGCCAGGTTGTCTGCTGGGCGTACCCATGCAGTACTCATGCAAGAAGCGTGCTGCGCGGCACCCGGCATCACCCTGAAGACGCGCTACAACCGGCTCGAACGCCTAGCGCTCCGGCTGACGGACGCCCTCCTGGATTGGCCGGCTTGCCGGTGTCGACAGTGCCCGGCGCAGCGCCTCGATGCTCAGTGGTTTGACCAGGTGGAAGTGGAAACCCGCCTCCTGCGAGCGGCGCATGTCGTCGGCGGTGCCGCGCCCCGTGATCGCAAAAAACTGCATCGATCGCCCCGCTGGCGTGGCCTGTAGCGCGTCCAGGACTTCAAAGCCGTTCATGTCCGGCATTTCCAGGTCGAGCAGCGCGCAGTCGGGCTGGAACTCGGCTGCCAACGCAAGCGCCTGCGAGCCGGTGTAGGCCGGCCGGGCTTCGTGCCCGAGCAGGTTCAGCAACTCGGCCATGCTGTCGGCGGCATCGGTATTGTCGTCAAGAATCAGCACGCGCCGCCTGCGTCCGGTATCGGCATCAACCTGGCCCGCTGGCTCGCCACGTTCAACCACCTGCGGCAGGATCACAGTGAAGGTGCTGCCCTTGCCCGGCCCCGGACTGTCTGCCTGGATCGCTCCGCCATGGGCCTCGACTACGGCGCGGGCAAGCGCCAGCCCGATCCCCAGCCCACCACGGCTGATGCCCTCGCGTTCCTGTGAGAAGAGATTGAAGATGCGATCCAGCGCGGCCGGCTCCATGCCTTGGCCGGTGTCGGATACGGTCGTGACGACGCTGCCGTCTTCCACCACGACGTGGACGGTCACGGTACTGCCGCGCGGCGTGTACTTGGTGGCATTGCTGAGCAGATTGATCAGTACCTGCCCGAGCCTGGCCGCGTCGGCTGACACATAAGGCGATTTCGGCGGCAAGAACACCACCAGTTGCTGGCCCGCGGCCTCCAGCACCGGACGAATAGCTTCGATGCTGGCCGTGACGACGTCGTTATAGGCGGTCGGCGTCAGTTCGACCTTCAGCTTGCCGGCGGTGACGCGGCCCACATCGAGCAGATCATTGACCAGCCGTTCGAGCTGGTGGAGCTGGCGATCGATGATCGCGGCGCAACGTTGGATGCGCACGTCGACCGAAGGCGTCAGCGTGATCACATCGACCGCGTTGCGGATCGGCGCCAGCGGGTTGCGCAGCTCGTGCGCAAGGATCGCAAGGAAAGAATGCACGCGCCGGCTGCCCGATTCCAGCTCTTCCAGCCGCAGCGCATCGCTGATGTCACGCGCCGTCCACAGCATGCCGGCCGGGCATCCGCCCGCATCACGGATCAGCGCGATCCGCGTCTGGCAGTGCACCACCGAGCCGTCCTTGCGCACCAGGCGCTCATCGCCGTCGCACCGGCCGCTTGCGCGTGCGGCTTCCAGGCCCGCGCGGTCCTGGCCGCAAGCGACGTCCTGCCGTGTGTAGAGCAGCGACAGCGGCTGCCCGATCGCCTCCTCGGGCAGATAGCCGGTAATCTCCTGCGCGCCGGCGTTCCAGCTGCGGATTTCGCCATCGGCGCTCACCTCGACGGCAGCGACGCCAGGCAGAGTTTCAGCCAGCAATCGCATCTGGTCGTCGGCAAGGCGCGCGTGCTCCTCTGCCGCGAACTGCACGGTGATATCGCGGCTCGCCACCACGAAGCCGCTGACAGCACCGAAGGCGCCGGCGATGGCAGTCATGCCGGAGGCTGCCCAGAGCTGGCTGCCGTCGCTGCGCACCCGCCAGCCGTCGTCCTGCGCACTGCCTGATTGCCGCGCGGCCTCCAGCCAGCGCTGCGGCGCGCCGGCCTCGATGTCGGCGGGTGTAAACAGGCACGAGATATGGCGGCCCGCAATCTCTGCCGGTGCGTAGCCGAACAAGCGGATAGCGGGCTCGGGCCAGGTTTGCACATGGCCGTCGGTGGTGATCACGAAGACGGCGCAGCCATCCAGCGCGCCGAGCATCTGTCGATAGCGTTCGATTTCAGGGTCGGGGGCCGGCGTACCCGGTTGCCGGCCTGAGTGCACGTCCACGGTTGTGTCAACACTGCCGCTATAGGTGGTATCGGCCGTGGTTTGACCAGCCACCGTTGCCCCTGCCGGGTGCAGCTTTGACATGGGAACGCGCTCCTTTCCACAAGGGTAATTTCAGATTGAATGACCGCAGGCGGTACCGGAAGCATGGGCCGCGCTTTGGCAAATGCCGGCAGCAATGCCGGAATCAATCAAAAACTGCTACCTGGCAACCTGGCAAATGCGCCGCATGTGGAGGCGTGTCCGCTCAGTGCCCGAAACGGGGCCGCGCCGCCGTCACAGACTGGCATGCAGCCATTACATAATAGGCGCTGGCGCTTTGTACGCCGCATGTTCAGCATGCGAGGAAGGAGAGAAGTGATGTCAGGCCGATATCATGCCGGGTTGCAGCGGGGTGCACCACCGTGCGTCTCAGGCGCGTGACCAGACGGCGCGGCGTCAGGTGAGCCATACGCATCACCCCGCCAAGCCGCCGCGCCTGCGGCGACTTGGAAGACCCGACGAACAGGACGCGCGCGAGTGCTTCGCCGCGTGACAAGTGCCGAATCGTACGCCGGCGACGGAAGCTGCGTGTCCATATCAAGGAGACTCCCGGCGTGCGTGACCGGTGGTGTGTGCAGCCCGGCCGGTACGGCGGCGCAATCATCCATATCGGCAGCCAGGCTTCGGACGGACCACTGCCGCCGCAAAACGCCCATACCGCGCAGCGCTGCAGCACCAGGATTTACAACATCCGGTAAGAACCACATGCGAGCCGCATGGCCGTGCCTGCAGGACGAGCGCCGATTTCCGTCGCGCCGCGTACTGCATAAGCTGAATCCCATCCATGTCCAATCAACGGGCACCGCCATGGCCAGGACCACCCGTCAGGAGCCGGAGAACGGCCACGCTGCGGCCGCCCGGAGACACCCGCCGGCTAACGCCAGAACCGCGAGGCACGCCGGCAGGCAAGACAACCGCCAGTGGCCACAAGAGATCCGCGGCCGCGATGTGCGGCTCTTCACGAGGCAGGGCCACGACTGGACCCCGAAGCTGAAGGCGCTCGCGACGGAAGTCGGCTCGCTTGGGCTGCCGGACGGCTGGCTGGATGGCGAGATCGTGGTGATGGGCAAACACGGGGAGACGGACTTCCAGGCGTTGCAGAACGCTTTTGAGACGGCGCATGCCGACACCATCCAGTACTTCGTGTTCGACCTCCCGTTCTACGCCGGCCATGACCTGCGCAAGGTTGCGCTGGCGGAACGGCGCGCGCTGCTGCGCCGCCTGTT
>NZ_JBFTQG010000097.1:0-5048 GCF_056398885.1 Cupriavidus sp. 01T418
GAGCTGTGCCGCACTTGCCGAAAACACGGCCAGCGCCAGCGACAGCATGACCATGAGGATCTGGCATCCGGAGATCAGTCTGGAACGAGTGCGAGTTGGCATATCTGTCTCAGTGTCGTGCGCTTGCGATTTGCTGGCCGGCGCACGGGCCATTTCACCTGCGCGCCAGCAGTGTTTCTAGGGTCGGAAAACTTCCTGGATCAGAACCTTGGTGTTGGGGCTGGCACCATAGCCGATCGCCGAAATGCGGTACACATGGTTAATTGGGCCGGCCTTGATACTTCCAGGACTGCTGTTGGGGATCGGTTCGATCAGGTAGCGCGGCTGCGCGCAGCAGCTCTTCAGTCGCTGAATTCCAGCTGCCGTCGGTGTTGAGGTCGATAAAGACAATGCGGCGGGCGCTCCAGTTGCTGGCGCAGGTGGAGCCGTCGGACGTCGGGCAGACAGTTACCCGCATGTTGCGGGCGGCTTCGCTGCGGAGAAGCGGACAATCTTGCACGATGATACTTGCGGGAATTGCCGGCCAACGCAGCACGGCCTGAGGCAGGCCGAGGGCGTGAGCTTGCTTTTAGTGCCGCGTACACAGACGGTGCAGGCGAACGCCGCCGGCGCGCCAAGCATGGCGTAGCCGGTTGCCCCCCGGCAGCTAGATTGACCCATTTTGACCCTCGTCCCAAAAATGCTTCGCTATGTTTTTTGTTTGCTCTGACCGGGCTTGTTCATTTTTGTTGGAGTATCGGCCACGGAAGTCGGCGAAATCAACCCAATTACTTTTTTTGCAATTTTTACTACCCCTCTCGCGGGTGGACGTAGACACGAGGCAGCAGGCCGACGCCGAGGACCGCGAGGGCGGTGAGGGATTCGATCAGGACATAGCCGCGGAAGTCTTTCCCGCGAGCGGGATAGTGGCGCGTTTGCGCGCGCATTGACATGGCAGCCTCGCATGGAAGACATGATGTCCGAGGATAGCCAGAAGAGCGGCCTGGAAATGTTCCAGACTGTGGAGATGCGTAAGGGAAATGCTAACGGCGGGTTGGCCGGAGGACGTTGAGCGCGAACTATCCCACGCCTGGCGCGAGCCCTGCCTGCGGGGAACAGCGTTCAGAGACCGGCCGGCACCGCCACGGCGTCTTACCAGCAATCAGCGGTCGTGCCAGTCCCCGCAAAGCTTTTCGCGTTGGTCTGATCCAGCGTGAGATTACCGCAAGTGGGATCGGCCTTCACCGGCGTTGCCGTAATGACATAGGACGTGGCGATACCAAAAGGGCCGGAGATCGCGATCGTGTAGGCGCTGCCAGAACAAGAGTCCGCTGAAAAGGTCGAACTCGTACCGGCACACGTGGGCAACTGGAGGGCCGCCGGGTCGACGGTGTATGCGTTGTTGACGGTGTAATACCGTTCCAGGGCCCCTTGTACCCGCAGCACCGCGGATTTCCCCTCCGTCCGCCGGCCTTTGAGCACATAGTTGGTGTAGAGAGGATAGGCGATCGAAGCGAGGATCGCGACGATCGCCATGGCAGTTAACAGTTCCATCAGCGTGAAGCCGCTGTGGCGCCGGGGCTGGATAGTCATGTGATAGGCCTTCATTCCGGATGCTTAGCGACTAGTGCAGTATCTCGCGCCAAGCCAGGCGCCCACTCGGGTTCGCCGCGCTCTCAGCGATGGTCTCGATGTTGGCGCTGGAGCCCGACGATATCTTGCATTCCTTGCCCGGCCCGCATTTGGTCACGGTAGGTGCTGGCGTAATACCCACTGTCGAGCCACGGCCACCGACAGGCACGGCTATCTGTGTCTTGGGATCCGGCAAGAAGTCTGCAGGGGTGAAGCTGTGGTCGCCGTTGACATCGAAGGGGGAGATGTTGGCCAGATGCCCTCCGGTGAGTGCCTGCACCTCCATCAGCCAACTGGTGCCCCCATTTTCGCATTGCGCGGCGGATGGGATCAGCGTCGTGAAAATGATACGGTCTCCTCTCACCGAGGGGCCTTCCTGTCCCAGATTCCGTAGAACGACTGGACAGTCAGGTCGCCAGGATCCGATGTGTCGAGATAGCGGCCGGTCCCGAACARAATGAGGTAGCCGCCGTACGGATTGCGCGTGATGTCCACCGGCGATGTAATGGGTTGCACCTGATTGCTGCTGTTCCTGGCGACAAATAGCGGYGTCCGTGGCTGCGTGCCTGTCTGWGTTCCCGGTACRCCCCAATTTGCGGGGTTGGTACTGGTCACGTCGAATTTCCACAGGTTTCCCAGAAGGTCGCCCGCATAGATGTAGTCGGTGGTGCCGTCCYGGTTGGCATCCGCCGCCGTGGGTTGCGACAAGCCGTTCGGGTTGGTCYTGGAACCCGTGCCGGTGGGAATTTTCAGGTAGTCCRTGCCAGCGACCCAACKCTGGCTGCCRGGCTGGCGGTCGAGAAAGACAATATAGAGGTAGGCGGTACCATCCGCATTGGCGTTGACGGCCGTGCTGTTGTATCCGTTGCCAAAGATCGCGGCCCACCTGCCATTTGCCCCATTTGCCAGCTTGACGATGGACGGYTGGCCAAAGGTGTAGCCGAGGTCCGCGTCCACTTGATTGGTGAATTCCCACAAGACCGYCTGGTTCGCGCTAGCTTCCGTGATGCTGTCGGGCTTTGTTACGTYGAGYGCGAAGATGCCRGCGCCGCCAGCCCCCAGGCTGCCCACCAGCAGCGTGGCCCAGTTGCCGTTGACTTTTGCGTCSCCAGTGACGGGCGTGCCGTCGACGTAGTATTTGTGCGTGTAGCCACGGTTGGCCAGCGCAGGAAGCGTGGCAGCAATGCCGGAGGCAGTGCTGGAGAAGAACGGGGAGGGGATGTAGGCGAAGCTCTCGGCACCGGTGTCTGCCCGGATCGCGTGCAACATGCCATCGTTCGCACCCACATAGAGCATGGGGCTGCGGCCTTTGTTGGTGCTGACAAAAGCAGCGTAATCAGCGTCAGGATAGCCAGCATTGGGAGGGCCGACGTACTGCGGGCTGGAGTTGACGATATCGCCGAGGGCCCAGTTGGTGGACGATGTCAGGGGCCGCGCCCGCAAGGCGCTGCCTTCGTTCGAGTGGTCGCCGCGCAGCCAGTCGAGCCGCTGGCTGCCTTTGCTGTCGGTCTGGTTCAGCGTGGTCTGGTAGGCGGAGGGCAGCCCCACGACGCCAGTCGCGGGCCATCGGAAGGGAATCCCCCCCCTGGCCGTGGCAGTCGCGTCGAACGTCAGGATGTTCCGGTTGCTCGGGGTTGTGCTCTGGGTGGCAAGCTGAGCGCGGGCATCCCAGAGCGGTGTGGTGGTGTTGATATTGCCGTTTGCATCCGCACTCAGCGCCAGCAACTGCCCGGACCAGTTGGCGCCGTTGAACTGTGCCTGATAGATGACCGAACCCGTGTTCAGCGAGGACGAATTGGTGGCGACCGAGGCGGCCGACGAAGTTTGCAGAATATTGAGGAACGCGTTGTTGAGCGCGTTTTGCAGATTGGCCGGGTTGGTGACGTAGAAATAGTTGTCGGGAATGCCGTCCGAGCCAGGATTGCCGTTTGTGTCGTGGTTGTCCCATTCGGTGACAACGTCGGGGGTGCCCGACGCGTTCCCGTCCTTGAATGCACCCCACTTTGCGGCATAGAGCAGGGGATCGAGGAACTGGGCTGCAGAGGTACCCGTGGCGGTATAGCTGGCAGTGGTCTGGACGTTGCCGGGGTTGCAGCTCTGGCAGCCGCCGGTGGTGTTGATATACGCCAGGCCCGTGGGCGTGATGGGGACCAGAGTCGGGTCGTCATAGATATAGCCGTAGGCGCCGGAATGGAAATGGGGACCGTCCGCGTTCGTGCCGGAAATGACGTAGCCAAAGCCTTGGGGGTTGGCTGAGCTGGCAGCAATGACCTGGGTGGAAACCGAGATTGTGTTTCCGCTGACTGTGTAGCTCAGAATGCCCCACATGTCCAGGTCGTAGTCTCCACCGGCAATCGAGTCTTCCCAGTTCACATAGAACCTTCCGCTCGACGAATCCTGCGAAATAACCTTGAAGTCCACGATCTGCCCGGTGCTCGATGTGGCTCCGCTGCCAAGCCTGTAGGCCGGCATCAGCGTGACATTCTTTCCCCCCACATTCACCGTGATGCGGGGCGTATTGGTCGCCAGTTGCACGCCGTAGGAAGTCACCTTGAGGGATGTAGTGTCATTGGACGGTGCCGCGATGCTAACCACATTGGTCGGCGGACGTATGCGGTTGGTGTGCGCGTAGTAGGCAGCGCCYGCGATATTGAAGGTGCCTTGCTGGGAAGGGCTTTCCGGGCATAGGCCGAGAGCCTGGCTGAGCCTGCCGATGACCTTGGCGGAGCACAGGTTGTCCGTAGCGGTCCCGTTGGAGCCAGCGAACCAGCGCTTGCCGTCCACCGCCTCTCCGGTGCCGACCTTGTCTGTCCAGCTGGCGGCTGTGGTCGCCGTGCCAAGACTGCTGAAGCCGCTTAGCTGGTCTCCATCGTAAGAAGAGACACTGGCGTTGAATACCAGGGTGTTTAGCGGCGTGCAGTAGTTGGCGGCTGTCAGGGGATCCCTCCAGGCTTCTGTCGTCAGCCCCAGAGCCTGGTCGCGCGTCGCCGGCGTCGCGGAAAACGTCGGGTCGGCGGTCGCCCCGGCGAGAAATCGCAGTGACTCCATATAGATTTCCGCCATCGGATTGCCCCATGTCGAGCAATTGCCTTGCTGCGCTGGCTGTCCCCCTGCGGTCTGTCCGCCGGAGAGCGTGATGCCGGTCTGCTGATAGGTGCAGTTGTCCGACTTGGAGCTGTCCGTCGGATCGATGTATGAGCCGTCGTTATAGCTGTACCCGTAGATGCGCAGGCGATTGATATTCCAGACGATGCCTTTGACGGATGGTTTGAAGGTGCCATCCGTGGCATTTATTTCCGAATTGAAATCCTGCGGGTTGCGTCTTAGTACACCACCGGAGATATTCCGGTCGTACGTCCCGGTCATCAGGCCGAAGAGCATGGATCCGCTGATGCCGCTGTATGTGTGCAACAAACCGATCGGCTTCTGGGCGCTGT
>NZ_JBFTQG010000098.1:0-3350 GCF_056398885.1 Cupriavidus sp. 01T418
ACTCACACTCACGCATGCTTACTGTAATTACCTCGGGTCTAGCCATCGTCTGGCGTCTCCATTGCATCAACCGGGCAGGCTGAATACCATGGAAAGGCGCCTCAGGCGGACATTTGAACTTTGCCAGAACCGGACATTACAACTTTGCCGCTACAATCAAAAAACGCACAATGAGGATTATGTTAAGTCGCACTCAAGCGAGCGTGAGATCAGTCTGTCGTTTAACCGGTTAAACGACACTGGTACATGCAGTATTAGAGACATATCGGAAGGACTCTGGAAAACCGTGATCCCTGTGTATTTATACAGCATACTAGTTCACGGCTACCGCCTCCGACTATGCCAACTCCCGCACCTGAATCCATCCACCCCGCCCTCTGTGTGCTGATATTGCCGACCTGTCCCATACATCCTTTCCCCGGATGAGGTCCGTGGCCTCGCGCAGCCTCCGTCGAGCCAAGCAGCCGGATGCGAACTGGCTCCTATCGTGCGCGGCGCAATCCCGCACGAGATCCGGGTCGCCTTGGGCACGGACGTTGCACTTCGCATCGCATCGCATCGCATGGGGCGATGCAAGTGTTCGCGAAGAAGGAGACGTCATGGGATCTCACAGAAAGATGGCGCTGATCAAAGCTCTTCATCCCACACAGCTCACCTTGGGTATGGATCATGTTCGACAAAAAATGGACGCGAGCCAGGCTCATGAAGCGACACTCCAGGAGTTCATGGAGCGACATCCCGTCAAGACCGTTTTGGGTCCAAATGGTCAACTCTATATCATTGACCACCACCACTGGGCCCGCGCATGGCTGGAACTCGGCAAAGAACAGACACCGATTGTTGTTGTGCGAGACCTGCACAAGCTTGGAAAGAGTGCCTTCTGGCAACGAATGTCAGAGTTGGGCGATGTCCATCCCTACGACGCGCACGGTGTTCGCCAAGGGATCTCAGCGTTGCCCCCAACTGTCGAAGGAATGATCGATGACCCATACCGCAGCCTCGCGGCGTTCGCGCGGAACGCAGGCGGGTACAGAAAGCCTAAATGCGCCTACGCTGATTTTCAGTGGGCGGCATTCTTCCGCAAGCATGTGAAGGGCGATTTGCGTACCATTCACGGCTTCGCCCAGGCGCTAGCTGACGCGACGCGTCTTGCGCGCAGCCGCACAGCCCGTAAGCTTCCAGGCTATCTGGGCGCCTAGTGAATCTGACGACCCCGGTACTTTGGATCGACGCACGAAGCTGATTTTTCCATCGCGTTCCATGACAATCCGATCCACCCGCGATAGCGATTCCGTCTGCAAGCACTCGCGGAGCGCCGACCACGGCGCGAAGCCGACTGCCGCACTTTACGGGATGCCGGTTCCGCCCGATGAGCCAAAGACCTGGCCGGTCACGTAGCTCGAATCCAGCGCCGCGAGCTGCACGTAGAGCGGCGCGATTTCCGCCGGTTGGCCTGGTCTGCCCATAGGGGTGTCCGATCCGAACTTCTTCAGCTTCTCCGCCGTTTGTCCTCCAGTGACTTGCAACACCGTCCAGAACGGGCCGGGCGCGACGGCGTTGACCCGAATCCCGCGACGCGCCATCTGTTTGGYGAGTCCCTTGGTAAAGTTGGTAATCGTGGCCTTAGTCGCGGCGTAATCAAGCAAGTTCTCGGATGGATCGGTGGCATTTACCGAGCTGGTGTTGATGATGGTGGCGCCCGGCGGCAGGTGCGGAACCGCAGCCTTGGTGATCCAGAACATGGCATAGACGTTTGTCTTGAAGGTCCAGTCGAATTGTTCCGTTGTGATATCAAGGATAGAGTCGGCACTGTGTTGCCGGCCCGCGTTATTGACCAGAATATCCAGCCCTCCTAGGCCGCGCACCGCAGACGCCACGAGCGAACGGCAAAATGCTTCGTCCCGGATATCGCCGGGCAGCGCGACTGCCTTACGCCCTGCCTCCTGGATCAGCTGCACGACCTCCCTGGCATCGGGCTCTTCGGCGGGCAGATAGCTGATGGCGACGTCTGCTCCTTCGCGTGCGAACGCGATCGCCGCCGCACGGCCGATACCGGAATCACCGCCAGTGATGAGTGCCTTGCGTCCCGCGAGTCGGCCAGAACCCCGATAGCTAATTTCGCCATGGTCGGGCCGTGGCGTCATTTTGTCTGCAAGTCCGGGCCACTGCTGGGTCTGTTCGGAGAAAGGCGGGCCGGGATACGCGTGCCTGGGATCGCGCAGCCGCAGCGTGCTTGTAGGGCCTCCCCCCACTGCGGCACTTGGCGCCTCGCCCGGCCCCCCGGCAGACGCTATCGAGACCATCAGCGAGGTGCCCGCTCCACGACCCAGCCGCCGCCGGGCCGGTGAGATATCGTCATTGGACACGATGATTCCTCCTGTAACGTCGGATAGCTGGGCAGTCTGCTTGCAGCCATACCCAGTCGATGACCGACGACGAGCAATACCCAGGCCAGGCGCATTCGACAGCAGGCGAAATCACCCCCATCTAGAGGTAGCTCGCTCATAGTGATTGCCAGTGCAGATGGATCCACGTGTGTAGAAACTGCGCGCCTGGGGAATCCTTGCAGGTAAAAGAGTGTGAATGGGCCGGACCAGGGCGAGGCGCGATCCGGCACGCCGGGACGCTTCGGTTGGCGGCAGTCAAGTTTACGGAGGGCGTCTCCGTGCTGCGAATGGCATCAGGCTGGCGCGGAAGAAAGCTGCAACGGAAATTCGTCGAACTCGCGGTATCGTCGACGGGTGGTTGGCCATGGCTCCCTCGTGCAATGTTCGTCACAGGAACATGCTCGCCGCTAACCCGGCGATCGCCAAGCACATCGCAGCAGTCGCAATCCATGCGACGGCCTGCAAGGCCCTGGGAGAAGCGAACTGGCCCATGACGGCGCGGCTGCGCGACAGAAGCTGCAGCATCACCATGACCGGCGCTGCAGCCACCCCGTTCAGCACGGCGCTCCAGTAGAGCATCTTGAACGGGTCAAAGGGCAACAGACACAGCATCGTGCCAATTACCATGACCGCCGCCAGGACAAGATAAAATGCCTTCGCTTTCGATGGTATTGCTTCAAGACTGCGATGCCAACGGAACGCCTCCGCGACCGCGTACGCCGCTGAACCTGCCAACACCGGGACTGCGAGCAGGCCGGTCCCTATCACGCCCGCGCAGAACAGCAACTCGGCGAACCGTCCGGCGACTGGCGCGAGCGCCCTAGTACTACTGTGTTAACAACTACTCGGTTTTCCGACCGCAGCACGGGCACCGTTCAAGGCGGGCAAGCAGTGCGGCAGCGAGCTCCAATCGCAGCGTGGCGATAGAATCTGCCACATGACGCTGCTTACGCAGGGGTGCCC
>NZ_JBFTQG010000099.1:0-3104 GCF_056398885.1 Cupriavidus sp. 01T418
CTTGAACGCAAGTTTGAGACACACTCGTTATAGGGTCAAGCGAACAAGTGCATGTGGTGGATGCCTTGGCGATCACAGGCGATGAAGGACGCGGTAGCCTGCGAAAAGCTTCGGGGAGCTGGCAAACAAGCTTTGATCCGGAGATGTCCGAATGGGGAAACCCGGCCCGTATGGGTCATCCCACACTGAATCCATAGGTGTGGGAAGCGAACGCGGCGAACTGAAACATCTAAGTAGCTGCAGGAACAGAAATCAACCGAGATTCCCAGAGTAGTGGCGAACGAAATGGGAAGAGCCTTGTACTCTTTAGCAGCATTGTTAGCAGAACGGGATGGAAAGCCCGGCCRTAGCAGGTGATAGCCCTGTATGCGAAAACAGCGTTGTGGAACYAGGTGTACGACAAGTAGGGCGGGACACGTGAAATCCTGTCTGAAGATGGGGGGACCATCCTCCAAGGCTAAATACTCGTGATCGACCGATAGTGAACCAGTACCGTGAGGGAAAGGCGAAAAGAACCCCGGGAGGGGAGTGAAATAGATCCTGAAACCGCATGCATACAAACAGTCGGAGCCTGGAAACGGGTGACGGCGTACCTTTTGTATAATGGGTCAGCGACTTACATTCAGTGGCAAGCTTAACCGATTAGGGAAGGCGTAGCGAAAGCGAGTCCGAACAGGGCGTTCAGTCGCTGGGTGTAGACCCGAAACCAGACGATCTATCCATGGCCAGGTTGAAGGTGCGGTAACACGTACTGGAGGACCGAACCCACTAACGTTGAAAAGTTAGGGGATGAGCTGTGGATAGGGGTGAAAGGCTAAACAAGTCTGGAAATAGCTGGTTCTCTCCGAAAACTATTTAGGTAGTGCCTCGTGTCTCACCTTCGGGGGTAGAGCACTGTCATGGTTGGGGGGTCTATTGCTGATTACCCCGCCATAGCAAACTCCGAATACCGAAGAGTGCAATCACGGGAGACAGACATCGGGTGCTAACGTCCGGTGTCAAGAGGGAAACAACCCAGACCGCCAGCTAAGGTCCCYAAGATTGGCTAAGTGGGAAACGAAGTGGGAAGGCTAAAACAGTCAGGAGGTTGGCTTAGAAGCAGCCATCCTTTAAAGAAAGCGTAATAGCTCACTGATCGAGTCGTCCTGCGCGGAAGATGTAACGGGGCTAAGCCAGTCACCGAAGCTGCGGATGCGTGCATTCCTTTAAGTGCACCTTGCTTGTCGATGCGCAGCATCGACAAAGCGCYCAACAGTGATGTTGGGWKRCAAGTGGAGTGGATTTAAAGGAGTGCACGCATGGTAGGAGAGCGTTCTGTAAGCCTGTGAAGGTGTCTTGTAAAGGATGCTGGAGGTATCAGAAGTGCGAATGCTGACATGAGTAGCGATAAAGGGGGTGAAAAGCCCCCTCGCCGTAAGCCCAAGGTTTCCTACGCAACGTTCATCGGCGTAGGGTGAGTCGGCCCCTAAGGCGAGGCAGAGATGCGTAGCTGATGGGAAGCAGGTTAATATTCCTGCACCGTCGTATGATGCGATGGGGGGACGGATCGCGGAAGGTTGTCCGGGTGTTGGAAGTCCCGGTCCCTGCATTGGAGAAGGCGCTTAGGCAAATCCGGGCGCGGAATTCAAGGATGCGGGGCGAGCGGCCTAGTGCTGCGAAGCAATTGGAAGTGGTTCCAAGAAAAGCCTCTAAGCTTCAGTCATACGAGACCGTACCGCAAACCGACACAGGTGGGCGAGATGAGTATTCTAAGGCGCTTGAGAGAACTCGGGAGAAGGAACTCGGCAAATTGGTACCGTAACTTCGGGATAAGGTACGCCCTTGTAGCTTGACTGGCCTGCGCCAGGAGGGTGAAGGGGTTGCAATAAAATGGTGGCTGCGACTGTTTAATAAAAACACAGCACTCTGCAAACACGAAAGTGGACGTATAGGGTGTGACGCCTGCCCGGTGCCGGAAGATTAAATGATGGGGTGCAAGCTCTTGATTGAAGTCCCGGTAAACGGCGGCCGTAACTATAACGGTCCTAAGGTAGCGAAATTCCTTGTCGGGTAAGTTCCGACCTGCACGAATGGCGTAACGATGGCCACACTGTCTCCTCCCGAGACTCAGCGAAGTTGAAGTGTTTGTGATGATGCAATCTCCCCGCGGCTAGACGGAAAGACCCCATGAACCTTTACTGTAGCTTTGCATTGGACTTTGAACCGATCTGTGTAGGATAGGTGGGAGGCTTTGAAGCGTGGACGCCAGTCTGCGTGGAGCCGACCTTGAAATACCACCCTGGTTTGTTTGAGGTTCTAACCTTGGCCCGTGAATCCGGGTCGGGGACAGTGCATGGTAGGCAGTTTGACTGGGGCGGTCTCCTCCCAAAGTGTAACGGAGGAGTTCGAAGGTACGCTTGGTACGGTCGGACATCGTACCTAAAGTGCAATGGCAAAAGCGTGCTTAACTGCGAGACCGACAAGTCGAGCAGGTGCGAAAGCAGGACATAGTGATCCGGTGGTTCTGAATGGAAGGGCCATCGCTCAACGGATAAAAGGTACTCTGGGGATAACAGGCTGATACCGCCCAAGAGTTCATATCGACGGCGGTGTTTGGCACCTCGATGTCGGCTCATCTCATCCTGGGGCTGTAGCCGGTCCCAAGGGTATGGCTGTTCGCCATTTAAAGAGGTACGTGAGCTGGGTTTAAAACGTCGTGAGACAGTTTGGTCCCTATCTGCCGTGGGCGTTGGAATCTTGACGGGGGCTGCTCCTAGTACGAGAGGACCGGAGTGGACGTACCGCTGGTGTACCTGTTGTCTCGCCAGAGGCATCGCAGGGTAGCTATGTACGGAAGAGATAACCGCTGAAAGCATCTAAGCGGGAAACTCGCCTGAAGATGAGGATTCCCTGGAGCCTTGAGCTCCTTGAAGGGTCGTTCGAGACCAGGACGTTGATAGGCTGGGTGTGGAAGCGCAGTAATGCGTTAAGCTAACCAGTACTAATTGCCCGTAAGGCTTGATCCTATAACCAGTGTGTTTCTACCTGGTTGCGTATCGCGTGCCACAGGCCGATACCTCACAACCTGCTGCTACATCCCTATTCGCTGCGTTGAGCCRAGCTCA
>NZ_JBFTQG010000100.1:0-2828 GCF_056398885.1 Cupriavidus sp. 01T418
ATGCCGTGCGCCTGGGTCTCAGCATGCTTGACCCGAATGCGTACCACAATTTCACGCGGGCGTGCCGGCGCGACACACCGATGCTTGGCGAAGAAGCAGTGCTGCTGCGCCATTGCCTGGCCGACCAGCTTGAGCGYTCCTGCGATCTCRGCGAATCCGTCCTGCGAGCGCTTGACGCGTACGGACAACAACAGGCGGCGCTTCAGCGCGCCCAGCCGGAGCAGCCCGGTCATCTGCGTCAGSCCGTCCGCCCACTCCCCATGCAAGCGCCTGGGGTTAGCGTACCCGCCACGCCGCAGCGCCTGGAAGAGCCCGTTCCCGGCTCCGCGACCAGACCGATGGCCGATACGAGCGAACGTCTCGCACCGCGCGATGCCTGTGCACCCCTGCACGCGGATAGCGCCACGCCGCAAGGCGGCCGAACTCCCCATAARAAGCGCAAGACGGCCATCGACGACAGCCTCCCAGCGAAGATTGCGCGTTTATCACACCCGAGGGACGTTCCTGCGGGCATTGCCCCTGAAACCCAGGCAAGGCTGGCCACCATTCGCGACGCCGTRCCGCGCCGGGATGGGGAAGCCAATCTGCCCTACGCCCGCCGACTGCACGAGCAGCGGCCCGGCCTCAGCCCGAGCGAGCTGTCCCTGCTCTCGGGTGCCGCGAAAAAACATCTGCGCCGCGATCCGGCCTTCAAGGCGCTCTCCGTGGAACTGGCTGCCATTCGCCACGCCGTGCCGCGCCGGGACGGGGAAGCCAGTCTGCCCTACGCCCGCCGACTGCGCGAGCAGCGGCCCGGCCTCGGCCTGAGCGAGCTGTCCCTGCTCTCGGGCACCGCGGAAAGCCATCTGCGCAGCGAGCCGGCCTTCAAGACGCTCCCCGTGGAACTGGCCGCCATTCGCGACGCCGTGCCGCGCCTGGACGGGGAAGCCAGTCTGGCCTACGCCCGCCGCCTGCGTGAGCAGCGGCCCGGCCTCGGCCTGAGCGAGCTGTCCCTGCTCTCGGGCGCCACAGAAAACCAACTGCGCAGCGAGCCGGCCTTCAAGGCGCTCTCCGYGGAACTGGCCGCCATTCGCGACGCTATTCGCGACGCCGTGCCRCGCCRGGACGGGGAAGCCAATCTGCCCTACGCCCGCCGCCTGCGCGAGCAGCGGCCCGGCCTCAGCCTGARCGAGCTGTCCCTGCTTTCGGGCGCCACGGAAAGCCATCTGCGCAGCGAGCCGGCCTTCAAGACGCTCTCCGTGGAACTGGCCGCCATTCGCGAGGCCGTGCCGCGCCGGGACAGGGAAGCCAGTCTGGCCTACGCCCGCCGCCTGCACGAGCAGTGGCCCGGCCTCAGCCTGAACGAGTTGTCCCTGCTTTCGGGCGCCTTGGAAACCCAACTGCGCCGCGAGCCGGCCTTCAAGGCGCTCCCCGTGAAACTGGCCGCCATTCGCGACGCCGTGCCGCGCCGGGACGGGGAAGCCAGTCTGCCCTACGCCCGCCGCCTGCGCGAGCAGCGGCCCGGCCTCAGCCTGAACGAGCTGTCCCTGCTCTCGGGCACCTTGGAAAGCCATCTGCGCAGCGAGCCGGCCTTCAAGACGCTCCCCGTGGAACTGGCCACCATTCGCGACGCCGTGCCGCGCCGGAACGGGGAAGCCAATCTGGCCTACGCCCGCCGCCTGCGCGAGCAGCGGCCCGGCCTCAGCCTGAGCGAGCTGTCCCTGCTCTCGGGCACCACGGAAAGCCATCTGCGCCGCGAGCCGACCTTCAAGACGCTCCCCGTGGAACTGGCCACCATTCGCGACGCCGTGCCGCGCCGGAACGGGGAAGCCAGTCTGGCCTACGCCCGCCGCCTGCGCGAGCAGCGGCCCGGCCTCAGCCTGAGCGAGCTGTCCCTGCTCTCGGGCGCCGCGGAAAACCATCTGCGCGGCGAGCCGGCCTTCAAGGCGCTCTCCGTGGAACTGGCCGCCATTCGCGACGCCGTGCCGCGCCGGGACGGGGAAGCCAATCTGGCCTACGCCCGCCGCCTGCGCGAGCRGCGGYCCGGCCTCAGCCTGAGCGAGCTGTCCCTGCTCTCGGGCGCCTTGGAAAGCCATCTGCGCRGCGAGCCGGCCTTCAAGACGCTCTCCGTGGAACTGGCCGCCATTCGCGACGCCGTGCCGCGCCGGGACAGGGAAGCCAATCTGGCCTACGCCCGCCGCCTGCGCGAGCAGCGGCCCGGCCTCAGCCTGAACGAGCTGTCCCTGCTCTCGGGCACCATGGAAAACCGACTGCGCCGCGAGCCGGCCTTCAAGACGATGTATGCGCAGCCTGCGGCCATTGGCAGCCACGTGCCGGCACAAGTCATCAARTCGGAGTCGACAACCATCAAGGAGCCAGATCCTGTATTCGTGGAGAAGCCGTTGGACCAGGCGCGAACAGCGTTYTTCGAGGAGTTGGCATCGCAATGCGATCTGACGGCCGATAAACCCGTMTGGTCCAGCGTGCTGAAAGACTCGCCAGCCATCATCATCAATCACCCGATGGAATACGATCCACGGATGGAAAACATGTTCCCCCTGCGGGACCCGAAAGATCCCGTGAATCGTGCCCACCCACGCTATGCCGGCCCCAACGGGGAGGTTGCCGCCAGTGTCAAGGYCACCGATGTTCTACTCGCCCGCGGCGCGTTTTCATATATGGAACAKATCTCGACATCTGACGAACATCACCGGCTGCCCAGGCTCAASCGCCCAGCACTTGTTCARCTCAAGCGGGCGCTTCAGGAAGACGTACTGGCGGAGATGCGACGCCTGATCGAAGGCAAACCACAGGAGACGTTGCGCTGCCGGCCCGGCAGACTGGCCGCA
>NZ_JBFTQG010000101.1:0-2758 GCF_056398885.1 Cupriavidus sp. 01T418
GCGGATCGGACGCATCCGGTCGGTTGCACAGGTGCTCGCGGCGCTGCCCAGCTGCTGAGGCGAACGCTAGAGCCAGATCCAGGGCCGCTGCCGGCGGTCGCGCTGCTGGAACTGGGCGATCTGGTCTTGCATGAGCAAGGTGACGCCAATTTCGTCCAGGCCGCCAAGCAGCATGCGTTGCGCCCGCTCCGCAATCTCGAAGCTCCAGTGGTCGCCACGCTGTGCATCGCTGACGCGCAGCCGCGCAAGGTCCACATCGAGCTTAAGCTCGCTGGTGGCTGCGCGTTCCGTGAGCCCCGCAACCACTTCGCGGTCGAGGACCACGGGCAGCAGGCCGTTCGCAAGGCAATTGGCCTTGAAGATCGCGCCGAACGAAGGCGCAATGATGCAGCGAAGACCGAACTCTTCCAGCGCCCATACCGCTGCCTCGCGCGACGAGCCGCAGCCAAAATTTTCATCGGCCAGCAGGATCGACGCGCCAGCATACCGAGGCTGGTTGAACACGAAATCTGGATTGGGTTCGCGCGACGTGCCGAGGTAACGCCATCCCGCGAAGGCGCTTGGCCCCAGTCCAGACCGCAGTGACGACTTGATCTCACGCGAAGGGATGATGGTGTCAGTATCGATGTTCGTTCGAAACAGCGGCGCAGCAATGCTTTGCAGTGTCGTGAATGGTTTCATATTGGTGGTCCGAATAAATTGCCAGATCCATGCCGTGTCAGCGAAGCAGGGGGCGCGGATCTGCGATCCGCCCTGCGATCGCGGAGGCCGCGACCGTGATGGGGCTCGCCAGGTGCGAGCGCACGCCGGGGCCTTGGCGTCCCTCGAAATTTCGATTGGTGCTAGTGATCGTTCGTCGAGCGTCTCCGAACGAATCGCCCCCAGCATAGAAGCACAGCGAGCACCCCGACTCACGCCATTCGAACCCGGCCTCCATGAAGATCTTGTCCAGGCCCTCTGATTCGGCGTCACGTCGCACGGCCGAGGAGCCGGGTACGACGATCGCCTTGACGCCGCTGGCAACTTTCCGTCCCGCGAGGATGCGGGCAGCCGCTCTCAGATCGCTCAGGCGCGCGTTGGTGCAGGAGCCAATAAAGGCCGCGTCGATCGGGAGGCCGGCCAAGGGCTGACCAGGCTCCAGATCCATGTATTGCATGGCGGCGACCATCGAGGCGCGCGTTGCGTGGTCGGCCGCGGTGGCGGGGTCGGGCACACAGCCGTCGATGCCGCTTCCCTGCCCAGGCGATGTGCCCCACGTGACCTGCGGCGCGACATGCCGCAGGTCCAGGCTCAGTGCGGCGTCCCAGCGGGCTTCGGCGTCCGAATGCAGCGTACGCCAGTGTGCGACCGCGCGATCCCACCGGTCATCGCGCGGCGAAAAGCGCCGCCCGTGCAGCCACTGGAAGGTCGTGTCGTCGGGGGCGACGATGCCGGTCCAGGCGCCGAACTCGACGGCCATGTTGCAAAGTGTGAGCCGCTCCTCCACCGTGAGCGCGCGAACGGCTTCGCCTGCAAACTCGATAACATGGTTGGCGCCGCCAGATGCACCGAAGTGCGCGATCAGCGCCAGCGCCAGGTCCTTGGCCGTGACACCGGGGCCGCGCACGCCGTCGAATGTGACCCGCATCTTCCTTGGAAAAGCCCGTACCAGAGTCTGCGTCGCAAGGGCATGCGAGGTCTCCGTGACACCGACTCCCCAGGCCAGTGCACCCAGTCCGCCGATCGTGCAGGTGTGGCTGTCGCCGCAGACCAGGGTCGTGCCGGGCAGCGCAAAGCCGAGTTCGGGCGATACCACGTGTGCGATGCCTTGGGCCGGGTCGCCGATGTCCAGGACGCTGATGCCGCTGCTTTTCGCGTAGCGGCGGAACAGCTGAATGAATTCAGTTCCTCCGGGTGCCAGCGTTGCATCGCCGCGTCCCGTGTGCGTATCGATGACATGGTCCATCGTGCCCAGCACCAGCGACGCGTTGGCCACTGAGCGCTTGGCCTCATCCAGTTGGCGCAGGGACCGCGGGCCACTACGGTCATGCAACACGACACGGTCGATGTGCAGCAACGCCTGGTCTTCGTCCACCGTACGGATCTGGTGGGTGTTCCAGATCTTGTCGATCAAGGTTTGGGAGGGCATATGGCCAATCCATGGTGAAAGTAGGTCACCGGCGCATCCGCCGTGGCTTAAAAGTGTTGACACTATAGGAGCTGGTGTCGGTATCTCTTACCAAGATACAGGGGCATTTTGCCCGGGACGCGCACAAAGTGTCAACACATATGCTAGCATCAATGCCTATCTGGCTGAACCAATCGACATGTTCATGGCTTCGTGCTCCGCATCCCACTTCGCTCGACAACTGCCCCGCAGGGAGTTCCACCTTGGCTGACGCGAGCTTGCTCCATCCGGCGGTGGCCGGCAGCCGGCTCGATGGCAAGCGAGCCGTCGTGACAGGCGCGAGCGGCGCCATTGGTTCTGTCATCGTCGAATACCTCGGTGCCTTGGGCGCCGAGGTCTGGTCGCTGGATCTCGGCGCGCCAGCGGCACCGGAGGCGGATGCCCGTTTCATTCGCACCGACGTGACGGACCGCGCCAGCGTGCAGGCTGCCGCTGCCGAACTGGCGCGGAGCGGGGGCGTCGATCTGCTGGTCAATTGCCACGGTCTGCAGATTCGCCGCAGCTTTCTCGACTGCACGGAAGACCAATGGACGCGCATTCTGGATGTCAATGTGCATGGCGCCGTCAGGACTTGCCAGGCATTCGGCGCCG
>NZ_JBFTQG010000102.1:0-2530 GCF_056398885.1 Cupriavidus sp. 01T418
TACTCGCCTGCGTGGACACAGGTCGGAATGCACTCGACCCGAGTGTCCTCGCGCGGATTGACGAAGTAAGCCATCGACTGCCGACGCTCGACGCTTGCGAGCGATGCGTCGGGATTCGCCACTCGGTGCACGTTCGACAACCATCGGTCATTGGTCCACATCATCATCAGGTCGCCGATGTTGATGACGAAAGAGTCGGATGGCGCGCTGATGTCCAGCCACTGGCCCGTGCGTGTCCGTACCTGCAGACCGCCGCTGGCGTTCTCTGCGAGCAGCATTGTGAAAGCGCCGTAGTCTGTGTGCGCCCCCGCGCGCAGTTGGCCGGGCGCAGGCGGTGTCGCCTGCGCCGGATAGTTGATAACCCGCAGATGACTGTTGTGGCCAGCGAACGAAGGCTCAAAGAAATCTGCGTCCAGCTGCAGCGCACGAGCAAACAGTTGCCGCAAGGTGCATGCAAGGGACTCCATTGACCGGTAATATGTCTCCAGGTTTTTTCGCAGAGAGGATGATCCGGGAGGCCAGATGTTCTGAAGATAAAAGCGTGGATCACTGGATGTGCCAACGACATCTGGCGGCCCCATCCCGAACCCTTCCTTCAGATCATCGGGCGTCTTCTGCCCTGCAGTTCTGCCCAGCGTGGACATTCCCAAGGGCACATAGCCGCGCGGCAGCAGATTGACCGTATTGCGGTCGGCCAGCTTGTCTTCCATTGACCTGTCGAAGTACGCGCGTGCCGCGGCATTGGCCCCCGCGATGATCGCGGGCGGTACCTGGTGATGGACGATCACGAAGAAGCCGATGCGACACAGCGCCTCGTCGACTTGCGCAGCAAGGCGGGCTCGCGTGTGCTCATTGCCGTTGAACCAGCAATCCAGATCGATCACCGGCACCGCGTCTGCAGCCGTCGTCTCAAGCCGTGTGTGCGTTGAGACGCCCAAGGTCTGCGCAATGGTTCCAGTGCTCATTGTTCGACTCCTACCAAGCCAGCCTTCTGCATCACCGTTTGCCACTTGGAGATATCTGCTTGCAGAAAGCTTCGAAACCGATCGGGCGTGTAGCCTCCGATCGGCCCCGCCCCAATTTTTGCGAGCTGCTCTCTCACCTGGGGCAGGTTGACTACCTTGTCGACGGCATCGCTGATTGTCTTGGCGACGGCAGGTGGTGTTCCAACGGGCGCAAGGATTCCCAGCCAGCCGCTGTACTCGAATCCGGGAAGTCCGGATTCCGAGATCGTTGGCACGTCCAGACCGGGAAATCTTTTTTCGCTTGGGACGCCAAACGCCTTCAGCTTGCCCGCCTTTACCTGCTCCAGCACCGTGCCATACTCGCTGAACATGATGTCGACCTGACCGCCCATCAAATCACTTACTGCATCGCTGTTCCCTTTGTAAGGGACATGCAGCATGTCGACTCCAGCCATCTGCTTGAATAATTCACCGGCCAGGTGCGCCCCGGACCCACTGCCCCAGGAAGCAAAGGTGACCTTTCCCGGATTTTTCTTGGCGTAGGCAATCAGACCTGCAACGTTGTCATAGGGAAGCCCGAGCCGCCCCACCAGCAGACGCGAGTTGTAGACCGACAAGGACACCGGAACGAAGTCCCTGAGCATGTCGTACTGCAACTTCTTGAAATAGCTCGCCGCGGCCGACTGGCCAGAGGAACCCAGCACGATCGTATAGCCGTCGGCCGGCGCACGCGCCGCCGCTTCCATGCCGATATTTCCTGATGCGCCCGCCCGGTTCTCGACCACCACGGGCTGGCCCAGCAAGGGCGCGAGGTTGTGAGCGATCAGGCGCGCCACGATATCTGCGCCGCCCCCAGCGCTGTACGGCACGATGAACACGATGCGCTTCTCAGGCCATGCAGCCCAGGCGGAATGACCGGATACCAACAGCACAACAGTCGCCAGGATCTGGGCTGCGAGCGGCCAACGATCGCGCAGCCAGCAAGGAAGGAAGTTCACTTTTGTCTCCGTTCAAATACGCGTTCTGAAGGCCACGCCGCGAAACCGGTCGGTTATTGCACAGAATGCCCACCATCGATCATCAACACATGCCCGGTGATCATCGAGGCATTGTTCGAAAGCAGAAATGCCACCCCGGCCGCCACGTCCTGCGGTGTCGCGAGGCGCTCCAGCGGGATCGAGGCCGCACGGCGGGCGCGGTAGGCGAGGTCGTCCAGCACATCGGCGGTCATGGCGGACAACACCGCAATCGGCGCGACGGCATTGACCCTGACCTTGGGTGCCCACTCAAGCGCAAGCTGTCGCGTCAAATGGGACAGAGCGGCCTTGGACACGTTGTATGCGGTACCCGTGCGTGCGGCAATGCTTCCGTTGACGCTTGACACGTTCACGATGGCTCCGCGGCGCTCGATGAGACCGGCGCCGAATGCCTGGCAAGTCCTGACGGCGCCATGCACATTGACATCCAGAATGCGCGTCCATTGGTCTTCCGTGCAGTCGAGAAAGCTGCGGCGAATCTGCAGACCGTGGCAATTGACCAGCAGATCGACGCCCCCGCTCCGCGCC
>NZ_JBFTQG010000103.1:0-2478 GCF_056398885.1 Cupriavidus sp. 01T418
GCCCATCGATCGTCAGCATCACGCCAAACCTGGAGATCGCGCGGCGGCTGGCCATGGCCTGGGGCGTGCATTCCACCGTCAGCCCCGATGTGCAAAGCGTCGACGAGATGGTGAATGCGGCAACCCGTGCCGCGCTGGCCGAGGGCTATGCCGAACCGGGTGACCAGATCACCATCGCGGCGGGCATGCCGTTCGGCCAGGGCGGCACCACCAACCTGCTGCGGGTCGCCGAAATCACCGGCGCTGAACCGGGCAAGGCACTTGCACTGGGCGCCGGCAGCACGGCGCCGGCGGTTACTCGATGAACGCCCACCCCGCGCTCGGGCGTCTATCGACCCACTGCGTGGCCCAGATAGTGAATGCAACGGCCTGTTTATGCTCGATTCCTTACAAGGGACGAGTGTCCATCCAGATAGCGGATACGCCATTGCGCCAATGGCCAGCAAGCCCATGGTTCCGAATGGGTGCAGGCGGCGGCGCTGCTGGCAAAAGTCGTGGGTTAGCACAATGGGTCTCGATCCCAGCGTAACTCACGGCCAAAAAAGGAGATTTTATGAATATCAACCTAATGGTAATCGTTGGCTATTTCGTGATCATGGCCACTATAAGCCTGGCGTTCAGAAAAATGGCCAGCAAGTCGAGCACCGACTACTTTCGTGGCGGTGGTCGGATGCTGTGGTGGATGGTAGGCAGTTCCGCTTTCATGATTCAATTCTCGGCGTGGACATTCACTGGAGCGGCAGGCGAGGCATTCCGTAACGCTTTCCCCGCCGTCTACGTATTTATCGGCAACACTGTTGCCTACATTATTGCGTGGCTGTTCTTCGCCAGAAGATTCCGTCAGATACGAGTCGATACGCCGACCGAGGCGATCCGCCGGCGTTTCGGCGGCACGTCAGAACAGTTTTTTACATGGGCGATCATTCCGCTGTCGATTCTGCAGGGCGGTGTGTGGCTGAACGGGCTATCGGTATTCTTCAGCGCGGTCACGGGCATCGATCTCACCATTACCTTGTGGATTACCGGGATTGCAGTATTAATTCTTTCCTTGCTGGGCGGTGCCTGGGGCGTAGTGGCATCGGACTTTGTGCAGTCCTTGGTCGTCGCGGTTATGTCGGTGGCATGTGCGGTCGTCGCATTAATCAAGGTCGGTGGGCCGATGCAGATGGTCGAGAGATTTCCAGTCAATTTTTTCACTGGGCCGAATATTCAGTATCCAATGCTCTTGGTCGGTTTGTTCTTCTTCATGCTGGTGAAGCAGATGCTTACCATCAATAATATGAAGGACTCCTACCGATTCCTGACGGCCAAGGATTCCGACAATGCCAAGCGGGCCGCCCTGTTCGCGTTGGTGCTGATGTTGGCCGGGGCCATCATCTGGATGATTCCACCATGGGTCTCGGCAATCCTGTTCCCCGATGCCGCTAGCGCGCATGCTGCGCAGCTAGGGAGTAAAGCCAGCGATGCGGTCTTTCTGGTCTTCTCCGAGCGTGCCATGCCCGCGGGCACCGTTGGCTTGCTGATGGCAGGAATGTTCTCGGCTACGATGGCGGCCATGGATGGCGCGCTCAACCACAACGCTGGCATCTTCGTGCGGAGTTTCTATCAGCCTATTTTGCGGAAACATACGAATATTAGCGATAAGGAAGCACTACTTGCAGGCAAGGCGATCAATGTCGTAAATGGTGTTCTTATCATCCTGGCTGCCCAGTTCTACGCCCAACTCAGCAATCTGAGCCTGTTCGAGCTTATGATGCGGGTTTCCACGCTCGCGCAGGTTCCGATCCTGGTGCCATTGTTCCTGGGAATGCTGATCAAGAAGGTCCCGGATTGGGCGGCATGGGCCACGGTGGTGTTCGGCCTAATGATTTCTTATGTGATCGGCAACGTGGTTACCGCGAAGGAGATCGCCGACTTCCTCGGCTATGCATTGACGAGCCGGGAATTGTCCGATGCAAACACGACGCTGGCCATCGCCGCACACGCGATCCTCACTGGTGGTTTCTTCTGTCTGACAAGCTTCTTCTTCAAGCCGCATCAAGGCGCCAGAGCAGTGCAGTTAGAGCAGTTTTATCACGACATCGATACGCCGGTCGTGTCGGATTGTGAGCAGGGAGAGTTCGATCGACTGCAACGCGAGAAGTTGGGGCGCATCACGCTAATCATGGGGATGGGCCTGCTTGCCATGACATTGATTCCTAACCCGCTTTGGGGTCGTATGCTGTTTCTGGGATGTGCGGCAGTCATCCTGGTGATTGGTTATTCCATGCGCCGTAGTGCGATGGAATCTACTGAGTCTTTTCAAATGAAGCCGATGGAAACTGAGGCATGACCCATAGCGTTATACACATCTCGGCGCCGACGGCGGCCCCCAATGAAGCGTTTACCTTCAATGACTCGCGAACTTCGCTTGTAAACTTTGTCGAAATCGCGTTTACTTTCGCGCTTTGGGCAAGCGCGTGGCAGAGGCAGCAAAGC
>NZ_JBFTQG010000104.1:0-2383 GCF_056398885.1 Cupriavidus sp. 01T418
TATTGCAAGCTCATGCAACGCGGCGACGGATATGGTTATTCACGCGTAGCGCCATCCACGAAGGAGAGCGGGCGCAGGGGCGACGCTTCGCGTCGCGCGCTATCCCTCACCGGCCTGAAGGCCGATGTTTCCCGCGCGAACTGATGAAAGCCTGGATCGCAATGGCCGTTGGCGCGCTTGGTTGTGCAATGGCGTTCCTGGCAGGCCCGGCGTGCGCGGCGGACACGGCAACGCTGACCATTTCCGCCGGTACCCAACAGCGCAGCTGGACGCGGGATGGGTTGCTGAAAGACCGCCGCCTGACCGACGTCACGGTGGACGACGACAATCTGAAACGCCGCCTGACGTTCAAGGCTGTCCCCTTGGCGGCGCTGCTGCACGGCATGCCGGTGACGGCCGACGCGAGTGCGACGACCGCCGCCAGCGACGGCTATATTTCCCACCTGCCGGTACGCCTGCTGCTGATTGATGGCGCCGATGAACCGCGCGCCTGGCTGGCGGTGGAAAACCCTGCCGCGCCGTGGCCGACGCTCAAGGGCCAGGATATCGGGCCATTTCGCCTGATCTGGACGGTGCCGTCGGGCCGCGCCGCTTCCGTCGTCAACGAGAGTCTCTGGACGTACAGCATCGTGCGCATCGACATCACCGCTCCGCCTTCCGAGCGCTTTGCAGCCATCCGGCCCGCCCCGGGCCTGCCGGCCGAAGGACCGGTCATGCGCGGCTTCGCGACATTCCAGCGCGTCTGCTTCTCGTGCCATTCCCTTAACCGGGCGGGCGATGCGCAACTCGGCCCCGATCTGAATGTGCCATACAGCCCGGTCGAGTATCTGGGCGACGACAAGCTGGCCAAGCTGATCCGCGACCCGCAGTCGTTGCGCTGGTGGCCCAACGCGCGCATGTCCGCGATCGACGAAAGGACGCTGCCTGACGCCGACCTGAAGGACCTGCTGGCGTATCTGCATCATATGGCAGCACACAAGGCGGCGGCGCCTGCTTCAGGCCCCTGACTCCCTTGTCACCCCCGGTTGCCGTTCCGGGCCCGGCCGGGCGCAGTCAGGCCGGCTGCTGTCGTCGACGTAACACCGGCATGGTGTTCCGACTGAACCACCGCGCGCGATCCGACGCGCACGGTGCGAGCCGCAACTAAAGCAGCCTGCGGGATTTCAACACCTGCTTCAGCGCATCAATCCCAACGAATATGTGCCCATGAAGCCCCGCTTGCATGGCACCGGCTACGTTTGATTCCCCATCATCGATAAACAGCGTTTCGGACGGCCTGGCCCCGATTTTCTCAACGCAACCGAGAATCGCCTGCGGTGCCGGCTTTGTCAGGCCAATCGATGCCGGTGTCTGTTCCCGCCAACAGGGAACATGCAATGCGTTGGCCCCGGCCCAACACCTTGCCCGGCAACTCTCCGTCGGCAGGCGCCTGAAAAAGGCGATCGTCAAAATAAAACGTCTGCTTTTTCAAGTACTTAGGATTTTTTTTGCGACGCGGAGCGTGGCATGGCACGCTCCATGCTCTATACCCTTCGAGCGCAACAACAAGCTGCTCTTCCAACCAAACCCCAAAGGAGACTCACCATGCAATCGACCCTCATGATCAAGGACCTGTCCCTCGACAAAGAACTCGACGGCAAGACCATGTCCGCCGTGCGCGGCGGCAGCGCCTTCTCCATCGTCGGCGGCAACTCGCAGAACGTTGTCGGCGGCGGCGGCTTCGCCAGCCCGACCACGGGCATTCAGGTCGGCCCCATCGTGAACACGATCGACGCGAGCACGCATCTGAACCTGAAGATCCCCACCCTGCAGAACTTCGGCAACGGCACCCAGGTTGCCGCGCTGTAACGCAATACCGGAGCGCCCTCCTGGAGGGTGCTCCCCAACCGAACCCCAAAGGAGACTCACCATGCAATCGACCCTGATGATCAAGGACCTGGCCCTCGACAAAGAACTCGACGGCAAGACCATGTCCGCCGTGCGCGGCGGCAGCGCCTTCTCCATCGTCGGCGGCAATTCGCAGAACGTTGTCGGCGGCGGCGGCTTCGCCAGCCCGACCACGGGCTTTCAGGTCGGCCCGACCGTGAACACGCTCGACGCCAGCTCGCAYCTGAACCTGAAGATCCCCACCCTGCAGAACTTCGGCAACGGCACCCAGGTTGCCGCGCTGTAACGCAATACCGGAGCGCCCTYCTGGAGGGTGCTCCCCAACCAAACCCCAAAGGAGACTCACCATGCAATCGACCCTGATGATCAAGGACCTGGCCCTCGACAAAGAACTCGACGGCAAGACCATGTCCGCCGTGCGCGGCGGCAGCGCCTTCTCTATCGTAGGCGGCAACTCGCAGAACGTTGTCGGCGGCGGCGGCTTCGCCAGCCCGAC
>NZ_JBFTQG010000105.1:0-2004 GCF_056398885.1 Cupriavidus sp. 01T418
GGCTGAGGCCGGGCCGCTGCTCGCGCAGGCGGCGGGCGTAGGCCAGACTGGCTTCCCCGTCCCGGCGCGGCACGGCGTCGCGAATGGCGGCCAGTTCCACGGAGAGCGCCTTGAAGGCCGGCTCGCAGCGCAGTTGGCTTTCCAAGGCGCCCGAGAGCAGGGACAGCTCGCTCAGGCCGAGGCCGGGCCGCTGCTCGTGCAGGCGGCGGGCGTAGGCCAGACTGGCTTCCCCGTCCCGGCGCGGCACGGCGTCGCGAATGGCGGCCAGTTCCACGGAGAGCGCCTTGAAGGCCGGCTCGCYGCGCAGTCGGCTTTCCGYGRCGCCCGAGAGCAGGGACAACTCGCTCAGGCTGAGGCCGGGCCGCTGCTCGCGCAATCGGCGGGCGTAGGCCAGATTGGCTTCCCCGTCCTGGCGCGGCACGGCGTCGCGAATGGCGGCCAGTTCCACGGAGAGCGCCTTGAAGGCCGGCTCGCTGCGCAGATGGCTTTCCGTGGTGCCCGAGAGCAGGGACAGCTCGTTCAGGCCGAGGCCAGGCCGCTGCTCGCGCAGTCGGCGGGCGTAGGCCAGACTGGCTTCCCCGTCCCGGCGCGGCACGGCGTCGCGAATGGCGGCCAATTCCACGGGGAGCGCCTTGAAGGCTGGATCGCGGCGCAGTTGGTTTTCCGTGGCGCCCGAGAGCAGGGACAGCTCGTTCAGGCCGAGGCCGGGCCGCTGCTCGTGCAGGCGGCGGGCGTAGGCCAGATTGGCTTCCCCGTCCCGGCGCGGCGCGGCGTCGCGAATAGCGTCGCGAATGGCGGCCAGTTCCACGGAGAGCGCTTTGAAGGCCGGCGCGCTGCGCAGATGGCTTTCCATGGCGCCCGAAAGCAGGGACAGCTCGCTCAGGCCGAGGCCGGGCCGCTGCTCGCGCAGGCGGCGGGCGTAGGCCTGACTGGCTTCCCCGTCCCGGCGTGGCACGGTGTCGCGAATGGCGGCCAGTTCCACGGGGAGCGCCTTGAAGGCCGGCTCGCAGCGCAGATGGCTTTCCATTGCGCCCGAAAGCAGGGACAGCTCGCTCAGGCTGAGGCCGGGCCGCTGCTCGCGCAGGTGGCGGGCGTAGGCCAGATTGGTTTCCCCGTCCCGGCGCGGCACGGCGTCGCGAATGGCGGCCAGTTCCACGGAAAGTGCCTTGAAGGCCGGCTCGCCGCGCAGATGGCTTTCCATGGCACCCGAGAGCAGGGACAGCTCGCTCAGGCTGAGGCCGGGCCGCTGCTCGCGCAGGCCAGATTGGTTTCCCCGTCCCGGCGCGGCACGGCGTCGCGAATGGCGGCCAGTTCCACGGGGAGCGCCTTGAAGGCCGGATCGCGGCGCAGTTGGCTTTCCAAGGTGCCCGAAAGCAGGGACAGCTCGCTCAGGCTGAGGCCGGGCCGCTGCTCGCGCAGGCGGCGGGCGTAGGSCWGACTGGCTTCGCCATCCCGGCGCGGCACGGCGTCGCGAATGGGGGCCAGCCTTGCCTGGGTTTCAGGGGCAATGCCCGCAGGAACGTCCCTCGGGTGTGATAAACGCGCAATCTTCGCTGGGAGGCTGTCGTCGATGGCCGTCTTGCGCTTYTTATGGGGAGTTCGGCCGCTTTGCGACGTGGCGCTATCCGCGTGCAGGGGTGCACAGGCMTCGCGCGGTGCGAGACGTTCGCTCGTATCGGYCATCGGTCTGGTCGCGGAGCCGGGAACGGGCTCTTCCAGGCGCTGCGGCGTGGCGGGTACGCTAACCCCAGKCGCTTGCATGGGGAGTGGGCGGACGGGCYGACGCAGATGACTGGGCTGCTCCGGCTGGGTGCGCTGAAGCGCCGCCTGTTGTTGTCCATACGCGTCAAGTGCTCGCAAGACGGATTCGCCGAGATCGCAGGAGCGCTCGAGCTGGTCAGCCAGGCAATGGCGCAGCAGCACTGCTTCTTCGCCAAGCATCGGTGTGTCGCGCCGGCACGCCCGCGTGAAATTGTGGTACGCATTCGGGTCAAGCATGCTGAG
>NZ_JBFTQG010000106.1:0-1845 GCF_056398885.1 Cupriavidus sp. 01T418
TAGCTATTGCCAATAGCTATTGCCAAGGGATAGGCTGTTGGCATAGCCAATCGTCGGGGAATCCAGTCCCAGACCCGCATTCTTTGCATATGCCGTGGTCAGGTAGATATCAGTCCGCTTGGAAAGCGTGTAGTCGGCAATGAAGGCAATCTGCCATGGGTTCGCCACCGACGTGCTGCCCAGGAAGTTCTTGACGTTGGCGTAGTCGTACTCGAGCGTCAGGCCAAGCGCCGYCGTCACCTGGTAGTTGGCGCCGATCCAGTAGAAGTCGTCGCGCTCGATCAGGCCGCCGTTCTGGTCCTTGTTCTGGCCCCAGCGGTAGCCGCCCATGACCTTTGCCGGGCCGAACGCATAGCTGGCCGCGACCGTCGCCTTCTTGAAGCTGCCGGTGCCGAGGACAGCAGCGGTCGTGGGGTTGGAAACGGTCGGGTTGAACTGRTCGTAAGCAACGGCCACACCGAMMGSGCCGGCAATGTAGGTCACACCCGCGCCATAGGCAGTGTCGCGGCGGAACTGGCCCGGCACTTCGCCGTTGCCACCGAGCGATGGGCCGTTGAACACCGTCGTCGGCAATGACAGGCCGGTACCGAATGACCAGTGTGCCAGTGCGGTCACCGGACCGAACCGGCCCGTGTATTTGATGGTGTTGTCCTCGCGGAAGTTCGCGCCGGTCAGCATCACGATCGGTTCATACTGCGTGGCRAAGGCWGCCGGCACAAAGTTGGCGATACTCTCGAACATCGAGGTGTACTGGCGGCCCAAGGTGATCTGGCCAAACTGCGCGCTCTGGATGCCCACRTAGGCCTGGCGACCGAACAGGCGGCCGCCTTGCTGCGATGTGCCKGTGTCCAGGTTAAAGCCGCTTTCCAGAACGAAAATGGATTTCAGCCCGCTGCCAAGATCTTCCACGCCGCGCAAGCCCCAACGCGAGCCGGACAGGCCGCCGGAGTTCATGCGGTAGGCATTGTTGGACGGGCCGGCATTGAACTTGTTGGCTGCCGTGGGGACGACTCCAACATGATTGGCGTACTCGACGTTTATGTCTGCCACGCCGTACAGCGTCACACTGCTCTGCGCGTGTGCGCTGCCGACGCAGATTGCGCCCGCAGCGATAAGTGCAAGATTAAGCTTGCTCAGCTTGCCAGATGATTTCGTCACCTCTTCTCCTCTTGTGGATTTCCTATCCTTTTTTGGATTTCTTATGCCTGTCGCAGGCTATGCCATCATGCGTTGTTTCAATTACACAATGCCCTCCTATAGATTGTTGAAATTGGGGCGTCGGGCTCCCTGTATCCGGATCATTGATCATTGATCATTTACTCCCCGGGTTTTGAGGAGGCCAAAACCCGGGGCGGTTCACGGCAGGTCAATACACCTTCCCTGGCAGGCCGCAAGGCCGCGCGCGGCACATCTTATTCGTCGAGCTTGATCCCTGCGTCGTTGGCGATCTTCGTCCAGACTTGCAGATCATTCTTGACGATCTCGCCCAACTGCGCGGAGGACTTTACCGGGGGCGGCTCGAAGTTCATTGTCTTCATCAGTTCCGCGATCTCCGGCAACGCCTGCACCTTGTTGACCTCATCGGCCAGCCGCTTCACGATCGCCGGACTGGTTCCGGCCGGCGCGAACATGCCGAACCATCCCACCGTATTGAACTTGTAGCCCTGTTCCGCCAACGTCTTGACGTTGGCAAGCTGGGGAGACCGCGTGTTGCCCACAATGGCAATGCCGCGCACCTTCCCGGAACGCAGGAAGGGAACCGCCACGCTGGGATCGGTCCAGCCGATCTTCAGCACACCCGAGGAAAGCTCGGTGAGCAGTTGCGTGGATGTCCGGTATGGGACG
>NZ_JBFTQG010000107.1:0-2321 GCF_056398885.1 Cupriavidus sp. 01T418
ATCTCCGGATCAAAGCTTGTTTGCCAGCTCCCCGAAGCTTTTCGCAGGCTACCGCGTCCTTCATCGCCTGTGATCGCCAAGGCATCCACCACATGCACTTGTTCGCTTGACCCTATAACGAGTGTGTCTCAAACTTGCGTTCAAGCCGGACTCGCTACAGGATGAGTTCTCGCATTTGTGCCGTATTCCAAGTCATCTTTCGATYACTTRAATACATTTCGGTTGATACAATCACAACCCGGTRTCGTGTTTTACTGCAGCGTCTCATCAACGCTCACGACACCTTTACTACATCCCATATTGTTAAAGAACAGCCGAGCGAGACAGCGTCTCGTTCGTCYTGGCCAARGCCAAAGGCAAACGCTCAATGCTAAGCGCTTGCCTTTGACGACCAATCCAAGGTCACTGAAGTCRGTGGTGGAGGATGACGGGATCGAACCGACGACCCCCTGCTTGCAAAGCAGGTGCTCTCCCAGCTGAGCTAATCCCCCCTGTACTTCTGTCCGGAGGCTCAACGTCGACTCACATCGTCAACGCACATCGTCGAACCACCATCCGTAACTTGGTGGGTCTGGTAGGACTTGAACCTACGRCCCCCGCCTTATCAAGACGGTGCTCTAACCACCTGAGCTACAGACCCTTGGCTGYAACAGCAAACAAACCGATAAGTGTGAACGCTCGACTTAAGATGCACGCTCTTGAAAGGAGGTGATCCAGCCGCACCTTCCGATACGGCTACCTTGTTACGACTTCACCCCAGTCATGAACCCTGCCGTGGTAATCGCCCTCCTTGCGGTTAGGCTAACTACTTCTGGCAAAACCCACTCCCATGGTGTGACGGGCGGTGTGGGTTGGCAACCCTCTGTACGCACCATTGTATGACGTGTGAAGCCCTACCCATAAGGGCCATGAGGACTTGACGTCATCCCCACCTTCCTCCGGTTTGTCACCGGCAGTCTCTCTAGAGTGCTCTTGCGTAGCAACTAAAGACAAGGGTTGCGCTCGTTGCGGGACTTAACCCAACATCTCACGACACGAGCTGACGACAGCCATGCAGCACCTGTGTCCACTTTCCCTTTCGGGCACCTGATGCATCTCTGCTTCGTTAGTGGCATGTCAAGGGTAGGTAAGGTTTTTCGCGTTGCATCGAATTAATCCACATCATCCACCGCTTGTGCGGGTCCCCGTCAATTCCTTTGAGTTTTAATCTTGCGACCGTACTCCCCAGGCGGTCAACTTCACGCGTTAGCTACGTTACTGAAGAAATGAATCCCCAACAACTAGTTGACATCGTTTAGGGCGTGGACTACCAGGGTATCTAATCCTGTTTGCTCCCCACGCTTTCGTGCATGAGCGTCAGTGACGTCCCAGGGGGCTGCCTTCGCCATCGGTATTCCTCCACATCTCTACGCATTTCACTGCTACACGTGGAATTCTACCCCCCTCTGACATACTCTAGCCTTGCAGTCACAAGCGCCATTCCCAAGTTGAGCTCGGGGATTTCACGCCTGTCTTACAAAACCGCCTGCGCACGCTTTACGCCCAGTAATTCCGATTAACGCTCGCACCCTACGTATTACCGCGGCTGCTGGCACGTAGTTAGCCGGTGCTTATTCTTCCGGTACCGTCATCCCCCCGAGGTATTARCCCAGGGGATTTCTTTCCGGACAAAAGTGCTTTACAACCCGAAGGCCTTCTTCACACACGCGGCATTGCTGGATCAGGGTTGCCCCCATTGTCCAAAATTCCCCACTGCTGCCTCCCGTAGGAGTCTGGGCCGTGTCTCAGTCCCAGTGTGGCTGATCGTCCTCTCAGACCAGCTACTGATCGTCGCCTTGGTGGGCCTTTACCCCACCAACTAGCTAATCAGACATCGGCCGCTCCTGTCGCGCGAGGCCTTGCGGTCCCCCGCTTTCACCCTCGGGTCGTATGCGGTATTAGCTAATCTTTCGACTAGTTATCCCCCACGACAGGGCACGTTCCGATGTATTACTCACCCGTTCGCCACTCGCCACCAGGATTGCTCCCGTGCTGCCGTTCGACTTGCATGTGTAAGGCATGCCGCCAGCGTTCAATCTGAGCCAGGATCAAACTCTTCAGTTTAATACCTGTGTGACCCTTCGGTTTCCCCAAGGATCTCGCTCTTTCGAGCGGTCGCTCACTCTCAGAAAACTGACTGGCCATGYCCGTGATTTGCACCCCGGACATAACCAACATGTTTTACTGTGCGAGCACTTTATAACTTGTAAGCTAAAAGACCGAAGCCTTCCGCATCCGCTATCAAGCGCCCACACTTATCGGTTGTTTGTTTGTTAAAGAAC
>NZ_JBFTQG010000108.1:0-1713 GCF_056398885.1 Cupriavidus sp. 01T418
ACCATGAGCGAACACCTTCCTGACGCCCTCAAGACCGACGCCACCGTCGCCACCGGCCCGCAGGCCATGACCCCCTCGGAAGCCTTCGTCGAGACCCTGGCCGCCAACGGCGTCTCCGACATGTTCGGCATCATGGGCTCGGCCTTCATGGACGCCATGGACATCTTCGCTCCCGCCGGCATCCGCCTCATCCCGGTGGTGCATGAACAGGGCGCCGGCCACATGGCCGACGGCTATGCCCGCGTCTCCGGCCGCCACGGCGTGGTCATCGGCCAGAACGGCCCCGGCATCAGCAACTGCGTCACCGCCATCGCCGCCGCTTACTGGGCCCACAGCCCCGTGGTCATCGTCACCCCCGAAGCCGGCACCATGGGCATCGGCCTGGGCGGCTTCCAGGAAGCCAAGCAGTTGCCGATGTTCCAGGAGTTCACCAAGTACCAGGGCCATGTCACCCATCCGGCACGCATGGCCGAGTTCACCGGCCGCTGCTTCGACCGCGCCATGGCCGAGATGGGACCCACCCAGCTCAATATCCCGCGCGACTACTTCTACGGCCAGATCAAGGCCGAGATCCCGCAACCCCAGCGCCTGGACCGCGGCCCCGGGGGCGACCAGCGCCTGAACGAAGCCGCCGCGCTGCTCGCGCAGGCCAGGTTCCCCGTGATCATCTCCGGCGGCGGCGTGGTCATGGCCGACGCCATCGAGGAGTGCAAGGCGCTGGCCGAGCGCCTGGGCGCGCCGGTGGTCAACAGCTACCTGCATAACGAYTCCTTCCCCGCCAGCCACCCCCTGTGGTGCGGCCCGCTGGGCTACCAGGGCTCCAAGGCCGCGATGAAGCTGCTCGCCCGCGCCGACGTGGTCATCGCCCTCGGCTCCCGCCTCGGCCCCTTCGGCACCCTGCCCCAGCACGGCATGGACTACTGGCCCAAGAACGCCAAGATCATCCAGATCGATGCCGACCACAAGATGCTCGGCCTGGTCAAGAAGATCTCCGTGGGCATCTGCGGCGACGCCAAGGCGGCCGCTGTCGCACTCACCGAGCGTCTCACCGGGCGCCCCCTGGCATGCGACGCCTCCCGCGAGGACCGCGCCGGCCAGATCGCCGCCGAGAAGGCCGCCTGGGAGAAGGAACTCGACGAGTGGACCCACGAGCGCGATCCCTACAGCCTGGACATGATCGAGGAGCAGAAGAACGAGCGCACGCCCGCCGGCGGCCACTACCTGCATCCGCGCCAGGTGCTGCGCGAGCTGGAAAAGGCCATGCCGGAAGACGTGATGGTCTCCACCGACATCGGCAATATCAACTCGGTGGCCAACAGCTACCTGCGCTTCAACAAGCCGCGCAGCTTCTTCGCCGCCATGAGCTGGGGCAACTGCGGCTACGCCTTCCCCACCATCATCGGCGCCAAGGTGGCCGCTCCCCACCGCCCCGCCGTGTCCTATGCCGGYGACGGCGCCTGGGGCATGAGCCTGATGGARACCATGACCTGCGTGCGCCACAATATCCCGGTCACCGCGGTGGTGTTCCATAACCGCCAGTGGGGCGCCGAGAAGAAGAACCAGGTCGACTTCTACAACCGCCGCTTCGTCGCCGGCGAACTGGATAACCAGAGCTTCGCCGAGATCGCCCGCGCCATGGGTGCCGAGGGCATCGTGGTCGACAAGCTGGAAGACGTGGGCCCCGCATTGAAGCGCGCCATCGACCTGCAGATG
>NZ_JBFTQG010000109.1:0-1679 GCF_056398885.1 Cupriavidus sp. 01T418
ATAGCTCATTTTTTTCGCTCCAATTTTACTGATTCAGAAAGATAGTTCTGAAGTGCTTTTAAAGCGGGAACTAAATCAGAAAATAAGTCAGATGAGAAAATTAGCCTGGCCGATCCGCCGCGAAACGAAAAGTCCCATGGATCAATTTGGCATGGGTATTTTTTATTGAACTTCAGGTTCTCCATATCGACCCGATTCATATTCTCAAAATTCATGTGGAAAATACACTGTACAAAGCGCGGCCTGCCATCGATGGCAGGCCAACCTCTTATAAGCAATGAAGGGCTCACTCCTCTTGATATAGGTCTATCTAGGGGGAGTCGTATATCGAACGGATAGTTGCGGAGAGAGGCCACGCGATCTCTTGGCCAGTCAAGAGGCGGATTCGGGTGAGAGGGGTCGCATCCTTGTGTCGTTTCCTCGCATGAACCTCGATCACGAAGGGAAGCGACGACCTTCATAGATCGCCATTGTGGCGAAACCTGCCCACTTTTATTGATGTGAAATCCCGCGGGCACAATGCTCGTTCCGGTCCAGTACACAATGGTCTCAAGCCCGGTGATTCCGCACTTCCCCGCCTCCACCCGCACGAAAGGCGCGAAGTGATCGAACCGTTCTCTATCCAGGCTTCCCCCGCCGAGAATTGGCACTGAATTCGTACTATCGATCGTCTTGGTGCAGGCGGCCACTGCGAGTTGATATTCGCGCAACCGTTCAGCCACGTTACCCTGTGCCAACGAGATATTATTTACAACTGCGATTGATAATATGATGGACAGAATTACAACTTTGAATTTTGTGCATATTTTCATATTTTAAAATGTATTTTTATTTAATTCCATTGTGCRGATAATATTATCGTGCACCCTTCGATTACCGTTTTCTTTAATAATATTTGTGCTTATATTTTTTTCGATGATGTACACGCCAGCGGAAACAAGAAGGCAGAGGAAAACGAGCAAGACGCAAGTAAAATGTTCGAAAATTGACGAGATTCTGGATAAACGCTGTCCATCGTCTTGGGAAGGCGATGTATGGGAAAAAGTGAACCCGGAACAGAAGGGTGCCAAAGAGGAATAATCCAATCAAGATAGAACACCGTGAAGTGACGGGTTCTCTGTGAGATCGATCGCCGGCGAATCGGAGGCGCACCACGAGGTGGCGTCTGACACGATGTTGTTGACCATAATGATTTGATTGGACTACGGCAGACTTCGGTGCATTTCCATGGGAAATGCCAGTAGATGCCGTCGCAGGGTGCCATGATCCTTACCGCGCGACAACAGTAAGTAAGCAAAATACAATATATTCGATGCCGGGAGTCTGTTCGTCAGGGGCTGACATCGAACCGCAGCGGGTGTTTAGTTTAGCGAGGCCACCATTGGTGGCAAGGTGTTGTTAATTAAATTCATATGAGACGTAAAATATAACAACCTCAAGCGTGCCAACTGCCGTGTCGCTATCTTGACAGGGGAGCATTGGGCTGAGCACCCAGGCAAGGCATCCATAAGGCTGAGGCGCTCTGTTTCGGTAAAGGTATAGCTCATTTTTTTCGCTCCAATTTTACTGATTCAGAAAGATAGTTCTGAAGTGCTTTTAAAGCGGGAACTAAATCAGAAAATAAGTCAGATGAGAAAATTAGCCTGGCCGATCCGCCGCGAAACGAAAAGTCCCATGGA
>NZ_JBFTQG010000110.1:0-1454 GCF_056398885.1 Cupriavidus sp. 01T418
CCCCGGTCATCGCCCTCGCCGCCGAGCAGCACGTCGGCACCGGCCTCGCCGTTGAGCGTGTCGTTCTGTGCGCCACCCGACAGCGTGTCGTCGCCGGCACCGCCATTCAGAGTGTCTGCGCCGTCGCCGCCATCGAGCGTGTCGTTGCCAGCGTACCCATACAGCGTGTCGTCCCCAGCCAGCCCGAAGAGCGTGTCCGCCGTGGCATAGCCGTGCAGCGTGTCGTTGTCCGCGCTGGCGACCTGCACCAGCGCCATGATGGCGGCCACATCCCACATCGCGCCATCGGCAAAGCGGATCTGCTCGACCTGGTAGCCGTAGGTGGCGTCGTTGTGGAAGTAGTTGGCGACAGTGAGGATATCGGCGCTGCCCTTGAGGGTCAGCACCAGGTTGTTGCCTTCGCGCACGGCCTTCACATCGTCGGTGGTGATGCCATTGCCCAGCTGGATGACATCCTGCTTGCCTGCCGTGGTGTCRGCGCTGGAGATGGTGTCCTTGCCCGAGCCGMGGCCRAACAGATAGACGTCGTTGCCGGTGCCGCCATCGAGCGTGTCGTTGCCTGCACCGCCATCCAGGGTGTCATTGCCGCCACCACCGGACAGCCGGTCATCGCCCTCGCCGCCGAGCAGCACGTCGGCACCGGCCTCGCCGTTGAGCGTGTCGTTCTGTGCGCCACCCGACAGCGTGTCGTCGCCGGCACCGCCATTCAGAGTGTCGGCGCCGTCGCCACCATCGAGCGTGTCGTTGCCAGCGTACCCATACAGCGTGTCGTCCCCAGCCAGCCCGAAGAGCGTATCCGCCGTGGCATAGCCGTGCAGCGTATCGTTGTCCGCGCTGGCGACCTGCACCAGCGCCTTCATGGCCGCCACATCCCACATCGCGCCATCGGCAAAGCGGATCTGCTCGACCTGGTAGCCGTAGGTGGCGTCGTTGTGGAAGTAGTTGGCGACAGTGAGGATATCGGCGCTGCCCTTGAGGGTCAGCACCAGGTTGTTGCCGTCGCGCGTTGCCTTCACATCATCGGTGGTGATGCCATTGCCCAGCAGGATGACATCCTGCTTGCCTGCCGTGGTGTCAGCGCTGGAGATGGTGTCCTTGCCCGAGCCGCGGCCGAACAGATAGACGTCGTTGCCCGTGCCACCATCGAGTGAGTCGTTGCCCACACCGCCATCCAGGGTGTCATTGCCGCCACCACCGGACAGCCTGTCATCGCCCTCGCCGCCGAGCAGCACATCGTCCCCGGCCTCGCCATTGAGCGTGTCGTTCTGTGCGCCACCCAACAGCGTGTCGTCGCCGGCACCGCCATACAGCGTGTCGGCACCATCGCCACCATCGAGCGTGTCGTTGCCAGCATACCCGTACAGCGTGTCGTCCCCAGCCAGCCCGAAGAGCGTGTCCGCCGTGGCATAGCCGTGCAGCGTGTCGTTGTCCGCGCTGGCGACCTGCACCAGCGC
>NZ_JBFTQG010000111.1:0-1440 GCF_056398885.1 Cupriavidus sp. 01T418
CCCTTCTATGAGCAGTCCCTTGTCAAGCCGTTTTGCAAACTGACTGATTGATCGATATACGAATCCTCCCTTATCGCGACAGAGCGGGTTGGCTCCGTTGCGGTGAAACACGATGGCCCGAAGCCGGGTCTTGCGCTCGTGAGAAATGACGTCTCACCACCTTCTATCCGCTGGCGTGAAGCCAGCCTCATCCTGCATGCGCATTACGCCGGAATTGTCACCGGGAGCATGCCCCATCTAGAAAATCGGTTGCCTGTGCAACCCGGGTCTGTTACGGGCATGTTCACTTCAGGCTGTATGGATTGCGTATCACCATCCCCTGCATCTTCCTCCAAACCTCAATGGATTAAGCCGGCTTCAGTTGTGCCCCTTCGGGGATCACGCCATCCTTCAGATAGCGCCACATCGCAATCGCGAGACGTCGTGCCACTGCGACGATCGCAATCCGTCGGGCCCTTCGGTTCGGGCCTGTGCTCTGGGTGCGCTGGTTGAACCACTGCGTCAGTGCGCTCTCTGGCTGGTAGCGGATCCAGGACCACGCCATCTCGATCAGGAGTGCCCGCACCCGTCGGTTTCCCTGTTTGCTAATGCCCTGGTCCACCTGGCTCTCGCCGCTGTCGTAGGGTTGCGGTACAAGGCCAACGCACGCACCGACCTGGCGGCGGTCGCTGAATTCCCGCCAGAACAGCTCGAGCGCCAGTCGCGAGCCGCCAACCGGTCCGATGCCTTTCAGGCGAGTGAGGTGATCGACCCGGGCGCGTGCTGGCGCAGGCAGCTTCGTCGGAAGCGTCTGCTCCAGTGCGGTCAGTTGCTGCTCGGCTACTGCTAGCCGTTCGCACTCGCGTACCAGTCGTTCGTTTAGCTCTGCTGGCAGTGGCGTGCCATCGTGACACCGTACCTCGCCACGGGCGAGCCGGCCGGCGAACTTCCTGCTGTCGACTTCATCCCAGCAACCGAATGTGGCGAGCAGTTTGCGCATGCGGTCGCGGTGTTGCAGGACTTCTTTTTGCAGTTGTCCGCGATCGCGCATCAGATGGCGGGACGCTTCGTCCTGCAAAGACGGCACCCGGATTGCGCGCATCCGGTCGCGTTCGCCGCGCAGCCAGGCACGTAGGTTGATCACCAGTTTGATCGCATCGAGGCGATCCGTCTTCGCGCGCCGTTTCTGGCGCTCAACGGGAATGCTCGCGGGATCGACGACATGACATTCGATCCCGCGAGCCTGCAGCGCGCGACAAATCCAGAATGCGTCCTGGCCGGCTTCATAGCTCACGACAACCCGTACATCCGCCGGCAGCGACCACTCCTCCTTGTACCGTTCAGTCAGGGCCAGCGCTGCCTGCAGCCGCAGCGTAGCCTGCGGTTGCGCGACGGTGTGTACTGTAGGACTATCACGACGGCCGTCGTGCAGTGCAACCATCCACTTGGCCGCCGCCAGCT
>NZ_JBFTQG010000112.1:0-1361 GCF_056398885.1 Cupriavidus sp. 01T418
GGCAACGACGTCTATCTGTTCGGCCGCGGCTCGGGCAAGGACACCATCTCCAGCGCTGACACCACGGCAGGCAAGCAGGATGTCATCCTGCTGGGCAATGGCATCACCACCGATGATGTGAAGGCAACGCGCGAAGGCAACAACCTGGTGCTGACCCTCAAGGGCAGCGCCGATATCCTCACCGTCGCCAACTACTTCTACAACGACGCCACCTACGGCTACCAGGTCGAGCAGATCCGCTTTGCCGATGGCGCGATATGGGATGTGGCGGCCATCAAGGCGTTGGTGCAGGTCGCCAGCGCGGACAACGACACGCTGCACGGCTATGCCACGGCGGACACGCTCTTCGGGCTGGCCGGGGACGACACGCTGTACGGGTATGCTGGCAACGACACGCTCGATGGCGGCGATGGTGCCGACACGCTGAATGGCGGTGCCGGCGACGACACGCTGTCGGGTGGCGCACAGAACGACACGCTCAACGGCGAGGCCGGGGCCGATGTGCTGCTCGGCGGCGAGGGCGATGACCGGCTGTCCGGTGGTGGCGGCAATGACACCCTGGATGGCGGCGCAGGTAACGACGTGCTCGATGGCGGCATCGGCAACGACGTCTATCTGTTCGGCCGCGGCTCGGGCAAGGACACCATCTCCAGCGTCGACACCACGGTGGGGAAAGTGGACACACTGCTGCTCGGCGCCGGAATTACCGCTGGCGATCTTGCCCTGAATCGCGTCGGCAATGATCTGATCATCTCACTGACAACTAGCGATCAGATCAAGATAGCCAATCACTTTGTCAGCGGGTATCAGATCGACCAGATTCTCTTCTCCGATCAGTCAGTATGGGATGCATCCGCCATCCGCAACAGGACAGCCGGAGCCACTTCAGGCGCGGACCGCATTGTTTGGGGGGGCAGCGACGACGTCGTTGATGGATTGGCGGGCGACGATGTTCTTGACGGTGGAGCTGGCAACGACACGCTGCGCGGCGACGTCGGCAACGACACCTATGTGTTCCGCGTCGGCAGCGGGCAAGACCTGATCAGCCAGTACGACACAAGCGCGGCCCGGGTCGACACCGTACGCTTCGAGGACGTCAGCTCGACCGGCCTGACCGGGGTGATCCGCTCGGGCAACGACCTGATCCTGACCTACGGCCAGTCGGACCGGCTGACACTGCAGAATCACTATTACAGCAGCGCCTATGCGGTAGACCAGTTCCAGTTCTCCGACGGCAAAACGCTATCGGTGGCCGAGTTGTATGCGGCCTATCCGATCCGCATGTCGGAAGGTGCGGACAGCCTCTCCTTCAGCAACGTGGGCGAGACGCTGTACGCCGGTGGCGGCAACGACTCGATCTC
>NZ_JBFTQG010000113.1:0-1359 GCF_056398885.1 Cupriavidus sp. 01T418
CGGCATAGCCCTCGGCCAGCGCGGCACGGGTTGCCGCATTCACCATCTCGTCGACGCTTTGCACATCGGGGCTGACGGTGGAATGCACGCCCCAGGCCATGGCCAGCCGCCGCGCGATCTCCAGGTTTGGCGTGATGCTGACGATGGGCGCGCACGGTCGCTCGCGCGCCGCGCGCAGCGCGGTGGAGCCGGACGAGGTGTAGGTCACGGTGGCGACCGCGCCGATGATGTGCGTGACTTCGCGCAAGGCGGCGCAGATCGCGTCCTGGCGCGTGGACAGCGGCGCCTCGTGCTGCGCGTCCAGCAGGTTGCGGTAGAGCGGGTCGCGCTCCACCTCGGTGATGATGCGGTCCATGATGGCTACCGCCGGCACCGGGTGGCGGCCGTTGGCCGATTCGGCCGACAGCATGACCGCGTCGGCGCCGTCGTAGATGGCGCTGGCCACGTCGGAAGCTTCSGCGCGGGTGGGCACCGGCGAATCGATCATCGATTCCAGCATCTGGGTAGCGATGACGATGGGTTTGCCGTGCTGGCGGCAGATGCGCAGGATGCGCTTCTGCACGCCCGGCACGCGCTCCGGCGGTAGTTCAACGCCCAGGTCGCCGCGCGCCACCATCACCGCATCGGAAACGCGCACGATTTCCTCCAGCTGCTGCAGCGCAGCCGGCTTCTCGATCTTGGACAGCACGCCGGCGCGGGTGCCGATGATTTCGCGCGCTTCCACGATGTCGGCCGGMCGCTGCACGAAGGACAGCGCGATCCAGTCCGCGCCGAGTTCAAGCGCGAAGTCGAGATCCTTGCGGTCCTTCTCGGTCAGCGCCGGAATCGGGATCACCGCGTCGGGTACGTTGACGCCCTTGCGGTCSGACAGCGTGCCGTGGTTGACCACGCGCGTGACGATGCTGCCGCTGGCCACCGCATCGATCTTCAACTGCACCTTGCCGTCGTCGATCAGCAGCGATTGGCCCGGCGCGGCCACGCGGAACAGTTCCGGATGCGGCAGGTGCACGCGGGTGGCGTCGCCGGGACTCGGATCGCTGTCGAGCACGAACACATCGCCGGCCTTGAGCGCGACCTTGCCCGCGGCAAACGTACCGATGCGCAGCTTCGGGCCTTGCAGGTCGGCCAGCACGGCGATGGGACGGCCGGTCTCGGCCTCGACCTGGCGCACCGCGTCGTAGCGGCGCTTGTGGTCGTCATGGGAGCCGTGGCTGAAGTTCAGGCGGAACACATCGGCTCCCGCCTCGAACAACTGCCGGATCACCTCGATATCGGTGCTGGCCGGTCCGAGCGTGGCAACGATCTTGGCTTTGCGCTGGCGTCTCATTTTGTCTCCTCTTCCAATCTCGGGCGGCGCGC
>NZ_JBFTQG010000114.1:0-1319 GCF_056398885.1 Cupriavidus sp. 01T418
TCCAATCGCAGCGTGGCGATAGAATCTGCCACATGACGCTGCTTACGCAGGGGTGCCCCGGGGCCGGAAGCCTTCGGGTAAGGTAGATCCCTCGCCGAGTAATCGATGGGCTGGAGTTTTTTTTTGCGCCGCCAGGCGTTCGGTGACAAGAAAGCCATAAGCCGCTATGCAMAGCGTCGCATGGTGATGAAAGCCGCGCCAACTGCGTCCCTCGAAATGCCCCAAGCCGAGTTCCTGCTTGAGCTCCTGATAATCGCGCTCGATGCGCCAGCGCAGTTTTGCCAGTCGCACGAGTTCCYTGATTGGCGTGTCAGCCGGCAACGTACTCAGGAAGTACTTGGTGGGTTCGACTTCTCCCTTGGGCCACTCGATGAGCAACCATTGCTCCTCGGAGGGCCCGCCTGGCCCGGCTGCGCGCGAGGCGCAATGCACTCGTGTTGCCGCAAAACGCGATGACAACGCGCGGTTGGTTCCTTCGCGCCATGTGAGAGTGCGAAAGCGCCGAGACGGCAATYGCATGGCCAACTCTTTYGCCTGCTGAGGCGCCTGAGCTTGGTTCTGCARGCTGACCGTGCCGGTAACCCCGACCACATAAGTGAAGCCCATCGCCGTGAGTTGCTCGCGGAACTCAGTGCTCGCCCCATAACCTGCGTCGGCCAGGACCAATTCCGGCAGCGATCGCCTCTCGCCAAGATTCTCAAGCAGTTGCAAGGCGAGCATCGGCTTGGYGACAAACTCAATCGCCTCGGGCACTTTGGCATGGCTACGCCGTTCCGGGTCATCGGCCCAGCTTTGCGGCAAATACAGTTGGTAGCGCACTGGCAGACTGAAGTGTTCATTGGCGATCGAGACGCTGACCGCCACTTGGCAGTTGTCTTGCTTGCCCAATTGGCCGCAGTACTGCCGCGCTACCCCGACCGAGTGCTTACCCTTTTTCGGAAAGCCGGTATCGTCAATAATCAGCGCCTCAGGCGAACCCGCGCGCCGGCTGATTCGTTCAAGCGTGTGACTGCACACCGCATCAAGCACCGCTTCGTCCGACCACGGCGCATCGGCTACGAAGTGATGCAGGCGTTGATGTTCCGAGCGTACCCGGCTTGGTGACAAATGCGCCGCCATGGGCTCAACGCTCTTACGCTTGACYGGCAGCATCAACCCGGTGCAGTAGCCACGAAACGGCTCCACGCGATCAGCATGCCCAAGCGACTGGGCCATTAGAGACACGTACTCCTCGAACCGTTTCGTAGAGGCTTCCATCGCTTTCCTCGTAACTCACTTGAAGATAAGCAAATAATGCCTTATTTTTTAACACAGTAGTA
>NZ_JBFTQG010000115.1:0-1314 GCF_056398885.1 Cupriavidus sp. 01T418
AGGATAGCCAGCATTGGGAGGGCCGACGTACTGCGGGCTGGAGTTGACGATATCGCCGAGGGCCCAGTTGGTGGACGATGTCAGGGGCCGCGCCCGCAAGGCGCTGCCTTCGTTCGAGTGGTCGCCGCGCAGCCAGTCGAGCCGCAGGCTGCCTTTGCTGTCGGTCTGGTTCAGCGTGGTCTGGTAGGCGGAGGGCAGCCCCACGACTCCAGTCGCGGGCCATCGGAAGGGAATCCCCCCCCTGGCCGTGGCGGTCGCGTCGAACGTCAGGATGTTGCGGTTGCTCGGGGTTGTGCTCTGGGCGGCAAGCTGAGCGCGGGCATCCCAGCGTGGTGTGGTGGTGTTGATAATGCCGTTTGCATCCACACTCAGCGCCAGCAACTGCCCGGACCAGTTGGCGCCGTTGAACTGTGCCTGATAGACGACCGAACCCGTGTTCAGCGAGGACGAATTGGTGGCGACCGAGGCGGCCGACGAAGTTTGCAGAATATTGAGGAACGCGTTGTTGAGCGCGTTTTGCAGATTGGCCGGGTTGGTGACGTAGAAATAGTTGTCGGGAATGCCGTCCGCGCCAGGATTGCCATTTGTGTCGTAGTTGTCCCATTCGGTGACAACGTCGGGGGTGCCCGACATGTTCCCGTTCTTGTCCTTGCTGTCTTTGAATGCGCCCCACTTTGCGGCATAGAGCAGGGGATCGAGGAACTGGGCTGCGGAGGTACCCGTGGCGGTATAGCTGGCAGTGGTCTGGACGTTGGTGGGGAGGCAGCCCTTGCAGCCGCCTTTGGTGTTGATATACGCCAGGCCCGTGGGCGTGATGGGGACCGGAGTCGGGTCGTCATAGACATAGCCGTAGGCGCCGGAATGGAAATGGGGACCGTCCGCGTTCGTGCCGGAAATGACGTAGCCAAAGCCTTGGGGGTTAACTGAGCTGGCAGTAATGACCTGGGTGGAAACCGAGATTGTGTTTCCGCTGACTGTGTAGCTCAGAATGCCCCATACGTCCTGGTCGTAGTCTCCACCGGCAATCGAGTCTTCCCAGTTCACATAGAACTTTCCGCTCGTCGAATCCTGCGAAATAACCTTGAAGTCCACGATCTGCCCGGTGCTCGATGTGGCTCCGCTGCCAAGGCTGTAGGCCGGCATCAGCGTGACATTCTTTCCCCCCACGTTCACCGTGATGCGGGGCGTATTGGTCGCCAGTTGCACGCCGTAGGAAGTTACCTTGAGCGATGTAGTGTCATTGGACGGTGCCGCGATGCTAACCACATTGGTCGGCGGACGTATGCGGTTGGTGTGCGCGTAGTAGGCAGCGCC
>NZ_JBFTQG010000116.1:0-1297 GCF_056398885.1 Cupriavidus sp. 01T418
TGATCTTGCCCCCGAAGAGTGGAGTTCTTAGCCTATGTTCAAATACGAGCAAGGAGCTAAGACATGTCAGGCAAGCAAACGCGAGCGAAATACACGCAGGAATACAAATTGGAGGCGGTTCGCCAGGTGAAGGCCGGCCAATCGATAGCGGTCACGGCCAAGGTTCTCGGCATTCCCAAGGGTAGCCTTGGGGCCTGGATGCGTCAGAGTGAAAAGGGAGAACTGGCGGCGGGGACGACCGGCAAGCCGGTGGCCGTCACGCCTGAGCAGATGGAGTTGGCTCGGCTGCGGGCCGAGAATGCGCGCCTGAGAATGGAGCGCGATATCGCAAAAAAAGCCGCGGCATACTTTGCGCAGGACGTGTTGCAAGGTATGCCTGGATTTACCAAGTGAGAAAGCACTGGCCAGTGAGTATCTCGTGCGAGGTGCTGGGCGTGAGCGCCAGCGGGTATTTCGCGTGGCGCCAACGGCAGTCAACTCGCCCAGGCTCCGGTGGCCGCCAGAGCGATGAGGCCGTGCTGGCCCATCTACGCGCCATCCATGCCGAGGTCAAGCAGGAATATGGTTGGCCCCGCATGCATAAGGAGCTGCTCGCGCGCGGCGTCAGGGTGGGCAAAGAGCGGGTGCGTCGCCTGATGCAGCGGCATGGCCTGCGCGCGCGCACCAAGCGTAAGTTTGTTGTCACCACTGACAGCAAACATAACTTGCCGGTGGCCGCCGACCTGGTGCAGCGCAGGTTCACCCCCGAGGCGCCGAATCATCTCTGGAGCGGAGACATCACCTATATCGCCACCGATGAGGGGTGGTTGTACCTGGCCGCGGTCATTGACTTGTTCAGCCGCCAGGTGGTGGGCTGGAGCATGGCGCCACACATGCAGACCAGCTTGGTCCAGGACGCCTTGCGGATGGCTTGGTTCCGGCGCCGCCCGGGTCAAGGCGTGATCTTCCATAGTGACCGGGGCAGCCAGTATTGCAGCCATGAGTTCCAGCGCACCATGCGCGACTGGGGCATGCGCTCGTCCATGAGCCGGAAGGGGAATTGCTGGGATAATGCGCCGACTGAAAGCTTCTGGGGACGGCTCAAGACCGCCAGTTTGCACGGAAGAAAGTTCGCCACCCGGCGGGAGGCCATGGACGCGGTGCTGGACTGGATAGCCTTTTATAATCACCGACGGCTGCATTCCACGCTGGGTTATCTCAGCCCCATGCAATACGAGCAACGCTGGCATGCGGCACAGCGTAAAAAGGCCGCATAACCCGAAAGCTAAGAGCTACACCAAACAGGGGCAACATCAGT
>NZ_JBFTQG010000117.1:0-1207 GCF_056398885.1 Cupriavidus sp. 01T418
GCACTCGTTCCAGACTGATCTCCGGATGCCAGATCCTCATGGTCATGCTGTCGCTGGCGCTGGCCGTGTTTTCGGCAAGTGCGGCACAGCTCAACCTGGCGAGCGTACCGCTCTATGCCGGCGGCAATGTGCCTCCGATCGTGATGATCAACCTGTCGAAAGATCGAGCCCTGTACCAAAAGGCATACAACGACTATTCCGACGTGAATGGCGACGGCAAGATCGACACTACCTATGATGATTCGATCGATTACGCTGGCTATTTCGATTCGTTCAAGTGCTACACCTACAGCACTGCCCAGCATGCCTTCGTACCGGCCTCGATCATTGCGCCGGCAACCCCCAGGAACCACTATTGCCCGGCATCGAGCGCCTGGAGCGGGAACTTCCTGAATTGGTCCAGCATGACCCGCATGGATGCGGTCAGGAAAATCCTCTACGGTGGCTACCGGTCTACCGACACAAGCACAAACACCATCCTCGAACGTGCGTTCCTGCCGATGGACGCGCATTCCTGGGCGAAGTACTACAACGGCGCCGACCTGCCGAAACTCACGCCGTACACGTACGGCACAGGCCAACAGATAGAACGGACTGCGCCAACGTTCACTTCCACCAGCAGCGTCAGCCTGGCCGAGGGATGGCAAAGCGTAACCATCAGCACCTCGAACCAATTCGAGATCGGCGATCAGATGCTGCTGGTGCCAGGCGGCGCGCCTGCCAACACGCAGATGATCGGTTGGGTGACCTGGGTAGTGAACGACAGCAGTGCAAGCAGGCCGTCGACCATTACCGTGAATATCGACAGCCGCTCGATTAGTGGTACGGACAGGATCTACAGCAGATGGACAGTATCCAACCTCAGCCGCGTGGGGCTGACACTGTGCAACACGACCCCCAACGACTCAAGCGCCGGCAACAGATATTCCCAGAGCAACAACGCCCCGCCTGAAATACGCGTGGCGAGGGGAAACTATGCCTTGTGGGGCTCCAGTGAGCGCTGGCAGTGCAATTGGGCGTCGGAACGCAACAGGACCCACGGCCGCAACCTTTCAAATGGGAACCTTCCGGCCCTCTCCGGCCTGAATGCCTCGGCGGAGAATCCGCCGCAAGCGACCCGTGGGATCGGTACTGGAGAGGCCACGGGACAATACTACGCCCGCGTGCAGGTCTGCGTGTCGGGGATGATCGGCAACGACAATTGCCA
>NZ_JBFTQG010000118.1:0-1204 GCF_056398885.1 Cupriavidus sp. 01T418
GGCTTCCCCGTTCCGGCGCGGCACGGCGTCGCGAATGGCGGCCAATTCCACGGAGAGCGCCTTGAAGGCCGGCTCGCGGCGCAGTTGGTTTTCCGTGGCACCCGAGAGCAGGGACAGCTCGTTCAGGCTGAGGCCGGGCCGCTGCTCGTGCAGTCGGCGGGCGTAGGGCAGACTGGCTTCCCCGTCCAGGCGCGGCACGGCGTCGCGAATAGCGTCGAGAATGGCGGCCAATTCCACGGAGAGCGCCGTGAAGGCCGGATCGCCGCGCAGATGGTTTTCCATGGCACCCGAAAGCAGGGACAGCTCGCTCAGGCTGAGGCCGGGCCTCTGCTCGTGCAGGCGGCGGGCGTAGGGCAGATTGGCTTCCCCGTCCAGGCGCGGCACGGCGTCGCGAATGGTGGCCAGTTCCACGGGGAGCGCCTTGAAGGCCGGCTCGCGGCGCAGATGGGTTTCCAAAGTGCCCGAGAGCAGGGMCAGCTCGCTCAGGCTGAGGCCGGGCCGCTGCTCGTGCAGTCGGCGGGCGTAGGGCAGACTGGCTTCCCCGTCCCGGCGCGGCACGGCGTCGCGAATGGCGTCGCGAATGGCGGCCAGTTCCACGGGGAGCGCCTTGAAGGCTGGATCGCGGCGCAGTTGGCTTTCCACGGTCCCCGAGAGCAGGGACAGCTCGCTCAGGCCGAGGCCGGGCCGCTGCTCGTGCAGGCGGCGGGCGTAGGCCAGACTGGTTTCCCCGTCCTGGCGCGGCACGGCGTCGCGAATGGCGTCGCGAATGGCGGCCAGTTCCACGGAGAGCGTCTTGAAGGCCGGATCGCTGCGCAGTCGGCTTTCCGCGGCGGCCGAGAGCAGGGACAACTCTCTCAGGCTGAGGCCGGGCCGCTGCTCGCGCAGTCGGCGGGCGTAGGGCAGATTGGCTTCCCCGTCCCGGCGCGGCACGGCGTCGCGAATGGCGGCCAGTTCCACGGAGAGCGCCTTGAAGGCCGGCTCGCTGCGCAGATGGCTTTCCACGGCACCCGAAAGCAGGGACAGCTCGTTCAGGCTGAGGCCGGGCTGCTGCTCGCGCAGGCGGCGGGCGTAGGCCAGGCTGGCTTCCCCGTCCCGGCGCGGCACGGCGTCGCGAATGGCGGCCAATTCCACGGAGAGTGCCTTGAAGGCCGGCTCGCGGCGCAGTTGGCTTTCCGCCGCGCCCGAGAGCAGGGACAGCTCGCTC
>NZ_JBFTQG010000119.1:0-1201 GCF_056398885.1 Cupriavidus sp. 01T418
GCACTCGTTCCAGACTGATCTCCGGATGCCAGATCCTCATGGTCATGCTGTCGCTGGCGCTGGCCGTGTTTTCGGCAAGTGCGGCACAGCTCAACCTGGCGAGCGTACCGCTCTATGCCGGCGGCAATGTGCCTCCGATCGTGATGATCGACCTGTCGAAAGACCAAGCCCTGTACCAAAAGGCATACAACGACTATTCCGACATGAATGGCGACGGCAAGATCGACACTACCTATGATGATTCGATCGATTACGCTGGCTATTTCGATTCGTTCAAGTGCTACACCTACAGCACTGCCCAGCATGCCTTCTTACCGGCCTCGATCATTCAGGCAACCCCCAGGAACCACTATTGCCCGGCGTCGAGCGCCTGGAGCGGGAACTTCCTGAACTGGTCCAGCATGACCCGCATGGATGCGGTCAGGAAAATCCTCTACGGTGGCTACCGGTCTACCGACACAAGCACAAACACCATCCTCGAACGTGCGTTCCTGCCGATGGACGCGCACTCCTGGGCGAAGTACTACAACGGCGCCGACCTGCCGAAACTCACGCCGTACACGTACGGCACAGGCCAACAGATAGAACAGACTGCGCCAACGTTCACTTCCACCAGCAGCGTCAGCCTGACCTCGGGAACGACCAGCGTAATCATCAGCACCTCGAACCAGTTCGAGGTCGGCGACCAGATGAAACTGGTGCCAACCAGCGCGCCTGCCAATTCGATGACCGGTTGGGTGACCGCGGTATCGAACGGCAGCAGTGGAAGCAAGCCGTCGACCATTACCGTGAATATCGACAGCCGCTCGGTTAACGGTACGAACAAAAGCTATAGCAGCTGGACAGTATCCAACCTCAGCCGCGTGGGGCTGACACTGTGCAACACGACCCCCAACGACTCAGGCGCCGCCAACAGATATTCCCAGAGCAACAACGCCTCGCCTGAAATACGCGCGGCGAAGGGGAACTATGCCTTGTGGGGCGCCAGTGAGCGCTGGCAGTGCAATTGGGCGTCGGAACACAGCGCGACCCAGGGCGCCAACCTTTCAAACGGGAACCTTCCGGCCCTCTCCGGCCTGAATGCCTCGGCGGAGAATCCGCCGCAAGCGACCCGTGGGATCGGTACTGGAGAGGCCACGGGACAATACTACGCCCGCGTGCAGGTCTGCGTGTCGGGGATGATCGGCAACGACAATTGCCA
>NZ_JBFTQG010000120.1:0-1131 GCF_056398885.1 Cupriavidus sp. 01T418
GGCGTTGTTGCATTAATCGAATCTGAAGGCAAAGTGGCTCCCGTGATCCAAAAATCAGGCGATGCGGACGGAATTCGGGCGTGCGAGAACCGCCATGCGGTTAAGCACGCCTACGCGGATCGCTACTTCTGTCGCTTGCGAGCCGATGCCACGCGCCCACAGGCAATTGCCCGTGAGCGTCTTGAGCCGGTACATCAGGTTCTCGACCAGCGAGCGGCGGTGGTAGCCGCAGCCCTTCTTCCATTCCCCTCGCCCTTTTCGCGCAATGATGTCAATGGCCTCGTTGCGCCACTGTGCGCCGGGCGTTCTCTCAGACCAAGGCGCAGCCCCTTCACGCGGCGGGATCGACGGTTGCGCGTTGCGCGCTTCTATTTGATCGTGGCACTGCCTCGTGTCATATGCGCCGTCACCGCCGACGGTGTCAATCGGCACGTCTGCGGGGATCTGATCGAGAAGATCGGACAACGCGTCGGCATCGGCGACATCTTGATGCGTCATCAGCGCCGCGCAGACCTGGCCGGTATTCGCATCCATTGCCAGATGCACCTTGCGCCAAGTGCGCCGCTTCGAATAGCCGTGTTTGCGCACCTTCCATTCGCCTTCGCCGTACAGCTTTACGCCAGTGCTGTCCACCAGCAGGTGCATTGGCTCACCGGTGTACGTGGCGGGCAACTTCACCGCGATCTCCTGCGCGCGGCGGCTCAACGTCGTGTAATTGGGTACCGGCAAGTCGGGGAATGCGAGCTTGCGCAGGCTACACGCGAAGCCCTGAAGAGCCCGCAGAGGCAGATGGAAGACTTGCTTGAGTCCGAGCAGCATCTGAATCGCTGCGTCCGAGTAGACGTGCGGCCGCCCCCGCCTGGGCGATGTGCCATCAGGCACCGTGCCCAGTACGCTTTCGTCAACCCACATCGTCACGTCCCCTCTTGCAATCAAGCCAGCGTTGTAGCTCGCCCAGTTCCTGACACGATAGACCCCTTTCGGCTCGCTTCGCTTGTGTTCGTCCTTGCGCATCTTCTCGGGAAAAAGTCGAGAATCTACGCAAGTCCGCGAAGAGTTAACAGAGGTGCCACCCTGGCTGTTGCGCGTAAACGTCAGCCCGCGCGGCAGCCGGATTTATGCAACAACGCC
>NZ_JBFTQG010000121.1:0-1105 GCF_056398885.1 Cupriavidus sp. 01T418
AGGCGCTCTCCGTGGAACTGGCCGCCATTCGCGATGCCGTGCCGCGCCGGGACGGGGAAGCCAATCTGCCCTACGCCCGCCGCCTGCACGAGCAGCGGCCCGGCCTCAGCCTGAGCGAACTGTCCCTGCTCTCGGGCGCCACGGAAAGCCATCTGCGCGGCGAGCCGACCTTCAAGACGCTCTCCGTGGAACTGGCCGCCATTCGCGACGCCGTGCCGCGCCGGGACGGGGAAGCCAATCTGGCCTACGCCCGCCGCCTGCGCAGGCAGCGGCCCGGCCTCAGCCTGAGCGAGCTGTCCCTGCTCTCGGGCGCGGCGGAAAGCCATCTGCGCCGCGAGCCGGCCTTCAAGGCGCTCTCCGTGGAACTGGCCGCCATTCGCGACGCCGTGCCGCGCCGGGACGGGGAAGCCAGTCTGGCCTACGCCCGCCGACTGCGCGAGCAGCGGCCCGGCCTCAGCCTGAGCGAGTTGTCCCTGCTCTCGGGCGCCGCGGAAACCCATCTGCGCCGCGAGCCGGCCTTCAAGGCGCTCTCCGTGGAACTGGCCGCCATTCGCGACGCCGTGCCGCGCCGGGACGGGGAAGCCAGTCTGGCCTACGCCCGCCGCCTGCGCGAGCAGCGGCCCGGCCTCGGCCTGAGCGAGCTGTCCCTGCTGTCGGGTGCCATGGAAAACCATCTGCGCGGCGATCCGGCCTTCAAGGCGCTCCCCGTGGAACTGGCCGCCATTCGCGACGCTATTCGCGACGCCGTGCCGCGCCGGGACGGGGAAGCCAGTCTGGCCTACGCCCGCCGACTGCACGAGCAGCGGCCCGGCTTCAGCCTGAGCGAGCTGTCCCTGCTCTCGGGTGCCACGGAAAACCAACTGCGCMGCGAGCCGGCCTTCAAGGCGCTCTCCGTGGAATTGGCCGCCATTCGCGACGCCGTGCCGCGCCGGRACGGGGAAGCCAGTCTGCCCTACGCCCGCCGCCTGCGCGAGCAGCGGCCCGGCCTCGGCCTGAGCGAGCTGTCCCTGCTTTCGGGCACCTTGGAAAGCCATCTGCGCCGCGAGCCGGCCTTCAAGGCGCTCTCCGTGGAACTGGCCGCCATTCGCGACGCCGTGCCGCGCCG
>NZ_JBFTQG010000122.1:0-1095 GCF_056398885.1 Cupriavidus sp. 01T418
TCCCTGTGCACGTGGTGCCTGAAGCCTGCGCCGCTTCAGCAGGGGGCGAGTCCGCCGCGAGGGCGTTCAACTGACGGGAGACCGAAAACATGAGGTAGGCGCCGGTGGAGAAACATTCTCCTGAGTGCCTGAAACTACGTCGAAGGTTCATCCGGTAAAGGTCTTGTCGCACTAAGGAGGGGCAGCGGAGGCCCACCATGACTACCCGGGTACTACCGGCGACACGTTTCGTTTCCGGCAGGAAACGCTGGCCTCGTGCCTGACCAGACGAGCCATCCTTGCGGGGTCGGCCCCGAATCTGCGGCAAAAGGACGAATTGGAAGGGTAGCAGCGGCGCATTACTGCGCCGCTGCTACCCTTCGTCAGTGGCTGGAACGTGGATATCGACCGCTTCGCGGCCTTGCTTGCCAGCTGATCTGCACGATCCCTGCGCCAGCCAGTGCCCGTGGCACTGGCTGGCGATACAACGCGGCGCATGGATTTCAGCCTGTCGCCCCCTCCGCTTCAGCTTTGGCCGAGCGCGACAGGCGGCGCCATTCCCCCGGGGTCATCTCCATCCATTGCGTAAAGACGCGTCGAAAAGCCGATGCTGATTGATATCCCACCGAGTCCGCCACGGCCTCGGTGGTCATGGTCGGCTTCTTGCGTTCGTTGGCAGCCAAGCTCATTCGAATGTCCGTCAACATGTCGATGGCCGAGCGCCCCAGCTTGTCCTGGAAGTGGCGCATGAAGGTGGCGCGCGACATGCTGCATAGTTCTGCCAACTCGGGCAGCGTCCAAGATCGACGGAACTTTATTCCAATTCGTCCTCACTCACTTAGTGAGATGTTGGTTCTATTCAATGATGCCGCCAGGATCATCTCCCAGCGGCTAGACACTAATCCATTCCACGCGAACATAAATTGTGCCCATCGACCCTCCCTCGTCACGACTAGAGTTATACGACATTCTAGGATCCGCTCGCCCCGCAAAGGAACGAATAGTGCAGTCGCTCTCGCTCTCAGACCTGGCTTCATTGAAGAGAGTTTCAAGTCAATATGACGCAATGTTTGATTCCAACGAGCTGGAAACAAAAGCTAGAGAACTTATTCAACG
>NZ_JBFTQG010000123.1:0-1066 GCF_056398885.1 Cupriavidus sp. 01T418
GTGCCGGGATTCCTGGACAGCAAGTCGAACACCTCGACGGCGCGATCATAATATGCAACAGCGAGAAGCCCGTTAAGAGGAGAAAATGCGATGCTTTGTGGTTGCTGGATTATTCCACGATCGGCGACAGGAGCCGATCGATTAATGGCCATTTCATTTCCGTCTCGCATATCACGCAGCATCATGTCATTGACATTATCTTGAGAACCGCGCACAAGAAATCGGCCGTCGGGTGATAGCTGGAAGCTATCATTGCCACGGCATGACTGCTCTGACAATTTCGCGCCAGTGGGAGCAAAAACAACATGAGATCCATAATCTGACAGGAACACCTCCCCGCTATTTGACACAGAAATTGCGGTCAAATTACCCGAGTTGTGATTCAATTGGACAAGGCTGTCATTTTCCGCATCATAGAGAGACAAACGGCCAGCATCTCGATCATACGATACGACGAACTTGCCATTGTTCGACACGCCGGCCAGACACTTTTCAGCATTCTCTGGCGCAACCGCAAGAGGCGTCTGTATCAAGCTTGCATCCGAGCTTGGGGCTGACACGTATACGCCGATCCGTCCCGTATCTTCGTTCATAACCGGACGGCGATTCTCATGTTCCCCGACATAGCTCTTGCTTATATTCAGGCAAAATTGGTTTTTTATTGAGCTGATATGCCGCCATCCTTGCGGCAAGGCGATTTCCTTGGAAGATCCATCCATAAGCCTGACAGACTCATGGACACCGTCGTCAGCCAGAGTACGCAGGGAGAGCTGGCCATGCGCATTAAACATGACATTTACCAACTCTCCCCCGGAAACATCCAAACTGGTTCGTGTGTGCGTGTACCTGCCTCTGCCGTCTGCAAGTAGATGGTGTTGTAACATTAGTAAAGATGAAGCCGGATAGCTTGCAGAGGTACCTTCAACATTCACAATTCCAATTCTCTGGAGTGCAGCATTGTCAATCTGTCCTTCTTCCCGTTGAATAAGTTCTCTAGCTTTTGTTTCCAGCTCGTTGGAATCAAACATTGCGTCATATTGACTTGAAACTCTCTTCAATGAAGCCA
>NZ_JBFTQG010000124.1:0-1066 GCF_056398885.1 Cupriavidus sp. 01T418
TGGCTTCTGGCTTCATTGAAGAGAGTTTCAAGTCAATATGACGCAATGTTTGATTCCAACGAGCTGGAAACAAAAGCTAGAGAACTTATTCAACGGGAAGAAGGACAGATTGACAATGCTGCACTCCAGAGAATTGGAATTGTGAATGTTGAAGGTGCCTCTGCAAGCTATCCGGCTTCATCTTTACTAATGTTACAACACCATCTACTTGCAGAAGGCAGAGGCAGGTACACGCACACACAAACCAGTTTGGATGTTTCCGTGGATAACCTGGTATCTGCAACGTTTAATACACATGGCCAGCTCTCCCTGCGTACTCGGGCTGACGACGGTGTCCATGAGTCTGTCAGGCTTGTGGATGGGTCTTCCAAGGAAATCTCCTTGCCGCAAGGATGGCGACATATCAGCTCAAAGATGCCCAGAATTGGCCTGAATATAAGCAAGAGCTTTGTCGGGGAACATGAGAATCGCCGTCCGGTTATGAACGAAGATACGGGACAGATCGGTGTATACGTCTCAGCCCCAAGCTCAGATGCAAGCTTAATACAGACGCCTCTTGCGGTTGCGCTACGTAAAGCTGAACATTGTATGGCCTGCGTGTCTAACAATGGCAAGTTCGTCGTATCGTATGATGAAGGTGCTTACCGTTTGTCTCTCTATGATGCGGAAAGAGACAGCGTTGTTCCATTGAATCACAACACGCTTGGTTTGCTTGAGATTTCTGTGTCAAATACCGGGGAGGTGTTTCTGGCGGATCATAGATCTCGTGTTGTTTTTGCTCCCACTGGCGCGAAATTGTCAGAGCAGCCATGCCGTGACAAGAGCAGATTCCAGCTATCACCCGACGGCCGATTTCTTGTGCAAGGTTCTCAAGATAATGTCAATGACATGATGCTGCGTGATATGCGAGACGGAAATGAAATAGCCATTAATCGATCGGCTCCTGTCGCCGATCGTGGAATAATCCAGCAACCACAAAGCATCGCATTTTCTCCTCTTAACGGGCTTCTCGCTGTTGCATATTATGATCGCGCCGTCGAGGTGTTCGACTTGCTGTCCAGGAATC
>NZ_JBFTQG010000125.1:0-1030 GCF_056398885.1 Cupriavidus sp. 01T418
GGTGGGTGCCATGGAAAGCCAACTGCGCCGCGAGCCAGCCTTCAAGGCGCTCTCCGTGGAACTGGCCGCCATTCGCGACGCCGCGCCGCGCCGGGACGGGGAAGCCAGTCTGCCCTACGCCCGCCGCCTGCACGAGCAGCGGCCCGGCCTCAGCCTGAGCGAGCTGTCCCTGCTCTCGGGCACCACGGAAAGCCAACTGCGCCGCGAGCCGGCCTTCAAGACGCTCTCCGTGGAACTGGCCACCATTCGCAACGCCGTGCCGCGCCGGGACGGGGAAGCCAATCTGGCCTACGCCCGCCGCCTGCGCGAGCAGCGGCCCGGCCTCGGCCTGAGCGAGCTGTCCCTGCTCTCGGGCGCCTTGGAAAACCATCTGCGCCGCGAGCCGGCCTTCAAGGCGCTCTCCATGGAACTGGCCGCCATTCGCGACGCCGTGCCGCGCCGGAACGGGGAAGCCAGTCTGGCCTACGCCCGCCGCCTGCGCGAGCAGCGGCCCGGCCTCAGCCTGAGCGARCTGTCCCTGCTCTCGGGCGCCTTGGAAAGCCATCTGCGCRGCGAGCCGGCCTTCAAGRCGCTCTCCGTGGAACTGGCCGCCATTCGCGACGCCGTGCCGCGCCGGGACGGGGAAGCCAGTCTGCCCTACGCCCGCCGCCTGCGCGAGCAGCGGCCCGGCCTCAGCCTGAGCGAGCTGTCCCTGCTCTCTGGCGCCACGGAAAGCCAACTGCGCCGCRAGCCGRCCTTCAAGGCGCTCCCCGTGGTACTGGCCGCCATTCGCGACGCCGTGCCGCGCCGGGACGGGGAAGCCAGTCAGGCCTACGCCCGCCGACTGCACGAGCGGCGGCCCGGCCTCGGCCTGAGCGAGCTGTCCCTGCTCTCTGGCGCCACGGAAAGCCATCTGCGCAACGAGCCGGCCTTCAAGACGATGTATGCGCAGCCTGCGGCCATTGGCAGCCACGTGCCGGCACAAGTCATCAAGTCGGAGTCGACAACCATCAAGGAGCCAGATCCTGTATTCGTGGAGAAGCCGTTGGAC
>NZ_JBFTQG010000126.1:0-1014 GCF_056398885.1 Cupriavidus sp. 01T418
GGCCTCAGCCTGAACGAGCTGTCCCTGCTCTCGGGCGCCTTGGAAAGCCAACTGCGCCGCGAGCCAGCCTTCAAGGCGCTCTCCGTGGAACTGGCCGCCATTCGCGACGCCGCGCCGCGCCGGGACGGGGAAGCCAGTCTGCCCTACGCCCGCCGCCTGCGCAAGCAGCGGCCCGGTCTCAGCCTGAGCGAGCTGTCCCTGCTCTCGGGCACCTTGGAAAGCCAACTGCGCCGCGAGCCGGCCTTCAAGACGCTCTCCGTGGAACTGGCCGCCATTCGCGACGCCGTGCCGCGCCGGGACGGGGAAGCCAATCTGGCCTACGCCCGCCGCCTGCGCGAGCAGCAGCCCGGCCTCAGCCTGAGCGAGCTGTCCCTGCTCTCGGGCGCCTTGGAAAACCATCTGCGCCGCGAGCCGGCCTTCAAGGCGCTCCCCGTGGAACTGGCCGCCATTCGCGACGCCGTGCCGCGCCGGAAAGGGGAAGCCAGTCTGGCCTACGCCCGCCGCCTGCGCGAGCAGCGGCCCGGCCTCAGCCTGAGCGAACTGTCCCTGCTCTCTGGCGCCTTGGAAAGCCATCTGCGCAGCGAGCCGGCCTTCAAGGCGCTCTCCGTGGAACTGGCCGCCATTCGCGACGCTATTCGCGACGCCGTGCCGCGCCGGGACGGGGAAGCCAGTCTGCCCTATGCCCGCCGCCTGCACGAGCAGCGGCCCGGCCTCGGCCTGAACGAGCTGTCCCTGCTCTCGGGCGCCACGGAAAGCCAACTGCGCCGCGAGCCAGCCTTCAAGGCGCTCTCCGTGGAACTGGCCGCCATTCGCGACGCCGTGCCGCGCCGGGACGGGGAAGCCAATCTGCCCTACGCCCGCCGACTGCATGAGCAGCGGCCCGGCCTCGGCCTGAGCGAGTTGTCCCTGCTCTCTGGCGCCACGGAAAGCCATCTGCGCAACGAGCCGGCCTTCAAGACGATGTATGCGCAGCCTGCGGCCATTGGCAGCCACGTGCCGGCACAAGTCATCAAG
>NZ_JBFTQG010000127.1:0-1011 GCF_056398885.1 Cupriavidus sp. 01T418
ATCACCACAACTCGGCCTGCTTCCAGCACGCGGCAATGATGTTGGCGCGTTGCTGTGCGCTGCGCAGCCGATTGCGGGCGGTCGTTTTGAGTTCGGCGAGCGAGTGTGGGCAGTAGTTGGCCAGAGCATGGCGCTTGAGCCAGGCCCAGAGGTACTCCACAGGATTCAGGTCCGGGCTGTAGGGCGGGACAAAGGCCATCTGCACTGCACCACCAGTGCTATCGAGGTAGTCGCGCACGATGCGACTCTTGTGCYGCGCGGCGCCGTCCCAGATGATCATCAGGCGGCGCTTGAGGTGTGCGCGCAGTGCCTTGAGGAACTCCACGATCTGTGCGCTCTTGATCGCGCCGTCATAAAGGCGGAACAGGCAGTTGTGATAACTCAGGCCCGCGAGGCCGAGACATGTTTCCAGTTGAAGTGGAACTGGATGACCGGCGTTTGACCTTTCGGAGCCCAGGTGCGCACGCGCGTGGGYCGCTCCGAGAGCCCAGACTCGTCAATAAAGACGATCAGCCGCTGCTCCCGCGTACACTTTTTTTGAGCGCGGGCCAGGTCTTTTGCTTCCACGCCAGCACGGCGTCCTCGTCGCGTTCGATAGCGCGTCGGTCTGGGCGTTGGGGCGAGAAGCCGAGCGAATCCAGAATGCGCCAGACATGGGCCTCGTTGTATGACACCCCGAAGCGTTGCTCGATGAGTAGACGCACCCGTTTGAGCGTCCACAGTTCGGTGCCAAARCCATGCTCYGTGGGGCGCTGCAGCAAGGCACGACACAGTTGCTCGCGCTGGGTATCGTYGAGCAACGACGGCCGTCCACGGGMCATGGTGCGCAGCGCGTCGATGCCGCCTTCGTCCAGTCGCGCCTTCCACGTGTACACCGTCTGCCGTGCCACGCCCACCGCAGCCGCAACCTCCGCGACCGGCTTGTTTGCTAACAGCATCCGTCCAGCGCGAACCCGATTCCTGGTCGCTTCGTCCATCTTCCCAGCCATGCAATCGACTCCCGATCAACGC
>NZ_JBFTQG010000128.1:0-997 GCF_056398885.1 Cupriavidus sp. 01T418
CGTTGCGTTGAATAAGTTCTCTAGCTTTTGTTTCCAGCTCGTTGGAATCAAACATTGCGTCATATTGACTTGAAACTCTCTTCAATGAAGCCAGGTCTGAGAGCGAGAGCGACTGCACTATTCGTTCCTTTGCGGGGCGAGCGGATCCTAGAATTTCGTATAAGTCTAGTCGTGACGAGGGAAGGTCGATTGGCACAATTTATGTTCGCGTGGAATGGATTAGTGTCAAGCCGCTGGAAGATGATCCTGGCGGCATCATTGGATAGAACCAGCATCTCACTAGATGAGTGAGGACGAATTGGAATAAAGTTCCATCGATTGCGAATATCTCCCTAAAAACTGGTTGCGGGTTTCACGCTGGCGCGAGCTGGATGAGCCAACATCATCTACATGGACGCGATCCAGGCGCAGTTACGCAGTGAGGGGTTCCTGGTCAAAGATGAAGACGTGGCGTGGCGCGGCTTTCCCCGTTTGGCCACGATCACATCAACCTGCCGGGGCGATATTCGTTTGCGGTGCCAACTGGTCCGCAAGACGCGGCTGATCGACTATGAAGACATGCCGTTCAACTGCAAGCAGGCGGCCGAGGCGCCTCGGCGGCCTGCTCCCCGAACCCTAATCCGTCCGCTGTAAGATTCGTGCCGCGTAGTCCGTGGGGTAGGGGCGAATTGCGCCATGGACAGCATCCATGCACCAACGCCATTGGCCGTGCGACATTACCGGCTTCCAGATCCGAGTGTAAAAGTGTCAAGAACCCCACGATTATTCTCATCCAATTGAAAAGCCATGAGTGTATCCGGTCGATTGGAAAAACCAACTGATACTTCTCCGGGAAAACCACGCGTCTGAGAAGCAATGGACGTTGTCAGAACAGATCTTTGAGTGCCGGGATTCCTGGACAGCAAGTCGAACACCTCGACGGCGCGATCATAATATGCAACAGCGAGAAGCCCGTTAAGAGGAGAAAATGCGATGCTTTGTGGTTGCTGGATTATTC
>NZ_JBFTQG010000129.1:0-958 GCF_056398885.1 Cupriavidus sp. 01T418
AACCACCCCTTCCCATCCCGAACAGGACCGTGAAACGACTCCCCCTTCCCATCCCGAACAGGACCGTGAAACGACTCCACGCCGATGATAGTGCGGATACCCGTGTGAAAGTAGGTAATCGCCAGGCTCTCCCTTGAAACCCCCCAGTACGAAAGTACTGGGGGGTTTTGCTTTTGCGGCGGCGATTATCACTGGATGAAAACGTCGCTGCTGCGCTGTTTAACCCGGCAAGCTTTGCGCTCGCCAAGTGCGCGGAAAGGCCGCCAGAAGCCCTCCTGGCGCCTCCGGCGAGCCCCTATAGGGTGAAGGTGTTCATTCCTTATCGAGCGCCGGAGATTGATGGTGGGATCGAAGATGGCCAGTGCCGGCATCGAGGTCATCTCCCGAAGGACTGTCCTTCCATACTTTGCATAGTACGGAAAGTGCTTGACAGCCAAGGAAAGTTACACCATAATCTTAAGTTCTCTGCGGAGAGGTGCCCGAGTGGCTAAAGGGGGCAGACTGTAAATCTGTTGGCTTACGCCTACGTTGGTTCGAATCCAACCCTCTCCACCAAGAATTGCAAAGCAGTAGTGCCCGGCACGTGTGGGTGAAGCAGAAAGCGTGGTAACCCGGCGGGTGTAGCTCAATGGTAGAGCAGAAGCCTTCCAAGCTTACGACGAGGGTTCGATTCCCTTCACCCGCTCCAGATTACCCGGGTTGCAGTTCCAAAAGCAGCAGTCAAGTTTCGCCCATGTGGCTCAGTGGTAGAGCACTCCCTTGGTAAGGGAGAGGTCGGCAGTTCGATCCTGCCCATGGGCACCAAATACCGCACTGGCAATATCGCTACCGACACAGGAGTCGCGAAATGGCAAAGGAAAAGTTCGAGCGGACTAAGCCGCACGTGAACGTTGGCACGATTGGTCACGTTGACCATGGCAAGACCACGCTGACGGCCGCGATTGCTACGGTGCTGGCA
>NZ_JBFTQG010000130.1:0-912 GCF_056398885.1 Cupriavidus sp. 01T418
CTTAAACCATGTTCTCGACACACCTCATCATTAAAATCTCTTAAATCACGTAAGGTTTGTTTATTGTTGTTAAATTTTTTCCCTGTCTCAAGATCAATAGCATTAATCACAATATGGTTGTGTACATGATCCGTATCATTGTGTGTATAGACAGTGACTTGATGATTGGGCGCCATTTTCTCAGCGAGTTCTAAACCTAGCTGATTACATTGTTCAGGCGTGACTTCGTCAGGTTTAAACGATTGGATAATCACATGACCTTGATTATCGTCCGTTTTGCCATATAATTCACGAGTGGCTTTGAAACTCGATTTCGCATAGTCTACATCACAATTTAAACCACTTTTTTCAACGGCACGTTTTTCAGCGTAATTAATCGCCCGTGATGTTGATTTGGTGGCACTTAATTTAGTTGTTGCCATCATCATCACGTCGTTTTTCTATTATTTCTTGAATTAAATAACCAATATTGATTACTCCAATAACTAACATAATTATGGCTGTTGTATATGAATGGTTATAAAAATTCCAAATTGAAAAGCCTATAGCAAGTATTAATACAAATAAGCTTGTTACTATTTCTAAATTCTTTCCCATATGTCATTCAACCTTTCACGTAATTCACTGATATTACGTTCTAATGCTTCGTAGTTCGGTGCTTCATGTTGATGTTGGTTGCAATATTTCGCAATCTGATTGGCATTTGCGCCCAACATACTCAAATCTTTCGCTACCGATTGTCGTGTTGTTTGATCCAATTTGGGTGCGACCAATCGGGCGCCTTGTGCCTTTTTCTTAACGAAAGCAGGCACACTCATATTTAAAGTTTCAGCTGATTGTTTCAACTTTAAATATTCGGATTCGCTCACACGAAAACTGATTTGTTTTGGCTCCTTACGGTTGGGTTTACGG
>NZ_JBFTQG010000131.1:0-907 GCF_056398885.1 Cupriavidus sp. 01T418
CTCTCGGGCRCCACGGAAAGCCATCTGCGCAGCGAGCCGGCCTTCAAGACGCTCTCCGTGGAACTGGCCGCCATTCGCGACGCCGTGCCGCGCCGGGACGGGGAAGCCAGTCTGGCCTACGCCCGCCGCCTGCACGAGCAGCGGCCCGGCCTCAGCYTGARCGAGCTGTCCCTGCTCTCGGGCRCCACGGAAAGCCATCTGCGCAGCGAGCCGGCCTTCAAGACGCTCTCCGTGGAACTGGCCGCCATTCGCGACGCCGTGCCGCGCCRGGACGGGGAAGCCAGTCTGGCCTACGCCCGCCGCCTGCACGAGCAGTGGCCCGGCCTCAGCCTGAACGAGTTGTCCCTGCTCTCGGGCGCCTTGGAAAGCCAACTGCGCTGCGAGCCGGCCTTCAAGGCGCTCCCCGTGGAACTGGCCACCATTCGCGACGCCGTGCCGCGCCGGGACGGGGAAGCCAGTCTGCCCTACGCCCGCCGCCTGCGCGAGCAGCGGCCCGGCCTCGGCCTGAGCGAGCTGTCCCTGCTCTCGGGTGCCACGAAAAGCCATCTGCGCCGCGAGCCGGCCTTCAAGGCGCTCTCCGTGGAACTGGCCGCCATTCGCGACGCCGTGCCGCGCCGGGACGGGGAAGCCAATCTGCCCTACGCCCGCCGCCTGCRCGAGCAGCGGCCCGGCCTCAGCCTGAGCGAGCTGTCCCTGCTCTCGGGCRCCTTGGAARGCCAWCTGCGCCGCGAGCCGGCCTTCAAGGCGCTCTCCGTGGAACTGGCCGCCATTCGCGACGCCGTGCCGCGCCTGGACGGGGAAGCCAATCTGCCCTACGCCCGCCGCCTGCGCGAGCAGCGGCCCGGCCTCGGCCTGAGCGAGCTGTCCCTGCTCTCGGGCGCCACGGAAAACCGACTGCGCCACGAGC
>NZ_JBFTQG010000132.1:0-895 GCF_056398885.1 Cupriavidus sp. 01T418
TTACAAGAAGTTACAAATTACACCTCAACCGGATACTCTAATAGCCGGTTAGGAGTGCATTCTGTGCACCCACAAAATCCTAAATTAAGTTTTGACGCTATGACAATAGTTGGAAATCTCAGTCGTGACAACGCTCAAAAGCTATCGTCATTTATGAGTATCGAACCACAAATTCGACTTTGGGATATACTACAAACGAAATTTAAAGCTAAAGCACTGCAGGAAAAAGTTTATATCGAATACGACAAAGTAAAAGCAGATACATGGGATAGACGTAATATGCGTGTTGAATTTAATCCAAATAAACTTACACATGAAGAAATGATTTGGTTAAAACAAAACATCATCGACTATATGGAAGATGACGGTTTTACAAGATTAGACTTAGCCTTTGATTTTGAAGATGATTTAAGCAACTACTATGTAATGTCAGATAAAGCTTTGAAGAAGACTGTATTCTATGGAATTAATGGAATGCCAGAAACAAAATATTTTGGCGTTCGTGATAGCGATAGATTTATTAGAATTTATAACAAAAAACAAGAACGTAAAGATAACGCAGATGTTGAAGTTACGTCTGATCACTTATGGCGTGTAGAAATTGAACTTAAAAGAGATATGGTTGATTATTGGAACGATTGTTTTGAAGATTTACATATTTTAAAACCTGATTGGACTACACTAGAAAAATTAAAAGACCAAGCTATGATTTATATGTTAATTCATGAAGAAGGCGTATGGGGAAAACTTGAAAGGCATGCTAAATATAAATATAAGAAATTAATCAAAGAAATATCTCCAGTTGATTTGACGGAATTAATGAAATCGACTTTAAGAGAAAATGAAAAACAATTACAAAAGCAAATAGAATTTTGGCAGACAAAAAGTAAGAAGC
>NZ_JBFTQG010000133.1:0-863 GCF_056398885.1 Cupriavidus sp. 01T418
GCGCGCGCCGACAGTCCACGCGCCGCGGCACGGGTCAGGGTGTCGGGCGCGAGCAGCGCGCCGGCGTTGTCTTCGGAGCCGTCGATGCCGTCGGTATCGCAGGCGATGGCATGCACACCGGGCAGGCCGTCCAATGCGACCGCGAGCGCCAGCAGGAACTCGGCGTTGCGCCCGCCACGGCCACTGCCGCGCACGGTCACCGTGGTCTCGCCGCCGGACAGGATCACGCARGGTTTCCTGAACGGCTGGCCGTGCTGCGCGATCTGGCGCGCCATGGCGGCATGCACCAGGGCCACGTCGCGCGACTCGCCTTCGATGCTGTCGGACAGGATATGGGCTTCGAGGCCCAGTTCGCGCGCACGCGCCGCGGCGGCTTCGAGCGATTGCTGGGCGGTGGCGAGCGTGACGCTGCGAYGGCCGTTGAAACGTGCATCGCCAGGCTTGGGCGTTTCACCCGCGCCGCTCTCCAGGTGCGCGCGCACRTTGGCCGGGACCTCGATGCCGTATTTGGCGATCACCGCCAGCGCGTCGGCGCAGGTGGTGGCATCGGGCAAGGTCGGGCCGCTGGCGATCAGCGTGGGATCRTCGCCGGGGATATCGGAAATCAGCAGGGTTTCGACGCGGGCCGGCGCGCARTGCAAGGCCAGCCGGCCKCCCTTGAGCGCCGACAGGTGCTTGCGCACGCAATTCATCTCGCCGATATTGGCGCCGCTCTTGAGCAGCGCGCGGTTCACGGCCTGCTTGTCGGCGAGCGTGATGCCGGGSGCGGGCGCGGCCAGCAGCGCGGAGCCGCCGCCGGAGATCAGGCACAGCACCAGGTCGTCGGCGGTGAGGCCCTCGACCAGTTCCACCATGCGTTGCGC
>NZ_JBFTQG010000134.1:0-844 GCF_056398885.1 Cupriavidus sp. 01T418
CTGCTCGCGCAGGCGGCGGGCGTAGGGCAGACTGGCTTCCCCGTCCCGGCGCGGCACGGCGTCGCGAATGGCGGCCAGTTCCACGGAGAGCGTCTTGAAGGCCGGCTCGCGGCGCAGTTGGGTTTCGAAGGCGCCCGAGAGCAGGGACAGCTCGCTCAGGCTGAGGCCGGGCCGCTGCTCGCGCAGGCGGCGGGCGTAGGCCAGACTGGCTTCCCCGTCCYGGCGCGGCACGGCGTCGCGAATGGCGGCCAGTTCCACGGAGAGCGCCTTGAAGGCCGGCTCGCTGCGCAGATGGTTTTCCAAGGCACCCGAGAGCAGGGACAGCTCGCTCAGGCTGAGGCCGGGCCACTGCTCGCGCAGGCGGCGGGCGTAGGCCAGATTGGCTTCCCCGTTTCGGCGCGGCACGGCGTCGCGAATGGTGGCCAGTTCCACGGGGAGCGTCTTGAAGGCCGGCTCGCTGCGCAGTTGGCTTTCCGTGGTGCCCGAGAGCAGGGACAGCTCGCTCAGGCTGAGGCCGGGCCGCTGCTCGCGCAGTCGGCGGGCGTAGGGCAGACTGGCTTCCCCGTCCCGGCGCGGCACGGCGTCGCGAATGGCGGCCAGTTCCACGGGGAGCGCCTTGAAGGCCGGATCGCGGCGCAGTTGGTTTTCCGCGGCGCCCGAGAGCAGGGACAGCTCGCTCAGGCTGAGGCCGGGCCGCTGCTCGCGCAGGCGGCGGGCGTAGGSCWGACTGGCTTCCCCATCCCGGCGCGGCACGGCGTCGCGAATGGTGGCCAGCCTTGCCTGGGTTTCAGGGGCAATGCCCGCAGGAACGTCCCTCGGGTGTGATAAACGCGCAATCTTCGCT
>NZ_JBFTQG010000135.1:0-816 GCF_056398885.1 Cupriavidus sp. 01T418
TGTGCGCGTAGTAGGCAGCGTGTGCGCGTAGTAGGCAGCGCCCGCGATATTGAAGGTGCCTTGCTGGGAAGGGCTTTCCGGGCATAGGCCGAGAGCCTGGCTGAGCTTGCCGATGACCTTCGCGGAGCACAGGTTGTCCGTAGCGGTCCCGTTGGAGCCAGCGAACCAGCTCTTGCCGTCCACCTGCTCTCCGGTGCCGACCTTGTCTGTCCAGCTGGCGGCTGTGGTCGTCGTGCCAAGACTGCTGAAGCCGCTTAGCTGGTCTCCATCGTAAGAAGAGACACTGGCATTGAATACCAGCGTGTTTAGCGGCGTGCAGTAGTTGGCGGCTGTCAGGGGATCCTTCCAGGCTTCTGTCGTCAGCCCCAGAGCCTGGTCGCGCGTCGCCGGCGTCGCGGAAAACATTGAGTCGGCGTTCGCCCCGGCGAGAAATCGCAGTGATTCCATATAGACTTCCGCCATCGGATTGCCCCATGTCGAGCAATTGCCTTGCTGCGCTGGCTGCCCCAGTGCGTTCTGTCCGCCGGAGAGCGTGATGCCGGTCTGCTGGAAGTTGCAGTTGTCCGACTTGGAGCTGTCCGTCGGATCGAAGTATGTGCCGTCTTTATAGCTGTACCCGTAGATGCGCAGGTGATTGATATTCCAGACGATGCCTTTGACGGATGTATTGAAGGTGCCATCCGTGGAATTTATTTCCGAATTGAAATCCTGCGGGTTGCGTCTTAGTACACCACCGGAGATATTCCGGTCGTACGTCCCGGTCATCAGGCCGAAGAGCATGGATCCGCTGATGCCGCTGTATGTGTGCAACAAACC
>NZ_JBFTQG010000136.1:0-785 GCF_056398885.1 Cupriavidus sp. 01T418
ATTGAAAGATATGTCTAAAAATGGGAAACGACGCCCATGGAGAGAGAAGAAAATCGACAATGTAAGTTATGCTGATATACTAGAAATTTTAAAAATTAAAAAGGCTTTTAACGTAAAACAAGGTGGTAACGTCTTAGAATTTAAGCCGACTGATGAAGGGTATTTAAAACTTTATAAAACATGGTTTTGTAAGTCTAAATTATGTCCGGTTTGTAATTGGAGGCGTTCAATGAAAAACAGTTATCAAGCCCAAAAAGTAATTGAGGAAGTTATTAAAGAAAAACCAAAAGCACGTTGGTTGTTTTTAACACTTTCAACAAAAAATGCGATTGACGGTGAAACTTTAGAACAGAGTTTAAAACATTTAACTAAAGCTTTTGATAGATTGAGTAGATATAAAAAAGTAAAACAAAATTTGATTGGTTTTATGCGTTCAACTGAGGTAACAGTTAATAAAAATGATGGTAGTTATAATCAACATATGCACGTTTTATTGTGTGTTGAAAATGCTTATTTTAGAAAAAAAGAAAATTATATAACGCAAGAAGAGTGGATCAATTTATGGCAAAAAGCACTTCAAGTTGATTACAAACCTGTCGCAAATATCAAAGCAATTAGGCCAAATAAAAAAGGCGATAAAGATATACAAGCTGCAATTAAAGAGACATCAAAATACTCGGTTAAGTCGTCTGATTATTTAACGGGAAATCATGAAAAAGACGCAGAAATTGTTCAAGATTTAGAACAAGGTTTATACAGAAAACGCATGTTGAGTTATGGTGGAT
>NZ_JBFTQG010000137.1:0-784 GCF_056398885.1 Cupriavidus sp. 01T418
GCGAGCTGATATGACTCCCCGTGTCAATCGAGATTGGTTTGATTCAGTTTCACAGTTCCATGTTGTTCCTCACCCAATTTCCTGAGGGCGACGTAGCAGTAAGTCTCGACGGTGGATCACGCTGATATCCGCGGGTTGGCTACCGCATTACAGAGGTCCGCCCAATGAGCCTGCCGCTATCTAGCGCCGCAAGTCGGATGAAATCCATTGCTTAGCTCGCACGCGGGTTGCTCGTGTGCCGGGCTACGCCGCCTTCAGGAAACTGGGAGCTACAGTTGTCAAGTCTGTTGCTAGGGGCCGCGCTGGGTTAGGTTGCCCGCGCCTCGTTCGGTAGGGCAAGCGACATCGCGAGCCGGCCGATGTCCCAGATGAACCCGCTCAGTTCTCGGGCTACCGCGACCACCGCAATGTTCGGGGTCTTGCCGCGAGCGGCAAGTTTCCGATAGCGCCGGCAGAGTCGAACCTGAGCGTCCCAGGACCGGTCGACGATGGCCTTTGGGATACCTTCATGACGGCGTTGGATCTGAGGGCTCAGTCGTGCCGGGTGCCGGTAACTCCAGGCGGCTTCGATTAGCAGCTTTCTTGCATAGCTATTGYCGGTCTTGGTGATGCTGCCCTGTCGCCGCTTCTCACCAGACGAGTGTTCGGCGGGCGTCACGCCGAGCCAGGCCATCAGTTGGCGCGGATGGACAAAGCGCGAGAGATCGCCCAGTTCGGCGAGCATGCCCACCGCCGTAGTGAAGTCCACACCGCGCATGGCCTGCAAGCCCAGTACGGCCGGATA
>NZ_JBFTQG010000138.1:0-762 GCF_056398885.1 Cupriavidus sp. 01T418
GAGCGCCTTGAAGGCCGGCTCGCTGCGCAGWTGGYTTTCCGTGGCRCCCGAGAGCAGGGACAGCTCGCTCAGGCTGAGGCCGGGCCGCTGCTCGCGCAGGCGGCGGGCGTAGGCCAGATTGGYTTCCCCGTCCCGGCGCGGCACGGCGTSGCGAATGGCGGCCAGTTCCACGGAGAGCGCCTTGAAGGCCGGCTCGCGGCGCAGTTGGTTTTCCATGGCACCCGAGAGCAGGGACAGCTCGCTCAGGCTGAGGYCGGRCCGCTGCTCRCGCAGGCGGCGGGCGTAGGCCAGATTGGCTTCCCCGTCCCGGCGCGGCACGGCGTCGCGAATAGCGTCGCGAATGGCGGCCAGTTCCACGGAGAGCGCCTTGAAGGCCGGCTCGCGGCGCAGATGGCTTTCCAAGGTGCCCGAAAGCAGGGACAGCTCGCTCAGGCCGAGGCCGGGCCGCTGCTCGTGCAGGCGGCGGGCGTAGGCCTGACTGGCTTCCCCATCCTGCCGCGGCACGGCGTGGCGAATGGTGGCCAGCCTTGCCTGGGTTTCAGGGGCAATGCCCGCAGGAACGTCCCTCGGGTGTGATAAACGCGCAACCTTCGCTGGGAGGCTGTCGTCGATGGCCGTCTTGCGCTTYTTATGGGGAGTTCGGCTGCCTTGCGGCGTGGCGGTATCCGCGTGCAGGGGTGCACAGGCATCGCGCGGTGCGAGACGTTCGCTCGTATCGGCCATCGGTCTGCTCGCGGAGCCGGGAACGGGCTCTTCCAGGCG
>NZ_JBFTQG010000139.1:0-744 GCF_056398885.1 Cupriavidus sp. 01T418
CCCAGTTCCAGTTCGTAGTCGAGCCGGGTGCTCGCTCCCAGTTCGGGCTGGCCCTGTCCGGCCAGCACGCGCTGGCCGACAGGCCGCCGGACTATCTGGCCAGAGAGCCCGATGCTCGACGCACGGCCGTGATACGCGACTGGCATCCACTGGAAGTTGGGCGAAAGCGCTCCATCCGGGCGCAGCAGCCTGACAATGTTGCGGGCGTGGTCGATCGAGGTATAGAAGTCGGTATAGTCGCCAATCTGTGCAGGCAAGCCATATTCGACCTCGGCCTGCGGCACCAGCGCCGCCCTGAGCAAGTCGACCCCGGCCTTCCTGCGCGCATCGAAGCCATCAAATAGCGCGTGACGCAATGCCCGCCACGCTTGAGGCCCCATGGCAAAAAAGGCATTGAGCGTCGGTTGCGTACATGCGCGGGCGGCCTCCTCGGCGAGGCCCGTCAGCGCGCCAGTTCGCACAATGGCTGCGAGGTCGATCACCCGGTCACCGAGCGCGACGCCGCCCCGGAATGCCTCGTCACTGTCCGCCCGACGAAAGACGGCAAACGGCAGGTTCTGCAGCGGGAACGCCGTGCCGTCCTGGTTCGCCGATGCCAGCCAGCTTCGCGCGGCGGGGTCGTGGGTGTGATCAAGCGGCATCAAAGTCTCCGCGCAGACTTTTCCGGCTCACCAGGACGCGGCGCTCCCGCAGCGACTGGATCGTCGCCGGATCGATGTTGCGTTCGCTCAGCAGCTCAATGTT
>NZ_JBFTQG010000140.1:0-744 GCF_056398885.1 Cupriavidus sp. 01T418
CCCAGTTCCAGTTCGTAGTCGAGCCGGGTGCTCGCTCCCAGTTCGGGCTGGCCCTGTCCGGCCAGCACGCGCTGGCCGACAGGCCGCCGGACTATCTGGCCAGAGAGCCCGATGCTCGACGCACGGCCGTGATACGCGACTGGCATCCATTGGAAATTTGGCGACAATATGCCGTCGGGCCGCAACAACTTGACGATGTTGCGCGCGTGATCAATTGACGTATAGAAGTCGGTGTAGTCACCGATCTGTGCAGGCAAACCATATTCGACCTCGGCCTGCGGCACCAGCGCCGCCTTGAGCAAGTCGCCCCCGGCCTTCCTGCGCGCATCGAAGCCATCAAATAGCGCGTGACGCAATGCCCGCCACGCTTGAGGCCCCATGGCAAAGAAGGCATTGAGCGTCGGTTGCGTACATGCGCGGGCGGCCTCCTCGGCGAGGCCGGACAGGGCCCCGCCTTGCACCAGCGCGGCGAGGTCGATCACCCGGTCACCGAGCGCGACGCCGCCCCGGAATGCCTCGTCACTGTCCGCCCGACGAAAGACGGCAAACGGCAGGTTCTGCAGCGGGAACGCCGTGCCGTCCTGGTTCGCCGATTCCAGCCAGCTTCGCGCGGCGGGGTCGTGGGTGTGATCAAGCGGCATCAAAGTCTCCGCGCAGACTTTTCCGGCTCACCAGGACGCGGCGCTCCCGCAGCGACTGGATCGTCGCCGGATCGATGTTGCGTTCGCTCAGCAGCTCAATGTT
>NZ_JBFTQG010000141.1:0-732 GCF_056398885.1 Cupriavidus sp. 01T418
ACGTTCGGTCTGTCGTCGGGAGCTTTTGGCTCGTGGCGATAAGCAAGAGTATGGAGTGGTAGTTCAGTTGGTTAGAATACCGGCCTGTCACGCCGGGGGTCGCGGGTTCGAGTCCCGTCCACTCCGCCAACACTAAGCCCGCATGGTTATGCCATGCGGGTTTTTTCTTTTGCTGTTCGGCGTTTGCGCCGGCAGTCCTCCGATAATCTCCGGCTAATCGACGTCGCTGGTGCGCGGCGCATTATTCGCCGGCTGTGCCTGCTGGGTGACCGGGTATTAATGCGCCAGCGCTCTGTTATAGGTTTGCCTGATCCCGGATATAATCGATCCACCACCCGAAAGGGGTTGTCAAAAAGCAGGGTTGTTTATATAATCCTGTCTTCGCCGAAGCAACGGCGAAAACGGCAGCGGCAGTAACGAAGTACCATGGGGCTATAGCTCAGCTGGGAGAGCGCTTGCATGGCATGCAAGAGGTCAGCGGTTCGATCCCGCTTAGCTCCACCAAAATGCCGGAAGTTTCGAGTGTGGTAAGTCGAGGCTTCCAGTGTGGCGAAGAACTGGTTATCCAGGTATTTGCCGCGCGAGACGGAACAGGTTGAAAGCCAGGTTCTGTCCCCTTCGTCTAGAGGCCTAGGACATCACCCTTTCACGGTGAGTACAGGGGTTCGAATCCCCTAGGGGACGCCAAATAACGAACGTAACCAAACGTTCGGTCTGTCGTCGGGAGCTTTT
>NZ_JBFTQG010000142.1:0-707 GCF_056398885.1 Cupriavidus sp. 01T418
AACATCTTCTTGCCTTCCTGCATGGTGGCTTCAATGCGATCGGCAATGTCGAACATCTTCATCGAGCCGGCGTCGCTGGACAGCTTGCGCGCCACTTCCTTGATCACCTGGTTGCGCGGGTCGGAAAYCGTGTACACCGGGTGGCCGAAGCCGATCACGACTTCCTTGTTCTCCACGCGGCGCACGATGTCGGCCTGGGCTTCRTCGGGGGTGTCGTAGCGATTCTGGATCTCGAACGCCACTTCGTTGGCGCCGCCGTGCTTGGGGCCGCGCAGCGCGCCGATGGCGCCGCAGATCGCCGAGTACATGTCCGAGCCCGTGCCGGCGATCACGCGGCCGGTGAAGGTGGAGGCGTTGAACTCGTGCTCGGCGTACAGGTTGAGCGAAGTCTGCATGGCGCGCTCCCACAGCGCCGACGGCTTGCGGCCGTGCAGCAGGTGCAGGAAGTGGCCGCCGATGGTGTCGTCGTCGGTCTCGACTTCGATGCGCTTGCCGTTATGGCTGTAGTGGTACCAGTACAGCAGCATCGAGCCGAGGCTGGCCATCAGGCGGTCGGCGATGTCGCGCGCGCCCGGGGTGTTGTGGTCGTCCTTCTCCGGCAGCACGGTGCCGAGCACGGACACGCCGGTGCGCATCACGTCCATCGGGTGGGCGCTGGCGGGCACCCATTCGAGTGCGGCCTTGACGTTGGCGGGCAGGCCGCGCAG
>NZ_JBFTQG010000143.1:0-680 GCF_056398885.1 Cupriavidus sp. 01T418
GGCGGGGCGGCGGGCGTAGGGCAGATTGGCTTCCCCGTCCCGGCGTGGCACGGCGTCGCGAATAGCGTCGCGAATGGCGGCCAGTTCCACGGAGAGCGCCTTGAAGGCCGGCTCGCGGCACAGTCGGCTTTCCGTGGCGCCCGAAAGCAGGGCCAGCTCGCTCAGGCTGAGGCCGGGCCGCTGCTCGTGCAGGCGGCGGGCGTAGGGCAGATTGGCTTCCCCGTTCCGGCGCGGCACGGCGTCGCGAATGGCGGCCAGTTCAATGGGGAGCGCCTTGAAGGCCGGATCGCCGCGCAGTTGGCTTTCCATGGCACCCGAAAGCAGGGACAGCTCGTTCAGGCTGAGGCCGGGCCGCTGTTCGTGCAGTCGGCGGGCGTAGGGCAGACTGGCTTCCCCGTCCAGGCGCGGCACGGCGTCGCGAATGGCGACCAGTTCAACGGGGAGCGCCTTGAAGGCCGGCGCGCCGCGCAGTCGGCTTTCCGCGGCGCCCGAGAGCAGGGACAACTCGCTCAGGCTGAGGCCGGGCCGCTGCTCGTGCAGGCGGCGGGCGTAGGCCAGGCTGGCTTCCCCGTCCCGGCGCGGCACGGCGTCGCGAATGGCGGCCAATTCCACGGAGAGTGCCTTGAAGGCCGGCTCGCGGCGCAGTTGGCTTTCCGCCGCGCCCGAGAGCAGGGACAGCT
>NZ_JBFTQG010000144.1:0-673 GCF_056398885.1 Cupriavidus sp. 01T418
GAGATCGAGTCGTTGCCGCCACCGGCGTACAGCGTCTCGCCCACGTTGCTGAAGGAGAGGCTGTCCGCACCTTCCGACATGCGGATCGGATAGGCCGCATACAACTCGGCCACCGATAGCGTTTTGCCGTCGGAGAACTGGAACTGGTCGACCGCATAGGCGCTGCTGTAATAGTGATTCTGCAGTGTCAGCCGGTCCGACTGGCCGTAGGTCAGGATCAGGTCGTTGCCCGATCGGATCACGCCGGTCAGGCCAGTCGAGCTGACATCCTCGAAGCGCACGGTGTCGACCCGGCCTGCGCCGGTGTCGTACTGGCGGATCAGGTCTTGCCCGCTGCCGACGCGGAACACATAGGTGTCGTTGCCGACGTCGCCGCTCAGCGTGTCGTTGCCGGTGCCGCCATCCAGGATGTCGTTGCCGTTGCCCCCATTGAGCGAGTCGCTACCTTCACCGCCGTCCAGCAGGTCATTGCCGTCACCGCCGTTCAGTGTGTCGTTGCCGGCTTCCCCATAGACCTTGTCGTTACCGCCATTGGCCGAGATCGAGTCGTTGCCGCCACCGGCGTACAGCGTCTCGCCCACGTTGCTGAAGGAGAGGCTGTCCGCACCTTCCGACATGCGGATCGGATAGGCCGCATACAACTCGGCCACCGATAGCGTTTTGCCGTCGGAGA
>NZ_JBFTQG010000145.1:0-668 GCF_056398885.1 Cupriavidus sp. 01T418
AGGCGCTGGTGCAGGTCGCCAGCGCGGACAACGACACGCTGCACGGCTATGCCACGGCGGACACGCTCTTCGGGCTGGCTGGGGACGACACGCTGTACGGGTATGCTGGCAACGACACGCTCGATGGTGGCGATGGTGCCGACACGCTGAATGGCGGTGCTGGCGACGACACGCTGTTGGGTGGCGCACAGAACGACACGCTCAATGGCGAGGCCGGGGCCGACGTGCTGCTCGGCGGCGAAGGCGATGACCGGCTGTCCGGTGGTGGCGGCAATGACATCCTGGATGGCGGTGCAGGCAACGACTCACTCGACGGCGGCACCGGCGACGACGTCTATCTGTTCGGCCGCGGCTCGGGCAAGGACACCATCTCCAGCGCCGACACCACGGCAGGCAAGCAGGATGTCATCCAACTGGGCAATGGCATCACCACCGACGATGTGAAGGCCGTGCGCGAAGGCAACAACCTGGTGCTGACCCTCAAGGGCAGCGCCGATATCCTCACTGTCGCCAACTACTTCTACAACGACGCCACCTACGGCTACCAGGTCGAGCAGATCCGCTTTGCCGATGGCGCGATGTGGGATGTGGCCGCCATCAAGGCGCTGGTGCAGGTCGCCAGCGCGGACAACGACACGCTGCACGGCTATGCCACGGCGGACACGCTC
>NZ_JBFTQG010000146.1:0-668 GCF_056398885.1 Cupriavidus sp. 01T418
CCCCGACGGCGACTAGTCCCATTCCCGGTCCCTGCCCCGCCTTTCTTCGTACGCCTTAGCCTCTTGTGCCGCATGAGATGCCGCCTTCTCGAGGAGAGGCACGTGTTCCTTCGGGACGACCAGCATTGTCAAACCCAAGCCGTCCAGAGCGCGGAGAACGTAGTCAAGGTGAACGCCTTTCCCGTTTTCCAATTTCGACAGCATTCCCACGGACACCCCACACGTTCGGGCGGCCTGATCGATCGGTAGCCCTTGGGCGGCGCGAGTCGCGCACCCTATCCCCAAGATGGGAGCACATCTTGATCGTGGCGCGGGATGGCAACGTTGAATCTGGCAAAGGTCGTGGCATGTGCAATACAAAGAAATGAGAGCCCTGAGAGGAGCGACCTTATCGTTATTTCACGAAAGTGAAAGTATATCGAAGACCGGCGATTGCCTCGCACCATGTTCAAAGACTCCCGCATCAACTGGTAGTGCCAAGGCGCCCCAAGTACACGCCGGGCCATGCCCACGGAGGCGACTCTTTTCGCAGCGGCGCCGCTAGCGGAGCTCCATGGCAGGGATGAAGTCAACCAATGCGCTGCTGCTCATGCCCAGTTGGGAGCCTACGTTGCGCCAGGCGCTCACCGCCGCTTCGACTTTGACCCAAATCGTTGCGGCGTCCTGCT
>NZ_JBFTQG010000147.1:0-665 GCF_056398885.1 Cupriavidus sp. 01T418
ACGGCTCCACGCGATCAGCATGCCCAAGCGACTGGGCCATTAGAGACACGTACTCCTCGAACCGTTTCGTAGAGGCTTCCATCGCTTTCCTCGTAACTCACTTGAAGATAAGCAAATAATGCCTTATTTTTTAACACAGTAGTACTAGGAGGCGAGCTGACCTAGCCGCTGTTCAGTTCTCAGTCCCATTAAGGGGCCAGGACTGTTGCTGCAATCGCTGCAGCGCTTCCAACATGTCACTCTGATCGAGCGACCGTTGGGCCTTCTTGCCGGGCGGCCTGCCGCGTTTCCGCGGTGTTCCATCCGTGCTTGGCACAGCCTGAGAGCGCCGGTTGTCACGCTTCTCCTGAACGTATTGCGCCATCTGCAGGACGTGTCCGATCCGCTTGTTGTCGACGATCGCACCTTGATCAATTTCCGACAGCCGGTCGTAGATAGCGTAGGGAAGTGCGGCGCCATTCGCCCGCGGTTCTATGCGTCCATCCGGGTAGTGATAGACGTCGATATAGCGCCCGGCCAGCTTGCGATGCTCCGAGGTGTCGGCAAGCAGGTAGAGCATCTTGTCGTACTGAATCGTCAGGCTCTTGGACACGCAGCGCGGTTCGCGCCAGGTGAAGATCAGATCCAGATTCTCATCTGGTCGCAGCGGCCGATGCGCGTCGTGG
>NZ_JBFTQG010000148.1:0-652 GCF_056398885.1 Cupriavidus sp. 01T418
GTTCCTTGAGCGCAGAGCGCATGCTGCGCGCGCGCCACCGCCAGGCCATAGCCCGGCACGATGATCACGGTCTCGGCATTGCCCATCAGGAAGGCCGCGTCGTCGGCCGAGCCGGACTTCACGTTGCGCTGCGCCTGGCCGCCGGCAGCGGCCGCCACGGGCGCGCCGCCAAAGCCACCCAGCAGCACGTTGAAGAACGAGCGGTTCATCGCGCGGCACATGATGTACGAGAGGATGGCACCGCTCGATCCCACCAGCGAGCCGGCGATGATCAGCATTGGGTTGTTGAGCGAAAAGCCAATGCCCGCCGCCGCCCAGCCCGAGTACGAGTTCAGCATCGACACCACCACCGGCATGTCCGCGCCACCGATCGGGATGATGATCAGCACACCCAGCACGAAGGCGATCGCCAGCATCAGCAGGAAGGGCATCCAGGCCTGCGACAGGCAGAAGACCACCCCGAAGCCGACCATCGCCACTGCCAGCAGCAGGTTGAGCATATGCTGCCCCGCGAAGGACACCGGCGCGCCCTGGAACAGGCGGAACTTGTACTTGCCCGACAGCTTGCCGAAGGCGATCACCGAACCGGAGAAGGTGATGGCGCCGACGAAGCAGCCGATGAACAGTTCGATGCGATTGCCAAACGGGATAT
>NZ_JBFTQG010000149.1:0-652 GCF_056398885.1 Cupriavidus sp. 01T418
GGCGCTCTCCGTGGAACTGGCCGCCATTCGCGACGCCGTGCCGCGCCGGGACGGGGAAGCCAGTCTGGCCTACGCCCGCCGCCTGCGCGAGCAGCGGCCCGGCCTCAGCCTGAGCGAGCTGTCCCTGCTCTCGGGCGCCTTGGAAAGCCATCTGCGCTGCGCGTCGGCCTTCAAGACGCTCTCCGTGGAACTGGCCGCCATTCGCGACGCCGTGCCGCGGCAGGATAGCGAAGCCAGTCAGGCCTACGCCCGCCGCCTGCGCGAGCAGCGGCCCGGCCTCAGCCTGAGCGAGCTGTCCCTGCTCTCGGGCACTTTGGAAACCCATCTGCGCCGCGAGCCGGCCTTCAAGGCGCTCTCCGTGGAACTGGCCGCCATTCGCGACGCCGTGCCGCGCCTGGACGGGGAAGCCAATCTGGCCTACGCCCGCCGCCTGCGCAAGCAGCGGCCCGGCCTCAGCCTGAGCGAGCTGTCCCTGCTCTCGGGCGCCACGGAAAGCCATCTGCGCCGCGAGCCGRCCTTCAAGGCGCTCTCCGTGGAACTGGCCGCCATTCGCGACGCCGTGCCGCGCCGGGACGGGGAAGCCAATCTGGCCTACGCCCGCCGCCTGCGCGAGCAGCGGCCCGGCCTCAGCCTGAGCGAGCTGTCCCTGCTC
>NZ_JBFTQG010000150.1:0-652 GCF_056398885.1 Cupriavidus sp. 01T418
GTTCCTTGAGCGCATGCTGCGCGCGCGCCACCGCCAGGCCATAGCCCGGCACGATGATCACGGTCTCGGCATTGCCCATCAGGAAGGCCGCGTCGTCGGCCGAGCCGGACTTCACGTTGCGCTGCGCCTGGCCGCCGGCAGCGGCCGCCGCCGGCGCGCCGCCGAAGCCGCCCAGCAACACGTTGAAGAACGAACGGTTCATCGCGCGGCACATGATGTACGAGAGGATGGCACCGCTCGATCCCACCAGCGAGCCGGCGACGATCAGCATCGGGTTGTTGAGCGAGAAGCCAATGCCCGCCGCCGCCCAGCCCGAGTACGAGTTCAGCATCGACACCACCACCGGCATGTCCGCGCCGCCGATCGGGATGATGATCAGCACGCCCAGCACGAAGGCGATCGCCAGCATCAGCAGGAAGGGCAGCCAGTCCTGCGAAAGGCAGAAGATCACGCCGAAGCCGATCATGGCCAGCGCCAGCAGCAGGTTCAGCATATGCTGCCCGGCGAAGGACACCGGCGCGCCCTGGAACAGGCGGAACTTGTACTTGCCCGACAGCTTGCCGAAGGCGATCACCGAACCGGAGAAGGTGATGGCGCCGACGAAGCAGCCGATGAACAGTTCGATGCGATTGCCAAACGGGATATCGTGCGA
>NZ_JBFTQG010000151.1:0-614 GCF_056398885.1 Cupriavidus sp. 01T418
ATCTCCGGATCAAAGCTTGTTTGCCAGCTCCCCGAAGCTTTTCGCAGGCTACCGCGTCCTTCATCGCCTGTGATCGCCAAGGCATCCACCACATGCACTTGTTCGCTTGACCCTATAACGAGTGTGTCTCAAACTTGCGTTCAAGCCGGGCTCGCTACAGGATGAGTTCTCGCATTTGTGCCGTATTCCAAGTCATCTTTCGATTACTTGAATACATTTCGGTTGATACAATCACAACCCGGTATCGTGTTTTACTGCAGCGTCTCATCAACGCTCACGACACCTTTACTACATCCCATATTTTTAAAGAACAGCCGACTTTCGTCGCCTTGGCCAACGCCAAAGGCAAGCGCTCAATGCCAAGCGCTTGCCTTTGACCATGCCACACAGGACACGCTGCGCGCATCCCGGCTCCAACAACCAACAAACCGATAAGTGTGAACGCTCGACTTAAGATGCACGCTCTGAAAGGAGGTGATCCAGCCGCACCTTCCGATACGGCTACCTTGTTACGACTTCACCCCAGTCATGAACCCTGCCGTGGTAATCGCCCTCCTTGCGGTTAGGCTAACTACTTCTGGCAAAACCCACTCCCATGGTGTGACGGGCGGTGT
>NZ_JBFTQG010000152.1:0-593 GCF_056398885.1 Cupriavidus sp. 01T418
CGACGACAGCCTCCCAGCGAAGATTGCGCGTTTATCACACCCGAGGGACGTTCCTGCGGGCATTGCCCCTGAAACCCAGGCAAGGCTGGCCCCCATTCGCGACGCCGTGCCGCGCCGGGATGGCGAAGCCAGTCTGCCCTACGCCCGCCGACTGCACGAGCAGCGGCCCGGCCTCAGCCTGAGCGAGCTGTCCCTGCTCTCGGGCGCCACGGAAAGCCATCTGCGCCGCGAGCCGGTCTTCAAGGCGCTCTCCGTGGAACTGGCCGCCATTCGCGACGCCGTGCCGCGCCGGGACGGGGAAGCCAGTCTGSCCTACGCCCGCCGACTGCACGAGCAGCGGCCCGGCCTCAGCCTGAACGAGCTGTCCCTGCTCTCGGGCGCCTTGGAAGGCCATCTGCGCCGCGAGCCGGTCTTCAAGGCGCTCCCCGTTGAACTGGCCGCCATTCGCGACGCCGTGCCGCGCCGGGACGGGGAAGCCAGTCAGGCCTACGCCCGCCGACTGCACGAGCAGCGGCCCGGCCTCAGCCTGAGCGAGCTGTCCCTGCTCTCGGGCGCCACGGAAAGCCCTCTGCGCCGCGAGCCGGCCTTCAAGG
>NZ_JBFTQG010000153.1:0-588 GCF_056398885.1 Cupriavidus sp. 01T418
GGCATAAGGGAGCTTGACTGCGAGACCTACAAGTCGAGCAGGGACGAAAGTCGGGCTTAGTGATCCGGTGGTACCGAATGGAAGGGCCATCGCTCAACGGATAAAAGCTACCCTGGGGATAACAGGCTTATCTCCCCCAAGAGTYCACATCGACGGGGAGGTTTGGCACCTCGATGTCGGCTCATCGCATCCTGGGGCTGTAGTCGGTCCCAAGGGTTGGGCTGTTCGCCCATTAAAGCGGTACGCGAGCTGGGTTCAGAACGTCGTGAGACAGTTCGGTCCCTATCCGTCGTGGGCGTAGGAAATTTGAGAGGAGCTGTCCTTAGTACGAGAGGACCGGGATGGACATACCTCTGGTGTACCAGTTGTCGTGCCAACGGCATAGCTGGGTAGCTATGTATGGACGGGATAAGTGCTGAAAGCATCTAAGCATGAAGCCCCCCTCAAGATGAGATTTCCCAACTTCGGTTATAAGATCCCTCGAAGATGACGAGGTTAATAGGTTTGAGGTGGAAGCGTGGTGACACGTGGAGCTGACGAATACTAATCGATCGAAGACTTAATCAATTTTTAAAAAACGTTTTGCGA
>NZ_JBFTQG010000154.1:0-577 GCF_056398885.1 Cupriavidus sp. 01T418
GCTGGCTCCGCGGTGTCCGGCAGGAGCGCCGTATTTGCGAAGGGTCCGCTATTTGCGGCCCCAAGCGCCGCCACCGAAACCAGCTTGCTGCTGTTTTTCCTCGGCGTGTCCAGTTCATATCGGAGCGAGTCCGGATGCCGCTGACGATACTCGAGCATCTCTTCCTGTGTTTCCAGAAGGGCGCCCATATACAGGCACAGTATCCGGCCATTGCTCAACGTGGGGCGCCGTTCGGGAGCGGCTTCGAGGGCAAACAGGCCATACTGCCCTGCGAGGATCTGTTCATGCGGGGGAAGTCCAGCTGCGGCCAGTCTGCCGGGCCGGCAGCGCAACGTCTCCTGTGGTCTGCCTTCGATCAGGCGTTGCATCTCCGCCAGTACGTCTTCCTGAAGCGCCCGCTTGAGCTGAGCAAGTGCTGGGCGCTTGAGCCTGGGCAGCCGGAGATGTTCGTCAGATGTCGAGATCTGTTCCATATATGAAAACGCGCCGCGGGCGAGTAGAACATCGGTGRCCTTGACACTGGCGGCAACCTCCCCGTTGGGGCCGGCATAGCGTGGGTGGGCACGATTCACGGGAT
>NZ_JBFTQG010000155.1:0-575 GCF_056398885.1 Cupriavidus sp. 01T418
GAGAGGTATTCTCCGCCCATGGTGTGGTAGCGCCCGGTGACGTTGAAGCCCGGTGTATGCCGATTCACCAGCACGCACCCAATGCCGTCGCGCCCCGGCCGGCCGTTGATGCGGGTGAACACGATGAACCATTCCGCTTCATCAGCCTTGCTGATCAGCGTTTTCACGCCTTTGATCAACGCCCGGTCGCCCTTGATGGTGGTGTTGGTCCGGAAGTTTGGCACGTCGGTGCCGGCATGCGGCTCGGTCATGCAAATAGCGAGCAACACTTCGCCCGAACAGACCTTGGGCAAGATGTCGCGCTTCATGTGCTCCGGCGCATAGGTGGAGATCACGCGCGTTTGTACACCCACTTCGCTCATCAGGGCCATGGCAGTGACATAGCAGACCTTGGCGACCTCTTCCAGGACCAGGGCGGTATCGAACACCGGCAGACTCGAACCACCATATTCCTCGGGTACTGACATGCCCAGCACGCCGATCTCGGCCAAATCGTGCAGGTTCTCCCACGGGAACGTGCCGTCGAGCCACTTCATGGCGCGGCCGCGGAAACGGTCACGCGCCAGCTCACGCAC
>NZ_JBFTQG010000156.1:0-567 GCF_056398885.1 Cupriavidus sp. 01T418
CGCATTTTTGCAGAGCATCGCGACGCCTGGCAAGGCACTGTCATGCTCGTGTTCCAGCCCGGCGAGGAAGTGGGCCGGGGTGCGGCGAGCATGGTTCAGGATTGGGGCGAGGAGCGCCTCCCCAAGCCAGACATTATCTTGGGGCAGCATGTGATGGTGGGGCTGAGTGGCACGGTCAGCTACCGCCCGGGTGTCATCCTGTCAGCCGGTGACAGCCTGAAGATCAAACTATTCGGCCGCGGCTCACACGGCTCGCAGCCGCAGACCGCCATCGATCCGGTGATCATGGCCGCCGCCACCACGCTGCGCCTGCAAACCATCGTTTCGCGTGAAATCTCGCCGCTGGACAATGCAGTGTTGACCATTGGCTCGCTGCAGGCCGGCACCAAGGAGAACATCATTCCTGACGATGCCACGATCAAGCTTAATATGCGCACCTTCGACGAAGATGTTCGCGAGTACATGCTGTCGTCCGTCAAGCGAATTTGCTGCGCTGAGTGCGATGCCTCCAATGCCGAGCGGCCGCCCGAGTTCACAACCCTCAGCAGTTACCCGCTAACCGAAAAC
>NZ_JBFTQG010000157.1:0-566 GCF_056398885.1 Cupriavidus sp. 01T418
AACAGCCTGTTCGATGCCGTRCGCCTGGGTCTCAGCATGCTTGACCCGAATGCGTACCACAATTTCACGCGGGCGTGCCGGCGCGACACACCGATGCTTGGCGAAGAAGCAGTGCTGCTGCGCCATTGCCTGGCTGACCAGCTCGAGCGYTCCTGCGATCTCGGCGAATCCGTCCTGCGAGCGCTTGACGCGTATGGACAACAACAGGCGGCGCTTCAGCGCACCCAGCCGGAGCAGCCCAGTCATCTGCGTCAGCCCGTCCGCCCACTCCCCATGCAAGCGMCTGGGGTKAGCGTACCCGCCACGCCGCAGCGCCTGGAAGAGCCCGTTCCCGGCTCYGCGACCAGACCGATGGCCGATACGAGCGAACGTCTCGCACCGCGCGATGCCTGTGCACCCCTGCACGCGGATACCACCACGCCGCAAGGCGGCCGAACTCCCCATAAGAAGCGCAAGACGGCCATCGACGACAGCCTCCCAGCGAAGATTGCGCGTTTATCACACCCGAGGGACGTTCCTGCGGGCATTGCCCCTGAAACCCAGGCAAGGCTGGCCACCATTCGCGA
>NZ_JBFTQG010000158.1:0-543 GCF_056398885.1 Cupriavidus sp. 01T418
CTGACCCACGCGCGTGACAGATCCCGGAACGCTTCGTCCTCCACGCTGGGCACGTACACCGCCGAGAGGTCGCCGGCGCGCAGCGATCGCACGAGCTTGACCGCATCGCGCCGATCGGTCTTGACGCGTTCACCMGGCTTYTTCGGGATCAGTGACGGCGCGCACACCATGCASTCGAATCCCTTCCCTGCAAGCTGCCGGTARAGGCCATAGCCGCAAGGGCCTGCCTCGTAGACGATSCGGATSYGGCGCGCTTTRGACTGCAGGCGCTTGCACAGGCGMTCGATATCRGCCTTCGACGTACCGATCTTGCCAAGCTGTTCCACCTCGCCCATACCGAGTGCATAGGCGACCGTGATCGAGTCCTTATGGACGTCCAGACCGACATACAAAGTGATATCGTGTTCCATGCTGGCCTCCGCGCTGGAAATCGCCGGGTGTGGCATTGTCCACACCGTGCGGCTCTGGCAGTCATGCTAACCCGCGTTTGATTCCTCGCGGCGGGCCGGCCCTCTTGCCCTCAGGGGAGTCATACTGACTAGC
>NZ_JBFTQG010000159.1:0-543 GCF_056398885.1 Cupriavidus sp. 01T418
GGCGGCCGCTGCCGGCGGCCAGGCGCAGCGCAACGTGAAGTCCGGCTCGGCCGACGACGCGGCCTTCCTGATGGGCAATGCCGAGACCGTGATCATCGTGCCGGGCTATGGCCTGGCGGTGGCGCGCGCGCAGCATGCGCTCAAGGAACTGACCGAGAAGCTGGTKGAGAAGGGCGTGACGGTRAAGTACGCCATCCACCCGGTGGCGGGCCGCATGCCGGGCCATATGAACGTGCTGCTGGCCGAGGCCGAAGTGCCCTACGACCAGGTCTTCGAGATGGAGGACATCAACAGCGAGTTCGGCCAGGCGGACGTAGTGCTGGTGCTGGGCGCCAACGATGTGGTGAACCCGGCCGCCAAGACCGATCCCAACTCGCCGATTGCCGGCATGCCGATCCTGGAGGCCTACAAGGCCAAGACCATCATCGTGAACAAGCGCTCGATGGCCGCGGGCTACGCGGGCCTGGACAACGAGCTGTTCTACATGGACAAGACCATGATGGTGTTCGGCGACGCCAAGAAKGTGGTCGAAGACATGGGCAA
>NZ_JBFTQG010000160.1:0-535 GCF_056398885.1 Cupriavidus sp. 01T418
ACCCCCGACCGCTTCACCGAGGCCAAGGACTTCCTGCTGGCCAATATGTATGAAGAAGAAATCGGCGGCGATCGCCACACCGACCTGCTGATCCGCTTTGCCGAAGCCTGCGGCACCACCCGCGAGCGCGTGGTCGATCCCGACAATATGTCGCCCACCACCCGTGGCCTGCAAAGCTGGTGCTACGCGGTGGCCATGCGCGAAGACCCCATCGTCGCCGTGGCCGGTCTCGTCGTCGGCCTGGAATCGCAGGTGCCGTCGATCTATCGCAAGCAGACCCCGACCCTGCGCGACAAATACGGCTTCACCGACGAAGAGGTCGAATTCTTCGACCTGCATATCGTCTCCGACGAAATCCACGGCGAACGCGGCTACCAGATCGTGCTGGAGCACGCCAACACCGTCGAGCTGCAGCAGCGCTGCCTGAAGATCTGCGAAATCGGCGCCCAGATGCGCCTGCTCTACACCACCGCGCTCTACCACGACTACGTCGCGCAGGAAATTCCCCTGCCCGAACTGGACATGGCCGCCTGAG
>NZ_JBFTQG010000161.1:0-530 GCF_056398885.1 Cupriavidus sp. 01T418
AAGCTGGTTTCGGTGGCGGCGCTTGGGGCCGCAAATAGCGGACCCTTCGCAAATACGGCGCTCCTGCCGGACACCGCGGAGCCAGCTTACGATCATGGGCGAATCAACGCCTTGTTCATGGGCTTCGACGTCTCGATGCTCGACAAGGACGGGAAACCGAGAACCGAARMRATCGCGGCCCTTGTTGCACTGGACAATCTGTTCGCTCCGGAGAACCCGGCGCGAGAGGTACGCGTCGACTACGGCGATGCCTATCTCGTGCAATTTGGCGAGCCGCATGTCACTGACCCGAACCCGGATACCCAAGGCACGATCAAGACGGAACCCGTCTGAATGGAGGTTAATCATTGAAAGGCCTCCTGGCCACCGCCGCGCGGACGGCCGCCGCGCCTGCCTACCCCGCCACCCTTGCCGCCACGCCATCCTGTCGGCGCAGAGCTTCATCGCCGCACCCAAGGATGCGCCGCTGGACTTTTAGGCCAGCGGCAAGTTCATCACCAGTGCGTGAGTGGAAAAGCCAGGCAGCCTGG
>NZ_JBFTQG010000162.1:0-528 GCF_056398885.1 Cupriavidus sp. 01T418
CCGCGCAAGCAGCGCCCGCCCAAGGTCTACCAGCCGCGCAACCGGCGCGCCTGTCTCGGTGAACTGATCCAGATCGACGGCTGCGACCACCGCTGGTTCGAAGACCGGGCGCCGGCGTGCACGCTGCTGGTCTATGTCGACGACGCCACCAGCCGGATCATGGAACTGCGTTTTACCCACTCGGAGGCCACCTTTACGTACTTTGCCGCGACGCGGGCCTACCTGGAGCGCCATGGCAAGCCCGTGGCGTTCTATAGCGACAAGGCCAGCGTGTTCCGCGTCAACAAGCCCAATGCGACCGGCGGCGACGGCCACACCCAGTTTGCCCGGGCCATATTCGAGCTGAACATCGAGGGTATCTGTGCCAACAGCAGCCAGGCCAAGGACTATGCTTCACAATGCACCTCATGGGTCGGGTGGGATGATACTTACGCGGTGACTGCATGTTTACCGCGGGATTTGCATTGATGGCGATACTTCACTGGCGCATCCGCGCCAGGTTGTTCGAAGAGGCACTGCCCCTTGTCG
>NZ_JBFTQG010000163.1:0-526 GCF_056398885.1 Cupriavidus sp. 01T418
CTTCTCAACCTCAATAAATTTTCTCGGCATAAATGCGTGTGATAYGATTAATGTATTACTCCTTTTCATTTARWATAYCAAAAACTATTCCCTGGCTACTCAAAAAATGAGTAGTCTTTTTATTTTGCATTTTAAGCCYTTTCTAGGACATTTAATCATTCCACGTATAAAAATAACTAAAAACTTTTTTCGTTCAACAGAGAGACGATAAATCATTTTAAAATTCATTTTCTAAATCTTTTATAATACGAAATATGTTTTTCTATCTCGGTTATTCTTCTTAATAAAAAGCTAAAGCCTTAAAAAATAGGTGTATAATGTAACTCTTGTATTTTAAAAGAGCATAAGWGGAATCCTRCACAGAAATGTCTCCAAATGTCTCCATTCGGTATCCATTTCTGTGCAAATTATTGATTTGACAGTGTCAAATGGGATTCCTATTTATGCGATAAAAATTGTTATATGACTCCCGAACGGCTACACAAAAGCTACCGAATAGCTATCCAAAATCAAAAATGTATACCAA
>NZ_JBFTQG010000164.1:0-524 GCF_056398885.1 Cupriavidus sp. 01T418
ATAGAAAATGAGCGAAGAAAAATTCGAACAAGCAAAAGGAAATATCAAAGAGACTATTGGAGATGCTACTGATAATAAGGATTTAAAAGCAGAAGGTAAAGGAGATAAAGCTTCTGGTAAAGCCAAAGAAGTAGTAGATGATGTTAAAGATAAAGCTAATGACTTGATTGATAAAGTTAAAGGAGATAAAAACTAAATAAAAATTAAAACGTCTTAAGTATTATTATGTAGCATACTTGGGACGTTTTTTATTTAAAGTGAATAAAAATAAATAATAAGACACGCATTTATGCCGAGAAAATTTATTGAKGTTGAGAAGAACCCTTAACTAAACTTGGAGACGAATGTCGGCATAGCGTGAGCTATTAAGCCGACSATTCGACAAGTTTWGGGATTGTTAAGGGTTCCGAGGCTCAACGTCAATAAAGCAATTGGAATAAAGCAACAAAAGGAGTTGAAGAAAATGAGTGAGAAAACTAAGAAAAGCATTCGTATAGCATTATCTTTTGCACAAGTAGTAGTAC
>NZ_JBFTQG010000165.1:0-523 GCF_056398885.1 Cupriavidus sp. 01T418
TGCGCCGCGAGCCGGTCTTCAAGGCGCTCTCCGTGGAACTGGCCGCCATTCGCGACGCCGTGCCGCGCCGGGACGGGGAAGCCAGTCTGCCCTATGCCCGCCGCCTGCACGAGCAGCGGCCCGGCCTCAGCCTGAGCGAGCTGTCCCTGCTCTCGGGCGCCACGGAAAACCATCTGCGCCGCGAGCCGGCCTTCAAGGCGCTCCCCGTGGAACTGGCCGCCATTCGCGACGCCGTGCCGCGCCGGGACGGGGAAGCCAATCTGCCCTACGCCCGCCGCCTGCGCGAGCAGCGGCCCGGCCTCGGCCTGAGCGAGCTGTCCCTGCTCTCGGGCGCCACGGAAAACCGACTGCGCCACGAGCCGCCCTTCAAGACAATGTATGCGCAGCCTGCGGCCATTGGCAGCCACGTGCCGGCACAAGTCATCAAATCGGAGTCGACAACCATCAAGGAGCCAGATCCTGTATTCGTGGAGAAGCCGTTGGACCAGGCGCGAACAGCGTTCTTCGAGGAGTTGGCATCGCA
>NZ_JBFTQG010000166.1:0-513 GCF_056398885.1 Cupriavidus sp. 01T418
GCGGCCGAACTCCCCATAAGAAGCGCAAGACGGCCATCGACGACAGCCTCCCAGCGAAGATTGCGCGTTTATCACACCCGAGGGACGTTCCTGCGGGCATTGCCCCTGAAACCCAGGCAAGGCTGGCCACCATTCGCGACGCCGTGCCGCGCCGGGATGGGGAAGCCAGTCWGSCCTACGCCCGCCGACTGCACGAGCAGCGGCCCGGCCTCAGCCTGAGCGAGCTGTCCCTGCTCTCGGGCGCGGCGGAAAGCCATCTGCGTAGCGAGCCGGCCTTCAAGGCGCTCTCCGTGGAACTGGCCGCCATTCTCGACGCTATTCGCGACGCCGTGCCGCGCCGGGACGGGGAAGCCAGTCTGGCCTACGCCCGCCGACTGCRCGAGCAGCGGCCCGGCCTCAGCCTGAGCGAGCTGTCCCTGCTCTCGGGCGCCACGGAAAGCCGACTGCGCGGCGAGCCGGCCTTCAAGGCGCTCTCCGTGGAACTGGCCGCCATTCGCGACGCCGTGCCGCGCC
>NZ_JBFTQG010000167.1:0-509 GCF_056398885.1 Cupriavidus sp. 01T418
CCAATCTGGCCTATGCCCGCCGCCTGCACGAGCAGCGGCCCGGCCTCAGCCTGAACGAGCTGTCCCTGCTCTCTGGCGCCGCGGAAAACCAACTGCGCCGCGAGCCGGCCTTCAAGGCGCTCTCCGTGGAATTGGCCGCCATTCGCGACGCCGTGCCGCGCCGGGACGGGGAAGCCAGTCTGCCCTACGCCCGCCGCCTGCGCGAGCAGCGGCCCGGCCTCRGCCTGAGCGAGTTGTCCCTGCTCTCGGGCGCCGCGGAAAGCCGACTGCGCAGCGAGCCGGCCTTCAAGGCGCTCCCCGTGGAACTGGCCGCCATTCGCGACGCTATTCGCGACGCCGCGCCGCGCCGGGACAGGGAAGCCAATCTGGCCTATGCCCGCCGCCTGCACGAGCAGCGGCCCGGCCTCAGCCTGAACGAGCTGTCCCTGCTCTCTGGCGCCGCGGAAAACCAACTGCGCCGCGAGCCGGCCTTCAAGGCGCTCTCCGTGGAATTGGCCGCCATTCGCGAC
>NZ_JBFTQG010000168.1:0-497 GCF_056398885.1 Cupriavidus sp. 01T418
GTGGCGTCGTCGACATAGACCAGCAGCGTGCACGCCGGCGCCCGGTCTTCGAACCAGCGGTGGTCGCAGCCGTCGATCTGGATCAGTTCACCGAGACAGGCGCGCCGGTTGCGCGGCTGGTAGACCTTGGGCGGGCGCTGCTTGCGCGGAACCCAAAGCCCGGCGCTCACCATCATTCGGCGGATCGTTTCCTTGGACAAGGTCAGTCCATGTCGCTCGCGCAGCTTCTCGCAGGCCAGCGTCGGGCCGAAGTCGGCGTAGTGTTCCCGGATCAGCCCAAGGGCCACGGATTCGCGGTCCGCGGGCATGCGGTTGTTGCTGGGCCTGCCGCGCTTGCGGGACACCAGTCCGGACGGGCCTTCCTGCCTGTACCGTTCCAGCAGCCGCCGGAATTGCCGATCCGTGATCTCCAACCGTTCGGCGGCCACGCCGGGCCGCAATTGACCATCCACGACCGCCTGGACGGTCTTGAGCCTGTCTAACTCACGCATGCTTAC
>NZ_JBFTQG010000169.1:0-497 GCF_056398885.1 Cupriavidus sp. 01T418
GTAAGCATGCGTGAGTTAGACAGGCTCAAGACCGTCCAGGCGGTCGTGGATGGTCAATTGCGGCCCGGCGTGGCCGCCGAACGGTTGGAGATCACGGATCGGCAATTCCGGCGGCTGCTGGAACGGTACAGGCAGGAAGGCCCGTCCGGGCTGGTGTCCCGCAAGCGCGGCCGGCCCAGCAACAACCGCATGCCGGCGGACCGCGAATCCGTGGCCCTTGGGCTGATCCGGGAACACTACGCCGACTTCGGCCCGACGCTGGCCTGCGAGAAGCTGCGTGAGCGCCATGGGTTGACTTTGTCCAAGGAAACGATCCGACGATTGATGACGACTGCCGGGCTTTGGGTGCCGCGCAAGCAGCGCCCGCCCAAGGTCTACCAGCCGCGCAACCGGCGCGCCTGTCTCGGTGAACTGATCCAGATCGACGGCTGCGACCACCGCTGGTTCGAAGACCGGGCGCCGGCGTGCACGCTGCTGGTCTATGTCGACGACGCCAC
>NZ_JBFTQG010000170.1:0-480 GCF_056398885.1 Cupriavidus sp. 01T418
ACGAACATCACCGGCTGCCCAGGCTCAAGCGCCCAGCACTTGTTCAGCTCAAGCGGGCGCTTCAGGAAGACGTACTGGCGGAGATGCGACGCCTGATCGAAGGCAAACCACAGGAGACGTTGCGCTGCCGGCCCGGCAGACTGGCCGCAACTGGACTTCCCCCGCATGAACAGATCCTCGCAGGGCAGTATGGCCTGTTTGCCCTCGAAGCCGATCCCGAACTGCGCCCCACGTTGAGCAAGGGCCGGATACTGTGCCTGTATATGGGCGCCCTTCTGGAAACACAGGAAGAGATGCTCGAGTATCGTCAGCGGCATCCGGACTCGCTCCAATATGAACTGGACACGCCGAGGAAAAACAGCAGCAAGCTGGTTTCGGTGGCGGCGCTTGGGGCCGCAAATAGCGGACCCTTCGCAAATACGGCGCTCCTGCCGGACACCGCGGAGCCAGCTTACGATCATGGGCGAATCAACGCCTTGT
>NZ_JBFTQG010000171.1:0-476 GCF_056398885.1 Cupriavidus sp. 01T418
GCCCACGCGCGTGCGCACCTGGGCTCCGAAAGGTCAAACGCCGGTCATCCAGTTCCACTTCAACTGGAAACATGTCTCGGCCATCGCGGGCCTGAGTTATCACAACTGCCTGTTCCGCCTTTATGACGGCGCGATCAAGAGCGCACAGATCGTGGAGTTTCTCAAGGCACTGCGCGCACACCTCAAGCGCCGCCTGATGATCATCTGGGACGGCGCCGCGCAGCACAAGAGTCGCATCGTGCGCGACTACCTCGATAGCACTGGTGGTGCAGTGCAGATGGCCTTTGTCCCGCCCTACAGCCCGGACCTGAATCCTGTGGAGTATCGCTGGGCCTGGCTCAAGCGCCATGCTCTGGCCAACTACTGCCCACACTCGCTCGCCGAACTCAAAACGACCGCCCGCAATCGGCTGCGCAGCGCACAGCAACGCGCCAACATCATTGCCGCGTGCTGGAAGCAGGCCGAGTTGTGGTGAT
>NZ_JBFTQG010000172.1:0-475 GCF_056398885.1 Cupriavidus sp. 01T418
GCAGGCGGCGGGCGTAGGGCAGACTGGCTTCCCCGTCCCGGCGCGGCACGGCGTCGCGAATGGCGGCCAGTTCCACGGAGAGCGCCTTGAAGRCCGGCTCGCGGCGCAGTTGGCTTTCCGTGGCACCCGAGAGCAGGGACAGCTCGTTCAGGCCGAGGCCGGGCCGCTGCTCGCGCAGGCGGCGGGCGTAGGGCAGACTGGCTTCCCCGTCCCGGCGCGGCACGGCGTCGCGAATGGCGGCCAGTTCCACGGGGAGCGTCTTGAAGGCCGGCTCGCCGCGCAGATGGCTTTCCGTGGTGCCCGAGAGCAGGGACAGCTCGCTCAGGCTGAGGCCGGGCCGCTGCTCGTGCAGGCGGCGGGCGTAGGGCAGATTGGCTTCCCCGTCCAGGCGCGGCACGGCGTCGCGAATGGTGGCCAGTTCCACGGGGAGCGCCTTGAAGGCCGGCTCGCGGCGCAGATGGGTTTCCAAAGTGCC
>NZ_JBFTQG010000173.1:0-464 GCF_056398885.1 Cupriavidus sp. 01T418
GCGCTCTCCGTGGAACTGGCCGCCATTCGCGACGCCGTGCCGCGCCGGGACGGGGAAGCCAGTCTGGCCTACGCCCGCCGCCTGCGCGAGCAGCGGCCCGGCCTCAGCCTGAGCGAGCTGTCCCTGCTCTCGGGTGCCWTGGAARGCCAWCTGCGCCGCGAGCCRGCCTTCAAGGCGCTCTCCGTGGAACTGGCCGCCATTCGCGACGCCATGCCGCGCCGGGACGGGGAAGCCCGTCAGGCCTACGCCCGCCGACTGCACGAGCAGCGGCCCGGCCTCAGCCTGAGCGAGCTGTCCCTGCTCTCGGGCGCCACGGAAAGCCCTCTGCGCCGCGAGCCGGCCTTCAAGGCGCTCTCCGTGGAACTGGCCGCCATTCGCGAYGCCGTGCCGCGCCGGGACGGGGAAGCCAATCTGCCCTACGCCCGCCGCCTGCACGAGCAGCGGCCCGGCCTCAGCCTGAGCGA
>NZ_JBFTQG010000174.1:0-458 GCF_056398885.1 Cupriavidus sp. 01T418
CCACAGGAGACGTTGCGCTGCCGGCCCGGCAGACTGGCCGCAACTGGACTTCCCCCGCATGAACAGATCCTCGCAGGGCAGTATGGCCTGTTTGCCCTCGAAGCCGATCCCGAACTGCGCCCCACGTTGAGCAAKGGCCGGATACTGTGCCTGTATATGGGCGCCCTTCTGGAAACACAGGAAGAGATGCTCGAGTATCGTCAGCGGCATCCGGACTCGCTCCAATATGAACTGGACACGCCGAGGAAAAACAGCAGCAAGCTGGTTTCGGTGGCGGSGCTTGGGGCCGCAAATAGCGGACCCTTCGCAAATACGGCGCTCCTGCCGGACACCGCGGAGCCAGCTTACGATCATGGGCGAATCAACGCCTTGTTCATGGGCTTCGACGTCTCGATGCTCGACAAGGACGGGAAACCGAGAACCGAAGCGATCGCGGCCCTTGTTGCACTGGACAATCT
>NZ_JBFTQG010000175.1:0-457 GCF_056398885.1 Cupriavidus sp. 01T418
CTGGCCGCCATTCGCGACGCCGTGCCGCGCCGGGACGGGGAAGCCAGTCTGGCCTACGCCCGCCGCCTGCACGAGCAGCGGCCCGGCCTCGGCCTGAGCGAGCTGTCCCTGCTCTCRGGTGCCATGGAAAGCCATCTGCGCAGCGAGCCGGCCTTCAAGGCACTCTCCGTGGAACTGGCCGCCATTCGCGACGCCGTGCCGCGCCGGGACGGGGAAGCCAATCTGGCCTACGCCCGCCGCCTGCACGAGCAGCGGCCCGGCTTCAGCCTGAGCGAGCTGTCCCTGCTTTCGGGCGCCTTGAAAAGCCATCTGCGCTGCGCGCCGGCCTTCAAGACGCTCTCCGTGGAACTGGCCGCCATTCGCGACGCCGTGCCGCGCCGGGACGGGGAAGCCAATCTGSCCTACGCCCGCCGCCTGCGCGAGCAGCGGCCCGGCCTCAGCCTGAGCGAGCTGTCCC
>NZ_JBFTQG010000176.1:0-454 GCF_056398885.1 Cupriavidus sp. 01T418
GCGCAGGCGGCGGGCGTAGGGCAGATTGGCTTCCCCGTCCCGGCGTGGCACGGCGTCGCGAATAGCGTCGCGAATGGCGGCCAGTTCCACGGAGAGCGCCTTGAAGGCCGGCTCGCGGCGCAGATGGCTTTCCRTGGCGCCCGAGAGCAGGGACAGCTCGCTCAGGCTGAGGCCGGGCCGCTGCTCGTGCAGGCGGCGGGCGTAGGCCAGATTGGCTTCCCCGTCCTGGCGCGGCACGGCGTCGCGAATGGCGGCCAGTTCCACGGAGAACGCCTTGAAGGCCGGCTCGCCGCGCAGTTGGTTTTCCATGGCACCCGAAAGCAGGGACAGCTCGTTCAGGCTGAGGCCGGGCCGCTGCTCGTGCAGTCGGCGGGCGTAGGGCAGACTGGCTTCCCCGTCCCGGCGCGGCACGGCGTCGCGAATGGCGGCCAGTTCCACGGAGAGCGCCTTGAAG
>NZ_JBFTQG010000177.1:0-451 GCF_056398885.1 Cupriavidus sp. 01T418
GCTGGCTCCGCGGTGTCCGGCAGGAGCGCCGTATTTGCGAAGGGTCCGCTATTTGCGGCCCCAAGCGCCGCCACCGAAACCAGCTTGCTGCTGTTTTTCCTCGGCGTGTCCAGTTCATATCGGAGCGAGTCCGGATGCCGCTGACGATAATCGAGCATCTCTTCCTCTGTTTCCAGAAGGGCGCCCATATACAGGCACAGTATCCGGCCCTTGCTCAACGTGGGGCGCCGTTCGGGATCGGCWTCGAGGGCAAACAGGCCATACTGCCCTGCGAGGATCTGTTCATGCGGGGGAAGTYCAGCTGCGGCCAGTCTGCCGGGCCGGCAGCGCAACGTCTCCTGTGGTTTGCCTTCGATCAGRCGTCGCATCTCCGCCAGTACGTCTTCCTGAAGCGCCCGCTTGAGYTGAACAAGTGCTGGGCGCTTGAGCCTGGGCAGCCGGTGATGTTCGT
>NZ_JBFTQG010000178.1:0-451 GCF_056398885.1 Cupriavidus sp. 01T418
GCGCTCGCGGTCGCATTGGACGGCCTGCCCGGTGTGGGCCTGCCCGGTGTGCATGCCATCGCCTGCGATACCGACGGCATCGACGGCTCCGAAGACAACGCCGGCGCGCTGCTCGCGCCCGACACCCTGACCCGTGCCGCGGCGCGTGGACTGTCGGCGCGCGCGCACCTCGGCAATAACGACGGCTACGGATTCTTCGCCGGCCTGGACGACCTGATCGTCACCGGCCCGACCCGTACCAACGTCAATGATTTCCGCGCCATCCTGATTGTGTAAGTGTGCAATCCACGTTTTTGAACAATGGCACGCCCATCGCGGCGCGCCGCCCGAGATTGGAAGAGGAGACAAAATGAGACGCCAGCGCAAAGCCAAGATCGTTGCCACGCTCGGACCGGCCAGCACCGATATCGAGGTGATCCGGCAGTTGTTCGAGGCGGGAGCCGATGTGTTC
>NZ_JBFTQG010000179.1:0-451 GCF_056398885.1 Cupriavidus sp. 01T418
GCTGAAGTTCAGGCGGAACACATCGGCGAACACATCGGCTCCCGCCTCGAACAACTGCCGGATCACCTCGATATCGGTGCTGGCCGGTCCGAGCGTGGCAACGATCTTGGCTTTGCGCTGGCGTCTCATTTTGTCTCCTCTTCCAATCTCGGGCGGCGCGCAGCAAACGGCGCGCCTTTATTCAAACAGGTGGCTGACACACTTACACAATCAGGATGGCGCGGAAATCATTGACGTTGGTACGGGTCGGGCCGGTGACGATCAGGTCGTCCAGGCCGGAGAAGAAACCATAGCCGTCGTTATTGCCGAGGTGTGCGCGCGCCGACAGTCCACGCGCCGCGGCACGGGTCAGGGTGTCGGGCGCGAGCAGCGCGCCGGCGTTGTCTTCGGAGCCGTCGATGCCGTCGGTATCGCAGGCGATGGCATGCACACCGGGCAGGCCGTCCAATGC
>NZ_JBFTQG010000180.1:0-450 GCF_056398885.1 Cupriavidus sp. 01T418
CCAGCTTGCAGCTTGCGATGCTCCGAGGTGTCGGCAAGCAGGTAGAGCATCTTGTCGTACTGAATCGTCAGGCTCTTGGACACGCAGCGCGGTTCGCGCCAGGTGAAGATCAGATCCAGATTCTCATCTGGTCGCAGCGGCCGATGCGCGTCGTGGCTGTTGCGCGGCACCTTGGCAAAGCGTGCGTTGTAGTCGGCGATGAATTCCAGCATAAAGGCGTTGGCGGCCTCCATCGTGCTGATACCACGCAGGCGCAGTTCCTTCACGAGTCGGTCCTGCAGGGTCAGGTGGGTACGTTCCACGCGGCYCTTCTCAAAAGCAGTCAACTACACGTGATCTGACCGGTGGGATGCAATCCTTCCGGGTTACCCATCCCTTCCATCCGCTTTACGGGCGAGAATTCGCGCTGCTGGAATGGCGCAATGCGTGGGGTGAGGACCGCGTCTATTT
>NZ_JBFTQG010000181.1:0-450 GCF_056398885.1 Cupriavidus sp. 01T418
GCTAAAGCACTGCAGGAAAAAGTTTATATCGAATACGACAAAGTAAAAGCAGATACATGGGATAGACGTAATATGCGTGTTGAATTTAATCCGAATAAACTTACGCATGAAGAAATGCTTTGGTTAAAACAAAACATTATCAACTACATGGAAGATGACGGTTTTACAAGAATAGATTTAGCTTTTGATTTTGAAGATGATTTAAGTAATTATTATGCAATGACTGATAAAGCAGTTAAGAAAACTGTATTTTATGGTCGTGACGGGAAACCAGAAACAAAATATTTTGGCGTTCGTGATAGTGATAGATTTATTAGAATTTATAACAAAAAACAAGAACGTAAAGATAACGCAGATGTCGAAGTTATGTCTGATCACTTATGGCGTGTAGAAATTGAACTTAAAAGAGATATGGTGGATTACTGGAATGATTGTTTTAATGATTTACAT
>NZ_JBFTQG010000182.1:0-448 GCF_056398885.1 Cupriavidus sp. 01T418
TCTAAACCTCTAAACCCTTTCACTTCAAGGATAGCAAGCGTTTTTATAAAATCGAGTTATTTCTATATAGTATCAAGACAAGAAGAAACTCGTTTCACTCGTTTCAAAAAAGCCAAAAAATCTCATCGTTAAATACTTTTRAATGCACTRTKAWTAAATAAATGWTAAAGTGAAAATGTAACATCATCCCCACAYATCATTAAATCTTTTAATATGAAAAAGTTCTTTTACCCTCCATAGCCACTTAATTGTTGAGTGGCTATTTTTAATGCTTTATTCCAATTGCTTTTTGGTTGGAACCAACGGAGCATAATGTGTTGTTGAGTTGGTACTTCGTTGGGATTAATCCCAACAAACCACCAACCAACTCGCTAACATAGTTAGCTAACACATAGCTCATTCCAACCAAAAATTTTCTCGGCATAAATGCATGTGGTATGCTTAATAT
>NZ_JBFTQG010000183.1:0-436 GCF_056398885.1 Cupriavidus sp. 01T418
GCAGGCGGCGGGCGTAGGCCAGGCTGGCTTCCCCGTCCCGGCGCGGCACGGCGTCGCGAATGGCGGCCAATTCCACGGAGAGTGCCTTGAAGGCCGGCTCGCGGCGCAGTTGGCTTTCCGCCGCGCCCGAGAGCAGGGACAGCTCGCTCAGGCTGAGGCCGGGCTGCTGCTTGCGCAGGCGGCGGGCGTAGGCCAGATTGGTTTCCCCGTCCCGGCGCGGCACGGCGTCGCGAATGGCRGCCAGTTCCACGGRGAGCGYCTTGAAGGCCGGCTCGCYGCGCAGWTGGYTTTCCGTGGCACCCGAGAGCAGGGACAGCTCGCTCAGGCTGAGGCCGGGCCGCTGCTCGYGCAGGCGGCGGGCGTAGGSCAGATTGGCTTCCCCGTCCCGGCGCGGCACGGCATCGCGAATGGCGGCCAGTTCCACGGAGAGCGCCTT
>NZ_JBFTQG010000184.1:0-435 GCF_056398885.1 Cupriavidus sp. 01T418
ATGCCGTGCGCCTGGGTCTCAGCATGCTTGACCCGAATGCGTACCACAATTTCACGCGGGCGTGCCGGCGCGACACACCGATGCTTGGCGAAGAAGCAGTGCTGCTGCGCCATTGCCTGGCCGACCAGCTTGAGCGTTCCTGCGATCTCGGCGAATCCGTCTTGCGAGCGCTTGACGCGTATGGACAACAACAGGCGGCGCTTCAGCGCGCCCAGCCGGAGCAGCCCAGTCATCTGCGTCGGCCCGTCCGCCCACTCCCCATGCAAGCGCCTGGGGTTAGCGTACCCGCCACGCCGCAGCGCCTGGAAGAGCCCGTTCCCGGCTCCGCGAGCAGACCGATGGCCGATACGAGCGAACGTCTCGCACCGCGCGATGCCTGTGCACCCCTGCACGCGGATACCGCCACGCCGCAAGGCAGCCGAACTCCCCATAAGA
>NZ_JBFTQG010000185.1:0-435 GCF_056398885.1 Cupriavidus sp. 01T418
ACAACGTTCTGCGAGTTGCCGCCGACGATGGAGAAGGCGCTGCCGCCGCGCACGGCGGACATGGTCTTGCCGTCGAGTTCTTTGTCGAGGGMCAGGTCCTTGATCATGAGGGTCGATTGCATGGTGAGTCTCCTAAGGGGTTCGGTTGGGGAGCACCCTCCAGGAGGGCGCTCCGGTATTGCGTTACAGCGCGTTACAGCACGGCCACTTGCGTGCCGTTGCCGAAGTTCTGCAGGGTGGGGATCTTCAGATTCAGATGCGAGCTGGCGTCGATCGTGTTCACGGTCGGGCCGACCTGAAGGCCCGTGGTCGGGCTGGCGAAGCCGCCGCCGCCGACAACGTTCTGCGAGTTGCCGCCGACGATGGAGAAGGCGCTGCCGCCGCGCACGGCGGACATGGTCTTGCCGTCGAGTTCTTTGTCGAGGGCCAGGTCCT
>NZ_JBFTQG010000186.1:0-416 GCF_056398885.1 Cupriavidus sp. 01T418
GCTGGACTTCCCCCGCATGAACAGATCCTCGCAGGGCAGTATGGCCTGTTTGCCCTCGAAGCCGATCCCGAACGGCGCCCCACGTTGAGCAAGGGCCGGATACTGTGCCTGTATATGGGCGCCCTTCTGGAAACAAAGGAAGAGATGCTCGAGTATCGTCAGCGGCATCCGGACTCGCTCCAATATGAACTGGACACGCCGAGGAAAAACAGCAGCAAGCTGGTTTCGGTGGCGGCGCTTGGGGCCGCAAATAGCGGACCCTTCGCCAATACGGCGCTCCTGCCGGACACCGCGGAGCCAGCTTACGATCATGGGCGAATCAACGCCTTGTTCATGGGCTTCGACGTCTCGATGCTCGACAAGGACGGGAAACCGAGAACCGAAGCGATCGCGGCCCTTGTTGCACTGGACAATCT
>NZ_JBFTQG010000187.1:0-413 GCF_056398885.1 Cupriavidus sp. 01T418
TGCGATGCCAACTCCTCGAAGAACGCTGTTCGCGCCTGGTCCAACGGCTTCTCCACGAATACAGGATCTGGCTCCTTGATGGTTGTCGACTCCGAYTTGATGACTTGTGCCGGCACGTGGCTGCCAATGGCCGCAGGCTGCGCATACATCGTCTTGAAGGCCGGCTTGCGGCGCAGWTGGCTTTCCGTGGCGCCMGAGAGCAGGGACAGCTCGCTCAGGCYGAGGCCGGGCCGCTGCTCGCGCAGGCGGCGGGCGTAGGCCAGATTGGCTTCCCCGTCCCGGCGCGGCACGGCGTCGCGAATGGCGGCCAGTTCCACGGAGAGCGCCTTGAAGGCCGGCTCGCGGCGCAGATGGCTTTCCAAGGTGCCCGAAAGCAGGGACAGCTCGCTCAGGCCGAGGCCGGGCCGCTGCTC
>NZ_JBFTQG010000188.1:0-400 GCF_056398885.1 Cupriavidus sp. 01T418
TTGGTCGTCAAAGGCAAGCGCTTAGCATTGAGCGTTTGCCTTTGGCTTTGGCCAAGACGAACGAGACGCTGTCTCGCTCGGCTGTTCTTTAACAATATGGGATGTAGTAAAGGTGTCGTGAGCGTTGATGAGACGCTGCAGTAAAACACGATACCGGGTTGTGATTGTATCAACCRAAATGTATTKAAGTGATCGAAAGATKACTTGRAATACGGCACAAATGCGAGAACTCATCCTGTAGCGAGCACGKRCTTGAACGCAAGTTTGAGACACACTCGTTATAGGGTCAAGCGAACAAGTGCATGTGGTGGATGCCTTGGCGATCACAGGCGATGAAGGACGCGGTAGCCTGCGAAAAGCTTCGGGGAGCTGGCAAACAAGCTTTGATCCGGAGATGTCC
>NZ_JBFTQG010000189.1:0-398 GCF_056398885.1 Cupriavidus sp. 01T418
ATGGGCTTCGACGTCTCGATGCTCGACAAGGACGGGAAACCGAGAACCGAAGCGATCGCGGCCCTTGTTGCACTGGACAATCTGTTCGCTCCGGAGAACCCGGCGCGAGAGGTACGCGTCGACTACGGCGATGCCTATCTCGTGCAATTCGGCGAGCCGCATGTCCCTGACCTGAACCCGGATACCCAAGGCACRATCAAGACGGAACCCGTCTGAATGGAGGTTAATCATTGAAAGGCCACCTGGCCACCGCCGCGCCTGCCTACCCCGCCACCCTTGCCGCCACGCCATCCTGTCGGCGCAGAGCTTCATCGCCGCACCCAAGGATACGCCGCTGGACTTTTAGGCCAGCGGCAAGTTCATCACCAGTGCGTGAGTGGAAAAGCCAGGCAGCCTGG
>NZ_JBFTQG010000190.1:0-386 GCF_056398885.1 Cupriavidus sp. 01T418
GAGATCGCAGGARCGCTCRAGCTGGTCRGCCAGGCAATGGCGCAGCAGCACTGCTTCTTCGCCAAGCATCGGTGTGTCGCGCCGGCACGCCCGCGTGAAATTGTGGTACGCATTCGGGTCAAGCATGCTGAGRCCCAGGCGYACGGCATCGAACAGGCTGTTCGGCCGCTTGCCGCAATAGACCCGTTGCACGTGTGGAGCGCTAGTAGCGAGAGCCGCGTACTGTCCATCGGCACAGCGCACTATGTGCACCGGGCCGGACGGGGTCGGCTGGGTGGCCGCGCCGTACCGGAGCGCGGGCGCCCCGGGGGGGCTGCCGTCGACATGCAGCTGAATCTGGACGCCCGGCGGCCAGTCGGGGTGCGTGGGGATCAGCCACAGCGCGA
>NZ_JBFTQG010000191.1:0-385 GCF_056398885.1 Cupriavidus sp. 01T418
GGCGCGGAGCGGGGGCGTCGATCTGCTGGTCAATTGCCACGGTCTGCAGATTCGCCGCAGCTTTCTCGACTGCACGGAAGACCAATGGACGCGCATTCTGGATGTCAATGTGCATGGCGCCGTCAGGACTTGCCAGGCATTCGGCGCCGACACGCACGGGCCAGTGGCTGGACATCAGCGCGCCATGCGACTCTTTCGTCATCAACATCGGCGACCTGATGATGATGTGGACCAACGACCGATGGTTGTCGAACGTGCACCGAGTGGCGAATCCCGACGCATCGCTCGCAAGCGTCGAGCGTCGGCAGTCGATGGCTTACTTCGTCAATCCGCGCGAGGACACTCGGGTCGAGTGCATTCCGACCTGTGTCCACGCAGGCGAGTA
>NZ_JBFTQG010000192.1:0-385 GCF_056398885.1 Cupriavidus sp. 01T418
GAACCTTCGACGTAGTTTCAGGCACTCAGGAGAATGTTTCTCCACCGGCGCCTACCTCATGTTTTCGGTCTCCCGTCAGTTGAACGCCCTCGCGGCGGACTCGCCCCCTGCTGAAGCGGCGCAGGCTTCAGGCACCACGTGCACAGGGACTCCCCTCCAGRTCGATGCGGTGACCCGCAACGCGGTAGCCGCGGCACTGCGGAGCATGGTCTTTCTSGATGACTTGATGCGGGACATCGCGCTGTGGCTGATCCCCACGCACCCCGACTGGCCGCCGGGCGTCCAGATTCAGCTGCATGTCGACGGCAGCCCCCCCGGGGCGCCCGCGCTCCGGTACGGCGCGGCCACCCAGCCGACCCCGKCCGGCCCGGTGCACATAGTGCGC
>NZ_JBFTQG010000193.1:0-366 GCF_056398885.1 Cupriavidus sp. 01T418
CTCCAGGGTTTGCTGGAGCTGCAAGTCGGTGGTGCCCTGGGGCCGGTAGGCAATGTGCTCGGCCGCAAGGTAGTCGTCGAGCTCGATGCGCTCGCGCGCGCCCAGCGGCGACGCCTTCGACATCAGCACGACGAAGGTCTCGTCGAACAGCCGCTGCTGGTAGAACGATGGCCCCATCGCTTCCCAGCTGCCCAGGGCGACGTCGATCTGCCCGTGGAGCATGCGCTGCCGGGCCTCGGCCACGGAGACATCCACGGTTTCGAAACGAACCCCCGGCGCGATGCCGCGCGCGACCGAAAGCAGCTCGGGCACCATGACCAGTTGCCCGATGTCGTTGACGGCGATCCGGAACGTGCGGCTGGAGGT
>NZ_JBFTQG010000194.1:0-363 GCF_056398885.1 Cupriavidus sp. 01T418
CTCGCGTTGGGGCTTGCGCGGCGTGGAAGATCTCGGCAGCGGCCTGAAATCCGTTTTCGTTCTGGAAAGCGGCTTTAACCTGGACACCGGCACATCGCAGCAAGGCGGCCGCCTGTTCGGTCGCCAGGCCTACGTGGGCATCCAGAGCGCGCAGTTTGGCCAGATCACCTTGGGCCGCCAGTACACCTCGATGTTCGAGAGTATCGCCAACTTTGTGCCGGCTGCCTTTGCCACGCAGTATGAACCGATCGTGATGCTGACCGGCGCGAACTTCCGCGAGGACAACACCATCAAATACACGGGCCGGTTCGGTCCGGTGACCGCACTGGCACACTGGTCATTCGGTACCGGCCTGTCATTGCC
>NZ_JBFTQG010000195.1:0-358 GCF_056398885.1 Cupriavidus sp. 01T418
GACCGATGGTTGTCGAACGTGCACCGAGTGGCGAATCCCGACGCATCGCTCGCAAGCGTCGAGCGTCGGCAGTCGATGGCTTACTTCGTCAATCCGCGCGAGGACACTCGGGTCGAGTGCATTCCGACCTGTGTCCACGCAGGCGAGTATCCAAAGCATCCGCCCGTGCTCGCCGGTGAGCACAGGCTATTGAAGATCCGCGCCGCATCGGGTCACTGATCAACGCCAACAGCGGCCTCTCGCGACGACTCGCGCGAGGCCAGGAAATCTCGTTCATCCGCGGCACCTTACTATGACTGACGCACCTACCTCCGCAGCGACCGGCCTACCCACAGATCCCGCGGGTGCCACCGGGGTT
>NZ_JBFTQG010000196.1:0-356 GCF_056398885.1 Cupriavidus sp. 01T418
GACGAGTGTTCGGCGGGCGTCACGCCGAGCCAGGCCATCAGTTGGCGCGGATGGACAAAGCGCGAGAGATCGCCCAGTTCGGCGAGCATGCCCACCGCCGTAGTGAAGTCCACACCGCGCATGGCCTGCAAKCCCAGTACGGCCGGATAGAAGCGCCAGTTGACCACGGCTTCACGCAAGGCCGCTTCGAGACGGCTGCATTGCGCGAGCCGATCCTCGATGGCACGTCGATATTCGTCAAAGGCGAGTTGTTGCCACAGGGAGTCGAAGGCAAAGGTGCTGATCCAGCGCCGGTGCGCCGGTCCCCAGTCGGCTCTGCCGCTGTAGCGGACACCGTGCGAGAGCAGAAAGGCCTT
>NZ_JBFTQG010000197.1:0-351 GCF_056398885.1 Cupriavidus sp. 01T418
ATAGCTCATTTTTTTCGCTCCAATTTTACTGATTCAGAAAGATAGTTCTGAAGTGCTTTTAAAGCGGGAACTAAATCAGAAAATAAGTCAGATGAGAAAATTAGCCTGGCCGATCCGCCGCGAAACGAAAAGTCCCATGGATCAATTTGACATGGATATCTTTTATTAAATCTCAGGTTCTCCAAATCGATCCGATTCATATCCTCAAAGTTCATGTGGAAAGTACATTTTACAAAGCGCGGCCTGCCATCGATGGCAGGCCAGCCTTTTATAAGCAATGAAGGACTTATTCCTCTTGGTAAAGGCCCATCTGGGGGGAGTCGTATATCGAACGGATAGTTGCGGAGAGAG
>NZ_JBFTQG010000198.1:0-342 GCF_056398885.1 Cupriavidus sp. 01T418
TCATCACGCTCCACCCCGGGCAGGCTGATGTTGAGACGGGCTTGCAGGTAGTAAGCATCGCCCTCCTTGACCAGGTCCACTTCGGCGTCGACCGACAGGTCGGCCGGGAGGGCGACTTTCATCCTGGCGGACGCTAGCCCAAGCGCACCGATGAAGCAGGCCGACCAGCCGGCRGCAAACAGYTGCTCCGGATTGGTGCCCTTGCCTGAGGTACCGGGGGACGAAAGCTGGATGTCCAGGCGCCCGTCGGAGCTACGGGAGACACCGTCGCGTCCACCAGTGGTGTGGGTCTTGCCTGTGTATAGAACTTTTCCGGTTTGGGTCATGATGGTTTCCTTGTTG
>NZ_JBFTQG010000199.1:0-334 GCF_056398885.1 Cupriavidus sp. 01T418
GCGAAGGACACCGGCGCGCCCTGGAACAGGCGGAACTTGTACTTGCCCGACAGCTTGCCGAAGGCGATCACCGAACCGGAGAAGGTGATGGCGCCGACGAAGCAGCCGATGAACAGTTCGATGCGATTGCCAAACGGGATATCGTGCGAGCCCGGCGGCGTGATGCTGAATGCCGACGGCTCGGCCACCACGGCCACGGCGATGCAGACCGCGGCCATACCGATCAGCGAGTGCATGGCGGCCACCAGTTCGGGCATCTTGGTCATCTCGACCCGTTTTGCCACGACGGCGCCGATGCCGCCGCCGACCACCAGCGCGCCGAAGATCAGCGCCA
>NZ_JBFTQG010000200.1:0-332 GCF_056398885.1 Cupriavidus sp. 01T418
CCGCCGCGCCTGCCTACCCCGCCACCCTTGCCGCCACGCCATCCTGTCGGCGCAGAGCTTCATCGCCGCACCCAAGGATRCGCCGCTGGACTTTTAGGCCAGCGGCAAGTTCATCACCAGTGCGTGAGTGGAAAAGCCAGGCAGCCTGGAAGGCCTGTCGAACAAGTTCCTGAAAGGAGGGACGAACCTTCGACGTAGTTTCAGGCACTCAGGAGAATGTTTCTCCACCGGCGCCTACCTCATGTTTTCGGTCTCCCGTCAGTTGAACGCCCTCGCGGCGGACTCGCCCCCTGCTGAAGCGGCGCAGGCTTCRRGCACCACGTGCACAGGGA
>NZ_JBFTQG010000201.1:0-306 GCF_056398885.1 Cupriavidus sp. 01T418
GGGAACCTTCCGGCCCTCTCCGGCCTTCCGGCCCTCTCCGGCCTGAATGCCTCGGCGGAGAATCCGCCGCAAGCGACCCGTGGGATCGGTACTGGAGAGGCCACGGGACAATACTACGCCCGCGTGCAGGTCTGCGTGTCGGGGATGATCGGCAACGACAATTGCCACRCCTATAACAGCGCCCAGAAGCCGATCGGTTTGTTGCACACATACAGCGGCATCAGCGGATCCATGCTCTTCGGCCTGATGACCGGGACGTACGACCGGAATATCTCCGGTGGTGTACTAAGACGCAACCCGCAGGAT
>NZ_JBFTQG010000202.1:0-302 GCF_056398885.1 Cupriavidus sp. 01T418
AAAAAACGGTAGGCCGCGCACGTCTCGCTCCAGCTATCGCACGCCTCAGGGATACTGGCCTTCGGTTTGGCCGCAAGTCGTTCTATCAATTTCTTCGCCCTTCTGTTGAGGCGGGCGTCGCCAAGATTCAGCCCCGCAAACTCCTGCTCGATCCACTGCTTTGCTGCCTCTGCCACGCGCTTGCCCAAAGCGCGAAAGTAAACGCGATTTCGACAAAGTTTACAAGCGAAGTTCGCGAGTCATTGAAGGTAAACGCTTCATTGGGGGCCGCCGTCGGCGCCGAGATGTGTATAACGCTATGG